>JADJXL010000021.1 GCA_016715885.1 Polyangiaceae bacterium
GTCTCGGTGAAAACCTTGGTCCTCATCCGTCCCTTGCTGAGAGGTCAGCACCATCAATAGACCCACCATATTGGCGGCTTTCGCGCAAAAGCTTCGCGAACATATTCCGCATGAGGGACAGAAGTCAAGCAAAGTTCTTGCCTCAGGAACGTGACTAATAATACTGCGGAACCTTCCTGAGACGTGCGACGAATGGTCTTCACGCGAGAGCGACCTCGTTGACCGACGAGTGGTGGTGGAACCGTATCAGTTTTTTCGATGACACAATGTGGACAACGCGGCAGCCAGGCGAGCAGCGCACTTGCGATTGGTAATGCGGACTGAGGCGAGGGAATCGGCGATTTGGCGGAGCTGGACGAGTCAGCGAGCGCGTTGTTTTACGCTCGCCGTTCTGCCGAGGGGGAAAACGCCGCACACCGCCTGACGATGACGAAAGTGTAGCAGCAGAGTAGACGACAGAAATGTGGTGGTGCCATCTGCGGAACGAGCGTCCTCGAAATGGTCGAGGCTTTGAGCCTCTTCCTTCAGTTCTCATAAAGAATCTCCGTTCGCCACCGTTCCTTGATGATCTGAATGGATCTCTTCTTTGCTCATCCGCCGCAAGGTGTCGTCAGCACGAATTTTGCCATGTCGATTCGCCTTCCAACCATTCTATGACGAGCCAAAAGCGGCCTTTGTCTTCCGGTTCACCTCGCCCAGTAATACGGGCTTTACCCCGCGAATGCGCAAAAACGAGACGAAAAGCCTCTTTGTGCCTGTTCGCCACGTGATCCGCCGGGAAACGCATTCAAGCCGAGTGTTACGCCAAGATCGCGTGCAGAAAAGATGCGTTCGTGTTCCTCGTCCGAATTCAGCAGCCAAACACGCGTCGTGCCCTTGATTGCAACGGCAAAATCATGTCCGACCTGTGCAGCCCGCACGAAAAACCACGAATCACCATATCCGGAATCAGCGAGGAGAATTTTCCAAGGAGATCGTCAGCTTTGGCTCGCCGGATCTCGTCGAGCGCGGAAATTTCGGGCTTCGGTCCTGAAAAACGCAGTCAGGATATGCCGCTTTCGCAGAGCGGGCGTCGGTCCATTTCGCGGCAAATACAGCTCGAAGTCGATGGCAACCTGCTTCTCCGGATTCGACGCGCAAAGGCCTGACACCAATCTGGCAACGGTGACTTTGCCCGCAGAGCCTGTATTGCCGCTGCACGCCGACCGAGTGTTTGCCCTGCTTGAGGAACCCGGCATCATCGACAATCGAAATCGTCACTGGATCCTGCTTGCGCATTCCGTCGACTGCGTAGCGGCGGCGGCGCGCCGGAATATCTCGATCGCTCCACGGCGCAGTTCCGACGAAGTGCAGCAGCCTGGTCGTGACAACGCTGTACGTCCGCGGTTCGCAGAACGCTTGCGCTGCGATGGGTTCCACGCTTTTCGTTCACCCGCCCCGATGATCCCGGAACGCATAGGTCGTAAAATGACGCGCGTTGCTCGGGGCGTTTGAGATGTTGACCGATGGTCACCAAGAACTCGATCGCGCGACGGTTTGTCTCCGTGTCCTGGGCAAACTTCATGGGCGCGCACCATGGACACGGTTTTACGCCGCGTGGTTCCAAGAAAAACTTTTCCAAGATATGGAGGACAAAGTAAGAAACAAACGACACAGCCCTACCCAGACGCCGTGAGACGTCGGCTAGTCCGATTGAACGTTCCGCAGTAGTACTAATTCTCCGATGGGCATAGACAAGGCAAAGTTGCGCAGTACAAAGCCGTCTTCGGCGCAAAGACCCGTGGGCCTTCGCCGCGCTACCTGCTCACCGGACTCGGTCGATGTTCCACGTGCGGCGGCATGATCCACGTCGCTCGTACGAGGCAAAGCTACGAGACGGTAGCGGCGTACACGTGTTCCAAAGGAAAAACCTTGGCTCATACGCCTCCGAAAACAGCCTTCGACGGCCCACCGAGTCGATCGATGCCGCGGTGCTCGGGCAGATCCGCGACAACGTGCTCACCGAGAAGATGGTCACAAGCACACTCGACGACTTCCGCAGACGTCTGGCAAATCGCGCAGAAAACATCGACACCGAACTGCCAGGACTACCTTGCTGGGACAAACTGGCGGGCGGCGCGAGCGATCGATCGTATGTTCAAACGAGGTGCCGGCATCGTCGTTGAGCGAGGGTGGTCCGAGCGTGTGACAGGGTGATGATAGCGGGGTGAGGGTGGGTGGGCGTAGCCGATGGGTACTGGCTTCGTGGGCCTGTCCACGACCTCAATCGGGTAACGTCTTTCATGGGCCGAACGATGGTCGCCCGGACACTCGAGTGGCCCAGTCATTCACGTGCGGCCGACGTTGCAGAAGATCTCCGAGGCCCACATCCCGCGCAATTCGCAGATAAGGCATCCAGGCAATACCTGCGAGCGAGAAGTTCTGGCCTGCGAGGTACGGTTTGTCCGCAAGGTTTTTTTCGACGAGATCGAGCGCTTTGGCGGCTCCTTCCGTGCCTTGTTTCAGGTCGTCCTCCGTGTGAGGTCGCCGCAGAAACTTCGCATAGAAGTGGATCATGACGTTTGGCGTAAAATACGCTTGCTCGTCCTCCGTGTGAGGTCGCCGCAGAAACTTCGCATAGAAGTGGATCATGACGTTTGGCGTAAAATACGCTTGCTCGATACCGATGGACTGTTCCATAGTAAAAGGAGGCACGACGATGTTGACTTGGCTCATGCTTTCGAAGTGGAGTACGATGACAATATGTCCATCTACGCACGCGTCATTTCCCCCGCCATTTCGTTGATCTTCATCGCCGCCGCGACGCTCGTCGTCATGGGTTGCGAACCCGATGATCCCGCATCGACCACCAGCAGCGGAGCGGGGTCGTCCTCCGGTAGCTCCAGTTCAGGCTCTTTCAATGGCCTCTGCGGTGCAGCGGGCATGGCTCCGAGCGTCCACGAACCATTGCCCGCAAAGGCCGCTTGTGCATCTCCGACGGCGACCAAAACGCTCGAGGTCGACAAGGGATATTTTGCTTCGCCGGCGCTCGCTTCGTGCGGCGGAATCGTCGGGTTTGCATATGTCGCAGGTCAAGGGAAAATCAGATTTCAGGCGCTCGATACGTCCGGCAAACCCATCGACGATCCGCTTGCCGTCGGCGGCGTCGCGAATACGAGCGTGCCCAGGGTCAGCATTGCGACGAATCGAAAATCCTTCATGGTTTGCTGGAGCAATTGGGATGTGCCATCGAATATTTGGTGCGGCGCGGTCGATCCGGACACGCGCACGGTGACGCTGGGCCAAACCATACCAGGATCGACGGTCGAGGTCACCTGGGGCGTTGGTGGCTATATGGTGGTGTATCGCGATGCGCAAACGGATGCAATGAAAGCACACCGCGTCGGTGATGATGCATCCTTCATTGGCGATCCCGTCGATCTGGGCGCGACAAACATGCGTTACCCCGACGTGACCGCGCAAGCCGGAAGCTTCACGTATGCGTCAAAGGGCTTGTTCGGTGTCATCGACGGAATGACCCTCCAGCCCACGGAAGCGCCCAATATGGCATCCGGCGTCGATGGCGATTTCGTGCACGTTGCGGCGACCTCCAAAACGACGGCGCTCGTTCATGCGTATGGGAGGCCTCAAGCAAGCGTCGTGGCAGCGGGTACGATGCAAACGTCGCTGCCCGTGGACCTGGGAACGACCCTGGCCGTGACGCTCCATTCCGACGTTACCGCGGCCGACGGCTCATTCGCTGCGGTTTGGGGCGGGCAGCCTTTTGCAATACCGCGCCTTCGACGAAGCAGCAGCCGTGCTCGGAGACAGCGAAATCGACTTGTTCGACGACGGGCAGAATTTCTCGGGCGTGGCCATTGCTGCGACCACCGATGGCTTCGTGGTGGTGGGCTGCCATCTGCAAAGCTTTTCGGTCGCGCACGTGGCTTGTCCGTAGCCCGCTTCCCTATCCGCCGATATTATTTGAAATACGCGTCGAACGCGCATGGTTCATGCGCGCGCATCGATGGCATCGATGACGCATGGCGAAAGCTACGACGGCTGCGATGACTCGAACCGGTGGCCGACGGTCATGACGAAAGAAGTGTTAGGGGGGTGATAAACGAGACTTGCTCGCGTTACTAAAATGTGAGAATTGTCGTGTGGCAAGGAGGTACTTCTCATGAATCGCAAGTTCGTTTTACGTGCGGCGATGCTCGCAGTGCTTGGAGCCGGGCTACTCGTTGGCGGCTCGGCGGGCGCGCAGACACCCGGGTCGGTGGAATCCGTGGGCCAGGTACGCCAAGGATTCGCGCTCCAGGCGGGTGTGGCGACGTCGCCATTTGCTGTCGATGACGACTTCCTCGGCTTTACGACGCTTTCCGGAAGCATCGGCGTGGGCTACAAGATCGATCGCGTCATCATCGGCGCGACATTCGATTTTGCGCGATTCGGTTCTTCCTCGACGCAGTCGTTCGACGATGGAACGGGGACGGTTACCGAAGTGACGATAGATCGAACCAGCTACAGCTTCCTGGTTGGGCCTGAAGTGCAAATAGCTTTCTTGCGTTCGGCGGATCAGCGTGCGGAGCTCATTGGTGACGTTGCGTTGCTTTTGGGCACGTGGGGTGGCGAAGTCGTGACGACGGGTGGTCCTCCGGATCCGAATCCGCCTCCGGCAACGCCCGAGCCGGAGGAGACGGATTTGCTCCTGCGGTGGCGATTGGCGCCGGGCGTGCGTTATTGGATGCATCCGAATATCGCGTTTACAGGCATCGTGGGGTTCAGCGGTGCTCACCAAATCGAGGACACGGAGGTGCCCAATCAGCCGGACTTCAGCAGTTCTCGAAGCGCGGGCATCGTTTCCGTGTACAGCCAATTCGGTCTCGTTGGCGTATTCTGACGAATACGTTGACAAATTCCGGTCTTGCATCGGTTCATTCGAGTTGGACCGCGTCGATCGACTCCGCCACCACGTCAATGATTGCCTTCGTGAGCGCTGCATTGGTTCGTCGGACTTGATTACGTCGGCGCCCCGGTGTAAGGTCGAAAATGTCATCATGATCGACTTGCACCCATCCGTCCGAGAATTGCCGGGCCGTATTCATGAATATCAGTTGGTCGAGCGCATTGGTCAAGGCGCCATGGGAAGCATTTTTCTCGCTCGCGACACTCTGCTCGAACGAGACGTGGCCCTCAAGCTTCTCACGCCCGGAGAGCTCGTCGGGGACGCGCGAGCACTCTTTTTGCGCGAAGCACGGGCGTTGGCGCGCGTATCCGATCCCCACGTCGTCATGGTTCATCGCGTCGGGGAATTCGAGGGGCAAGCGTATTTGGTCACCGAATTGATTCACGGTCGGTCGCTCGAGGAGTTGGCGAAGCCCATTCCGTGGTCGAAGGCATTGGCATTTGGGATTGGCATTGCTCGAGGTTTGGCAGCGGCGCATCGGAAAAACGTTTTGCATCGCGACGTCAAGCCTTCCAACGTGATGGTGAGTCTCGACGGCGACGTCAAAGTCGTCGATTTCGGTTTGGCCAAAGTCGGAACCGACACGGAATTGGCTCTGCATTCTGTCGAGTTGCTCGACGGAACGCGGGCGCGCTGGTCACGCGTATCGAAATCGGGTGAAGTCGTCGGCACGCCACTCTACATGGCACCGGAAGTATTGAATGGTTCGGTGGCTTCGGAGTCGAGCGACATCTATGGTGTGGGGCCGTGCTTCATGAGGCTCGTGACGGGTCTCGCGCCGCGTGATCTGGTGCCCGACGACGCACCTTTGCCGAATTGGATCGATTTCGTACCTCCACCACTGCACGAACATGGGGAACGTCGATCGAGCCACGTTTTTCAGATCGTGCAGCGTTGTTTGGCGCGCTTGCCCGCGGAGAGGTTTGGTTCGGCCGAAGCACTGGCCGAGGCGCTCGAAGCCGTGCAAGACGATCAGCAATCCGATGAAATATCCGAGGGTAATCCATATCGGGGCCTCGAGCCTTTCGAGATGGAGCATCGCGGCATATTTTTGGACGTGATGTGGAAATTCGGGCGGTCGAGCAGCGATTGCGCAAAGAAAATCTCGTCGTCGTCGCCGGCGACTCCGGCGTAGGAAAGTCTTCGTTGTGCAAGGCCGGCGTTTTGCCGCGAATTTCCCATTTTGCAGAAGAAACTGGCCGCAAGCTGCGAATTTTCACCTTCGTGCCGAGCCACAAACCCATGCGCGCCTTCCAGGAAGCCATTGGCTCCCTATTTCCCGCGGGGAACATCGACGTCCCCGCTCTGCTCGAAGCGGATCGAGCCGCTCTTTATCGCGAATTGACGCGTGGTTTGTCCCCGGATGAAGACGTCTTGCTCTTCGTCGATCAACTCGAAGAACTGTGTACGATGAGCGATCGCGAAGAAGCGGCCTTGGTCGTGGAGGCATTGCAGCGTGCATGCGCGGGGCCTCATGTGCGCGTGCTCGCGACGTTGCGCGGTGATTTCATTACACAAATCGCTGCGCTCGGGGGCCTCGGGACGGTTTTGGCGCAATGTTTGTTTTTGTTGCGTCCCATGACGGAAGACGGCATTCGTGCGGCCATCGTCAAACCGGCATTGCGCAAAGGCGTCGCGTTCGAATCCGAAGAATTGGTTGACAACCTCGTAAAAGCATCCGCTGAAATGCCTGGAGGCTTACCGCTGCTCGAGTTTGCATTGGCGGAGGTCTGGCACGCGCGAGATTCGGGGACGAATACGTTGACGAAAAAGGCGTTGCGGTCCATTGGTTCGATCTCCGGGGCGCTGGCGCGGCATGCCGATTCTGTCTTGAATGCGCTCGGTCCAGAGGAAACAGCCGCGGCGCGCCGGGTCTTGCTCAGCCTCACGCACATGAAGCGCACACGCGCGCGGCGCACGTGGGATGAATTGGGTGGGCATGATCCAGCGGTGCGTGCGGCCATCGATGCATTGCTCCGCGGACGGCTCATCGTGGCACGGCAATTGGGCGATGAAGGCGTCTACGAAGTGGCGCACGAAGCGCTCTTGTGGGAATGGCAAACCTTGCGGGAATGGCTCGACCAAACGCGCGAGCAGGGAGAGACGGCGCGCGAGATTGAAGAGGCGGCGGAGCTGTGGAATCGTCGAGGTCGTTTGGAGGATGAAACGTGGGCAGGTGATGCTTTGGCGCGAGCGACTCATGCCGTGACGAAATGGGACTTGGACTTGCCCGCGGTATCGCAAGAATTTTTGGCTGCGGGCGTGGCGCGGCAGGAGAAGCGGCAGCGCCGAAGGCGGAGGATATTGGCGGGTACGATTACCGCGCTCGTCATCATTGCGATAGCATCGATCATGGCCGCGTTTGCGTTTGCCGAGAAGGAACGTGAGGCAACTCTGCGGAACGAGCAAATTCGATTGGCCGCTGCGGACATGGGCATGTTCGATTTGATCATCGAAACCTTTGAATGGGATGCGAAGACGCAAACGCCGCGGTGGGTTGCCGTGCCCGAGACACTCGATTGGCGTCTTTATGGAGTCTCACCGGACGATTCCAGCATGCCAGGCAATCCCTACGATGACGATACCGAGTGTGTTCGTGGGGCCGAGCGGCGCGTGGAAGAGAAGAGCGTGCGCGAACGCGTCGAAGCGCGCTCGGGGCCGGCGTACTTGGAAGTGCTGGGACGCGGGGAAGGGTGCGTTTCGAGCTGGATTCGATTGCAGGGGTTGCCGGGGTATACGGAGCGATTGGCGGGCATCGTACGGGAAATGCGTGTCGTCGTGCCGACGTGCCAAGCGACGAAGGAAGACATGATCGCGATTCCCGCGGGGGAGTTTTACTCGTCCGTCGCGCTGCCTCCAGAGGGTGACGAGTGGCGTGACGAATTGGCGTTCTTGCCTCCCTTTGAAATGGATCGCACGGAAGTCACACGAGCTGCTTATGGTGTTTATTCTCGAATGCGACATATCACGGGTGATCGTCCTGCCCGAGTCACTTTCATGAGTTTGGATCGATCGGGCGGGGAGCGAATGCCAATTGTTGGAATCAATGCGGTCATGGCTGCGAATTATTGCCGGTTCATGGGCAAGGAGTTGCCTTCGACGAAACATTGGGCGAAAGCGATGCGCGGAGGACTGCAGCTCGCTTCGGGCCCCAATTTTCTTCCGGCCCGAAATACACCCTGGGTACAGGCCTCTTCGCCATATCCGCGAAACATCGACCAAGATGGAGATGGCTTCCCCTATCTCGCGCCCGTGGACTCTTTTCCAGAGGACGCGAGTCCGTATGGTGTCATGGGCATGGGTGGCAATGCGAGCGAATGGACGAGCGATATCGTCGAATTGCCCCAGATGGCGGGCTTGCGTTACGTGTTTGGAGCAAATTGGAACTCGCCCCCCGAACATGCAGAATGGTCCAACATGCGTGAGGAGCGAACGGTGGAATTTACTACAGGTATTCGTTGTATCAGGCCTGACCCAGAAGCTGGCGCTGCGCCCGGCCCCACGCGATGAGCGCATCATCGCGCTCGTCGAACGTCGGTGGTCGCCGATTGGCTTGTTCGTCGCGGATCGCTTCCCACGACGAATACAGATACAGCTCTTCGAAATGCTTTCGTCGAAAGCCCAATTCGTCGAATTGGCTCAAGGTAATCGAAGCAATCGTGCCGAGCACCGTGACGTCACCCCCGAAGGCTGCATGCAATTTCGTCAGCAGTTTGCGTCCGGCAGCTCCAGTCGCCGTGTCACAACCCAAGAGCCGCAATCGCGCGCCCTTGGTGAGAAGTGGTCGGAGCTGTTCCGCAATGGCAAGGTCCGTCGCGTCGTCACGACCGAAGAGAAGGGCATCGCCCATTTGCAGGAATCCTCCGGCGCCGTGATCGTACAAATCGAGCGTATCGATCAACCCATGTTTTGCGGCGATTTCGCGCACGATCCGCACCAGCTTGTCCGGCGACTCGCACGATCTGACGAAAAATACTTGCGATTTGGATGGCGCGTGCTGGGCAACCAGTGCCGCGATTGCATCGATTTCGCTGTCGTTGGGCATCTTATGGCCCCGTGGGCGATGTCCCACGACCAAAATGTGAATCGTCATCGGAGCCTCCTCAACGAAAGAAGTCGGCGAATTTGTCCATGAAATTGTTCTTGTCCTTGTCGGGCATCCTGGCCACCAACGAACGCAGGTGCGGCTTCAACTTGTCGAAGGTTTGCTCGAAATAGGCGACTTTTTCATGCAAATTCATGAGCGCCAACCCTGATCCTTTCGGCCACTTTCCTCCATTCCCTCGCGCATCCTGAAGCTCGGTTTTCGGATCTTGAGAATCGTTGACGTATTCATCCGAGAGGAACAAAATCATGCAACAATTCGTTGTCGAGTCCCAGTTCGACAAACTCGACGACGGACCCGGCATCCAAATCGTCGTCATGTCTTTGAATTGCACCGTACGTATCGTCTCGGATACCGCGGCGGTCGAGAGATTCACTCCGCGAAAACTGATTTCCTCGTCATCGAAGGAAACCACTTTGACGAGGTAGCCTTGATACTTGGGATCGGGATCCGACTCCAAGTATCGAATCGTGTCATTGGATCCTGGCAACGGAAATGCAAACTTCTTGCGATTCTCGTCCGTCGGGTTGTCGGTGCCGTCCAAGTCGATCATGATGATTCTCCTTTGATCTTTTCGCGATGAATTCGAAGCGCACGAGCGCTCATCCCTTCCTCTTCAATCCATGCGCATTGATGAGGTTGTAGACGTGCGACCTCGTGATATCGAGTCGTTCGGCTGCTTCCGTGACGTTCCAGCCGACCTCGTCCAATACGTCTTGCACGAAGTGTGCCTGGTATTCCCGCATGGCTCGTTGCAAGGTTGGCTTCTCGATAGACCGAGGGCTCGGCTCCTCCGGAAACAAATGATGCCGCTCGATCATCAGCATACTTTCGGCCGCTACGCGCAAAACAGCCTCTTCCACGACATTGCACAATTGCCGCACGTTCCCCGGCCACTCCGCCGCTTCCGCCGCGAGAACCGCACCAGGAGAAAATGCCATCGTCGATAGCTTCTCGCGCTCACAAGCGCGTCGACAAAAGTGGACCATCAATTCACGAATGTCTTCCCGTCGCTCCGCCAATGACGGCACCCGGATGGCATACCCGCGCAGCCGATAATAAAGATCATCGCGGAAACGACGTTCGGCCGCCGTCGCAGGCAAATCCACATTCGTCGCCGATATGATTCGCACATCCGCACGAGCCGGATGCGCCGAACCCACGGCGTAATACTCCCGTGACTCGATGAACTTCAGCAACTTGGCCTGTACCGTGAGCGGCAATTCCCCCACCTCATCGAGAAAAAGCGTTCCACCATTCGCCGCGGAAACGCGCCCGGGCGATTTTCGATCCGCTCCCGTGAACGCCCCTTTCTCGTGCCCAAACAATTCGCTGTCGGCCAAAGTCTCCGTCAAATTCGCACAATTGAGCGCTACGAAAGGTTTGTCACGCCGCGGGCTGTTCTCGTGAATCACCCGCGCAAATTCGGTCTTTCCCGTACCCGTCGGCCCCGTCAAAAGCACCGACACCTCCCGCGGCGCCACCAAGCGAATGTCTTTCAGTACGCGAGCGAGCGCTTCGCTTCGACCGACCAGGCGACCGACGTCGAGCACTGCACGTGACGACCGCGTCGGATCCGTCTCCTCGCGATGCATCACTTGCGACAAGAGACGATCCGCGAGTGGCAGCAGAAGGCGCGCAAAGAGCTCGATACGCAAGCGATCGTCCTCCGAAAATGCACCACCTGCCGCCCGATCCTGCAAATACACCACACCAATCGGTGGCGATGTCCCAATCGGCGCACAAAGCACCGCCTCGATACGATTACGCTTCACGCTCTTGCGCTTGTTCAGCCGCGGATCGGCAAGCGCCGACTGCGTCACGACGGTTTGTCCCGAAGCGAGCGCCGCCGCAATGACGCCCTCCGACAACGATTTACGGACCTCTCGCTCGACGTCTTCCTCCGAAAAACCTCGCGCCGTCCACCACCGCGCCTTGCCCCCCGTTTCACTTTCATTTCCAAGCGCAATGTAGCCGCGCGTCGCACCCGCAATTTCGGCAACGAGCGCGAGAGCCTCTTGCAGAAACGGTTCGACTGTGTCTACGAACCCCAACTCAATGAGCTTCCGGTAAAAATCGCGCTCTTTGCGTGCCTGTAGAAGCTCTGATTCGAGGTCAGTCGTCACAGGTGCATGGTACGACAACCCCATGCTGGACCCAAGTGTCCAAATTTGTGGACGTGCGTTTTCTGGAGTGGACACTCGCGCAATCGAACGCTGATCGTCGCCGTCGCGTAGCAAGCGAAAGAGACCAGGACCCTCTCTTACGAAAGGCCGATGACTCGATGGTCCACTGCAATGCTACGAGGGTAGGGGAATGAAGCGAAGGGTCAACCGACGAGGGATGCGGTACCGCCGACCGAAATGACCCCGTCACGGAATGCGATCGCGTCTTCTTCCGGCATCGGGGGGCTCGTCCATTGCGGACTTCTCAGCACTTCCCTGACGACGTCGACATTCGTCGAATAATATCGCCGCAGGTACGTGCGAGCTCGGACCTTGTTCCCCCAGGCGTCGACTTTGACGGACTTCATGATTTTCGTCACTTCCCTTTCGGCGCTGCCGCCGTTGCCGCCGTCGCTTGCGCATCGGCGAGGATGAACGGATCCACGCCGATCCCCAGGAACCACGAGTTTTCAGGTTTCCACCTGGACGCGAGATCTTTCGTGCCGACGAGCAGACCGCCATTGATCTGAAATGCACGATTGACAAATACGGCCACGCCCGCGCCGACCTGGAAGTTCGTCGCTTCCTCGCCGGAAAGACGAAAGATCAACGTGGGGCTGATGGTGCAAAGGAGGAAGCAATTCCATGGGCCTTGCGTGAAAAATGCCTCGCGCACGGGCGTGATGGCGACGGCATAAGAAACGGCGCGACCTTGGTTCGTCGTGAGAAGCTCGGCCTGGATCCGCACACGCGAAGGCGTGGTTGGCTCTTTGACTTTGAAGGGCGGCAGCGTGACGAATTCCGTCGTTTGGCCACGCTTGATCCGCACTGTGATTCGAGTGGATCCCTTTTGCAGCGGAACCTCGGCCTCCCAATACTTTCCCACCTGCTTCAACGATATCGGCGCTTGTTTCTCGCCGCTCAGGACCACGTCGAGTTGACCGCCGGTGAATGCTGGCCCGAGCGTCAGCGCATAATTCTCCATGCACGTCAATGCCCCGCCTGCACCTTGCTGCACGAGCGACCATGAAGCGCTTGTTTTCACGAGGCTCGTGAGCGATTGTTTTTCAGGGAGCTGACACTGATAAAGAAGTAGGTTTTTGGGCTCGAGCTCCCAGCCTTTGATGTCTCTTTGCTCGGTACACGGAATGGATGGTGTCGTGGCCGTCGCAGGTTGGTCTTTCGTACATGTGCCCGGACGTATCGAAAACCCGCCTCTGACTCCGGCGAAATAGAAGCTTCCGAGCTCGGGAGGCGCGTTCGCAGGGTCGAAGGCGAGCTGGTTTTGCTGTACGCCGATGGCCCCGAAAAGTTGCGAGGGATCAATGCGGATGACGAGCGTGCTGCCATCGACGAATACGTCGTCCTTCAGCTCGGGATTGTCGGCAAAAGCATTGAGCTCCCCATCGAGTAGGAAGGCTTCCTCGACGGGTTCGTCCGCGGCGAGCGCGTTCGTCGACGATGCCATGGTCAAGGCGCAACAGAACGAAGAGAGGAGATTGTGGTGCTTGATCATGGCTTCACCTCGATGGTCGTAGCGCATTCGATGTTGGGCATCGTCGAAAGGCTTGCTTTGAGCGTCAACGGGCCTTCGAGCGCCGTGCCGGTGACGGAGATGGTTCCTTCGTTGTTCGTCAATTGAATTGGATTTTGCGGCGTCTCGAAGGTCATCAAACCTTGATTGATCGTCATGGACACGGGCAAACCGCTGATACCCTTTCCATCGCAGCCTCGGACATGGGCCGTGAGCGTCAAGGAACTACCTGCTTTCGTGGAGCTCGAGCTTGGCGACAGGACGAGGGCCGAGGGCAATGCGGGCACATCGACCGATTTCGTTGTCGTCACGCTTCCGGAATGCGCGGTCAACGTTGCCGTTCCACCTGTGTCGTCGAGGCACAAATGTGCCGTTGCAGCGCCGTTTTTGAGATTCAAAATCAATTGCGAAGCCGATTCTTTGGCTGCGCAGTCATGGGTGGGGGTGAGCCATCCCTTGTCCGTCGTCACGATGACTTCGGCTCCTTCGGGGACGTCTCCGCCGCTTTGCGGTGCGCTTGCCATCAATGCAATGGCGGCGCGGCGGGCTCTTCCCGGACTGCATGCGCCTTCGGAGATCATGCCACAAGCTCCGGCTGTTGCGGCAGCGCTCAGGTATGCGTCGGGCTTGGTAATGGTGAGGGTCAGGATCCGTCGAGCGGCACCACGCGATCTCGCACCGTGAGGGTATTCGAAGTTTCCACGACGCCGGAGCGTGCCGTCACCGTTACGCTTCCTGGCGCCGTACCTGGTAGAAAACAGGCCCGTGCAGTTCCTTGCTCGTCCAGCACCACATGGACTTCGGCATGAGATGGGTCTTCTGCGTCCAGTTCTTGAATGGGTACGAGCTGTCCTTCCGTTGCGGAGCTCAGCCACACGATCGCGGTGGCTTCTTCGGGAAACCTGCCGTTGATATCGGTGCCGGAGACATGCACGACGGCTCCTTCGGCATTCTGACAAGATTCGTCGCTTGTTACGCTCGTGGGAATGGTCGTTCGTGGCATGGCCGATACGAAGACGAGCCCTGGCTCGAAGCTCAGGCGCAGCGAATCACCTTGATCGAGCGCATAGGGGCTACAGGCTGCCAGGATGGGTATGACAAGCACGCAGGCGCGCAGGCCAAGTATCATATGCTTGGAATCTCCTAATGGTCATGAGGTGGCGGTGGGCGCCGAAGCAAGAGGCGCGCCAATCCGAGAGTGCCCTGCCGCATGTGCAATCGGTATGGGTCCGGCGAATTGGTGGAGGATGACGACGGGATGGTTGCACCTCGTCGACGTGTTCCCGAACCACGAAGACGCTTTGGTGGAAGACGACCGCGCGTTGCTAGAGCTTGCAACCGGTGGGGTGGGCCACCTTGTGTAATTGATGATATTGATCTTTGGTGAGCTCTCCAATATGATGCACCATGGCCACCTCGCCCCACGTCCCCTGCCAATCCGTGGGCATCATCTTCGGATCCCACTTGACCCCTGGTGGCGGCACCGGCGACGGCGTCATGAGATAGTCGTCGCCGAGCTTGTGGGGCGGCAATTTCAAAGCAACGATGGCATTCTCGAGCTGCTCGAATGATATCGTTCCGCGCTTGTGCAGCGTCGCGAGGGCCAGCACTTTCGCGTAATCGCCGCTCCCTGCGGGAATTTTGGCGCGCAGCTCCTTTTCCACGGCCGGCAGCTCCGCAATGGCGAGCGCCGGGCTCGCCGGCGTTCCGGGCCCGGCTGCCGCCGCTTCAATCGCTCGCACATCATATCCCCTGCCGAGCAAAAAGCCTCGGACGGCCGACCCATATTCCGGGCTCGTCGAAGGAACGACCCTCGTATTATGCTCGAATCCACCCTCCTTCGTCGCCTTCTCGGCAGGGACGGCCACCGACTCGCCACATTTGGCATCGTTCCATAGTGCCTCCAATGCCTTGGCAGCGTCGGAATCATCGGCCAGCTCGAGCTTGCCCGGCGCGCCCGGGGTGACGTGCACGAATCCAAGTACGCTGCCGCGTTTCTTTACCTCGATTCGCTCCGGCTTTGCGCTATCGGCTTGCTTTGCGCCATTGGCTTGCGTGGGTGCAGGCACGGAGCTCGCTGCGCCGGTCGGCTCCTTGACGGCGCCGCCTTTGGTGCTGGTGGGCTCTTTCGCGGGACATGCCGTCAAGACGGTGCCCATGGCAAGCAAGATCAGCGAGAAAGCGGCAGCACCTGCGCGTGACGGTCTCATGTCGGCACCTCGTGAAATGGCAGCGACCAAGCGGGCCGCCGGCCGCGATGATACTGCGGTTCAATGACCATGGTGCGAAAAAAGAGAGCTGTCAGGATCGCGATCGGTGGCCACATCTGTATGCGCTGGTCGGTTTGCCGATGAATGACGCAAGGTGGTGGAGGGGCGTCAAAGTCGAATATGCACTGCTATTTCACTTCGGCGCGGGGTAGGGTTCGCGTTGCCTCCAACGGAGCCGCCCATTTTGCCAGATGTGCCGCGTCCGTCGACCTTGCGACTGGCCAAACCTCTGCTAGCCTCTCGCGCCATGCGGGCTCCCGATCACGATCACGCGCACGTTCGCCGTGCCTTCGATAACTACCGCTGGACGAATACCCACGACGCGCTGCGGCTTCGTCGGGACGTGGAAGACCTTTACGTTGACCCCGTCGAAGAACGACTCATCGCTGCTGAAAAGGGCCCGGAAGGATTGCAGTCGCAATTAAGCTCGTGCAAAGTCCTTCGACGATCGACTTCATTGAGAAGGTCTTCGATCAATTCACATATCATTCCGATATTCTCAAAAGGATCGAACCGGACGGCAAGTTGTATCTCGCTGTGAGCGATCGTTTACCAAACACAATATGTCGAAGCGAGATGCACACTCACCTCCCATCGGGCCAATCGCATTCTACCCCATCGCATTTGCGGCTCATCGCCACGTTGGCGCCATCGTCGCATTCGTTTGAGCATCGAACCGAAAATCCGCAAAGGCTAAGTGCTTTCTGCTTGCAAGTTGCACCCGTCACGACGTAGCAAAGATGGCAATCGCGATGATACAGGAATCCAATGAAATCCAAGCATCCCACAGGTGGAGCTAGTGACGGCTTTGGGGCGGAACGCCGTCCCTCAACCAAGGCAAACGAAGCGATGCACCCAAGGGTGATGTCAGAGGAAGCCTTTGGTTCTGAACGTCTAAGAAGCGCTGCCTACTACCACGATGAGACGGCTCTCGTACTCCACATGGATGTGAGAGACGGGCTGGCATTACTTGCTAGAGCCGGTGTGCAAGTGAATTGTATTGTTACCTCACCGCCATTTTATGGTCAGCGAGACTATGAGGTGGAAGGTCAGATTGGGTTAGAAGGGCATCCCTCAGAGTTCATCAGGGCTCTTGCCGATGTATTTGACTTGGCGCGAAGCGTGCTAGCGGACAACGGCAGCCTCTGGGTGAACATAGGTGACACATATTGGAGCGGGAAGGGCGAGCACCGTAGCGGCGAGGCGAAACAGTCAGCGCGCAGATTTGGCATCAGACCTCAGGACAAGAAAGGTGACGGCAAGTGGTGTGTCCCAAAGCAATTGCTCCTAATCCCCCACCGGTTTGCCATCGAGCTGCAAAGCCGCAACTGGCTGGTCAGAAACGACAACGTATGGGTCAAGCCCAACCCTATCCCAGATCAGGTGCGTGACCGATGCTCTATGTCGCACGAATATGTTTTCCATTTTGTGAAAGAGCGCTGGTATTATTTCGACAAGAATGCAGTGGGTCGGGTCTCCGAAAGCGGCTCCGTCCTTCCACCTCTCGACACCTGGGAAATACCAGCAGTACGTGGGCAAGGTACGCGGCACAAAGCACGATTTTCTGAAGAACTCGTCAGGGTGCCGATCTTGACAACGACACCACCTCGAGGTGTCGTCCTTGATCCTTTCGCAGGGAGCGGCACTTCGCTCGTATTCGCACGAAAACATGGTTTCCGTGCGATTGGTATTGACGCGAAGCAAGAATACTGCGATGTGATGGTAAATCACCTCAAGAAAGTCATTGCAGAAGAAGTCGAAGACGACGACTGATGTCGGTTCCACAATGAGGGCTCACGATGTATCTTTCCTCAGACGCTGTGGTCTCTGCGATCAATGTCTTGAGATCGACTGTTCACCCGTTTATCGGCATAACCTTTCTTGCATGCAAACGGTTTGCGCTTGCTGTTGGTTCTACAGCAAAAGTAAGTTTGGACAGCTTGACCCGTGAGCACATGGACGCTCATCATCGAATCGATCGAAGGAGCGCCCATTACTTTCAGCCATTTCGTAGTTCAGGCTGGTGGGTCGTAGACAAGTATCCCTCCAGCGGCCTTCAGACCATCAACACCCAAACATTCATCACAGCTTTCCTGCACCCAAGGAAGTCACAAAATTGGGGTTTCGCTCGAAACTACCTGTCACGTATACAAAGAATATTATCTGGGCAGAATCTCCAGAGCACCGTTCCGGCCGATGCTCTCGCGGTTTGGCTTTTCAAGGATAGAAACGTCGGCGCAATAAGCACATACGAAGAACTCGTGGATTTGTTCTTCGCCGAATTCAACATAAACGAGGAAGAGCGCACGCAACTTTTCGCTGATCGGTCGGAGGCATTATTAACAGAAGAACGGGCATTCTCGCCTGAACCCCTCGAGATGACCTCAGTCATCCGCGAGTTTCCAGAGCCTCCCGATGCGCAAGCAGAGGGCGGACGCACGATCAAATCGCTAAGGTTGGCAAATGCTGGTCCCGCCCAAGAGTTGAGCATCGAGTTCGGCCCACGCCTTTCCATTATCACTGGCGACAATGGCTTGGGCAAATCTTTCCTATTGGATTTCACGTGGTGGGCTGCAACCGGAAGTTGGGCCGAACGTCAGGCGCTCCCTCGACAGGATGTGACGTCACCTGTTCCCGTCGTCGAATACTCCCTCGCAGCGGCGTCAGGCCGGGTGCTGAATTTCCACGCGAACTTTAACCACAGAGAGTTCCGATGGGTCCGTCCGCGCGATGCGATGACTGTGGAAGCATTAGCGGTGTTCTCACGTGCGGACGGCTCTTTCGCGATCGCGGATCCAGCCCGGAATACTCTCAATCAGTCGGGGATTCCGGTCGGAAGCCTCACAGCGTTTGAAGTTTGGAATGGCCGTGCTGGCCTTATTGAAGGGTTAGTACGTGATTGGATACGCTGGCAAACGGCCGCGGACCAGAAGACCTTCGACCTTCTCGTTTCAGTCCTAAAGCGACTATCACCCGAAGACCTTGGAACGTTGACACCAGGCAAGCCTGTGCGCTTGCCGAATGAACCTCGCGACATACCAACGATCCAACATCGCTATGCCACCATTCCAGTCACGCATGCATCCTCTGGGGTGCAGCGCGCGCTTCTATTGGCCTATCTGATGATTTGGTCTTGGCGCGAGCACGAACTTGCCTCTCAATATCTGGGGCGAGAACCCTTGCACAGAATGATGGTTCTCGTTGACGAACTGGAAGCGCATCTTCATCCAAAATGGCAGCGGATCGTTCTCCCAGCGCTTATTGGCGTCGGCAATTTACTCAGCAGTGATCTTGCCATGCAAATGATCGCAGCAACCCACTCGCCAATGATCCTTGCTTCCATGGAGGCTGAGTTCGACCCCTCTACGGACGTCTTATATCATTTATTTGGCGACGGCCCCGTGGTCCGCTTGGAGGAGATGCCCTTCATCAAATACGGAGACGTATCCGGGTGGCTCACATCACCTGTCTTCGGACTACGTCACGCTCGATCAAGAGGGGCTGAGCAGGCCATTGAAGCAGCCAAATCGCTTCAGTTGGTCGAAAATCCAACGGCTCAGCAGATATGCGACGTTTCAAATCAATTAAAGCAGCATCTCGCGGGAGATGACAAGTTTTGGCCTCGGTGGCTCTTTTTCGCGGAGCAGCATGGTGTTGAGTTATGATTAAAGTAACGCCAATGCCAGAGTATCCTGGCTTTGATACTGAAGTCCGGCAACGGGGCGCGGCATTTCTTGCGACGTGCCCAACGCCGACATCAGGTCAGTTCAAGAATAGGCAATATTGGGCCCGAGCCACGAAGGAGCTACACAAAACCTATCGAGGAATATGCTCTTACACGGCGATGTATCTGCTTGAACAAGGAACAGTCGACCACTTCTTACCCAAGACGACATATCCCCAGTTAGCGTATGAATGGAGCAACTTTAGGTTAGCCAGCTGGAGGGTCAACAGTGCGAAGGGGCATAAAACTAATATTCTTGATCCGTTCTCGATTGAGGATGATTGGTTCCAGATGGATATTCCCACCTGCCTCATTCGCGCAAACCCGATATTGGAGCAGCGAGTGAGATCGCAGGTTTCGGAAACGATTAGCTCATTAGGGCTCAATTCAGACGACAACTACGTTCAAGAACGGTGTGACATTCTGATCTATTACGCCCGAGGTAACATTGATCTTGCTTTCGTTAAACGACGGTATCCCTTTTTGGCCAAGGAGCTTGAGCGTCAACGGCTAGGGCAGAACGAGCTAAGAGCGCTGTTCAAGGTCGACTAACGACGCGAAAATAACAACCCCAATCGTTCGTTGCATCTCGAAGCTCGGCGTCGGATCGCTCCATGACGAAAATGTCGCCACGGTGGAACGACCATGGTAAATGTTTTAATCATTGCGGTTGCAATGATCTAGGCGAAAACTCCCACTGCGACGACGTTGTATGTTTCGGGCGAGCTCCTGGCGTATTTGAGGTCCCTTGTGTTGGGCGCGATGGTTCCGCGAGAGGCAACGAAGTGTGGGAAAATCGTGAAAACACGACGGATCCACCGATTGGGTGGTATTGTAGTCGCCGTCATGGGCAATGCGTTTTCGTGTTGCGTTGGCGGCGTGGTGGTCATGAGATGGATCGACGCATATCTAGGTTGTGATGGTTACCGTCGAGTGGGCGGGCAAGCTCAATGCACGTTACCGGGGTAATGATCCCTTTCGAGCCTGCTCAATAAGCCCCCGTGTGAGCCAATTTGCCCGGTCGTCAAATCGTCATACGCCAGTTTCCCTTTGGCACGTTCCGCACGTTCCGCTTCGACCGCCTCCTCGATCACGCCTGGGGATTTCAGCCATTCGCGATGGTTCAGGTCTTTCTCGATATCGACAAGCGCACGCAAACGCGCGAGCAGGCGTGTATGAATCTCATCTTCCGACGCATTGCGCATTTGGTCGATGGCGGTTTGCAGATCGGTTCGGATGTTGCCTGTAGGTTCATCCACCCACATGGCGATGTGACCATGGTAATAAAACACCATGAGGTCGGTAAGCGAGATAGGCCGCTGGTAAAGATCGATGTACTTCAAGGTGTCGAGCGCTTCCCAATGCCGCAAGACGCCTTCGACGCGCGGTACCGTGAGCTCGATGTTGTTGAGGATCAGAGAACGTATGATGGCTGCGGAAATGGCGCCCCAAGCGTATTTGCAGACGTGGGGAATGAATGCACGGCGGAAGGGAAAGCTTTCCTCGTGGCTGAGCTTGGCGGCCCAATCCGTTTCGTGCATAAAATCATTTAGCACGTAAGCGCGCCACTGGATGTGGAGACCTTGTTCTTTGGGATTGGCGGCAATGGTCACGACATTGGCTTGCGGATAGAACGAATACCCTTGTGCAACCATTCTGGCGGTGTGATCATCCGTGAAAACGACGGAACCGGGAGGAATGGCGTTGAGCTTTGGCTCGGGAAAGTCGCGGCCCTCCAGGTAGCATTTGGCCCACTTCCTGGCTTCGGCCTTCAGCTTGCGGCGACACGTGGTCCTATCGCCGTACATGAACGCAGGGAAAAGCAGAGGCGATGCGGGGTCGGTCGCGGTTGCGTCGGTCATGGTCAAACCCGACGTTCCACAACTTGCCGCAGGAAGCAAGTGTCTGCGTCTACAGGGAATCACCGACTCGCGCCCCCGCCGGTGGACGCGGCAGTTCCGGCGGCGGACGCGGCGGCACCCGCGGTGGCCTCGGTGGCGTCGAGATGGGGCCTGGCGATGGCGAACGTGGAGGCGATGGCGGCAGCGATGACCCGGCCTTCGGGGAGGCACCTTGTTGCATCTTCTTGCCCGGTCCCAGCGCAGGACTGAGGTAAACCATCGTGGCCGTGCCAATGATTTGCACGACGTAGCCGCCTACCATTTGGATCATGAAGAGCTTTTGAGCCCCCTTGGCGTACGCTTCGGACCATCGCTCGCATTTCTCGGCGTATTGCTGCATGTCCGCTTGCGTCAAATCCACCCATGTAAATCGAGCCTCTTGGAGCCCCTTGATGATCGTGAGCTCGTCGACCTCGTCGTCGCTCAGCTTCTTCCAGTTGTATTGAATCACGCCGGGCGTCGTCGTGCGCCAATCGAGGCGCCACCACCGCATGCTCAAGTCGAACCGAACCCAAACATCCCCGAAAAATCCAGTGCCATGGGTAAATAGCTTGGGCGGCATCGTCCGGTTGATCGCGGCAATGTTCTTGGCGACGTCGGCTATCCCTTCCGCCAACTGACCCTGCCTGCTGGATTTGATCTCGAACACGACGATATTTTTGAGATCCGCGATGTCGGGTCGTCGCAAGGCTTCGTCGGCTCGGAGCAAGGTTGGAGTTCCACCAGCATCCTTTGCGATGGTCGAAATACTCACCGTGTTGGTACGCACATCGTGACCGGGATGCCGCGCCTTGTAATCCGTTCCGATCACATTGTGCGCGGAATTCCCCATGTGCAAATTCCACGGTTGATTTCCTGGTCTCCCCTTGACGGTGTAGAAAGTTTGTGCAGTACCGCCCCCACCACCGGAGACCGTTTGTCCCACGTGTCGTGCGTCCAAACGCACCTGCGCCGCCCCGGGAGGCTTGCGCATCACCGGGAGCAGCCGCGCAACGTCATCGTCGTGCGCGCTCCACAGCGCTACCGACCTCAGGTAGTCCGCCACCGTCTTGCCCGGCAGCACGGGCATTTCCGCGGCCGCTCGCGTTCGTCCCAGCTCTTCCCGCGCCTGGACCAACCGCTCCACCACTTCGTGCAGCGCCCGGCCCAACCGCGATATCTCCCGCAGGGTCGGCTCACGCCATCGGTCGGCTCCATACGCGTCGCCGTACGCCTCCGCGGTTTGCTGCTCCGCGCCGAGCACCAGCCATCGGTACTGGACAACCCCCGGATCCGTCGTTTCCCACGCGATTTTCCACGGTGCCGCGCCCTCGGCAAACCGCACGCCAACCTCGCCCACGTAGCCCGTCCCGAGGTTGAACTTCGGAACGCCGAGCATGGCGCTGTTGATCACTCGAAGATGCCAATCGACCTTGTTTGCCGCCGCTGATCGATAACCTTGTCCCGGCGGAACCACCTCGAACAAAACCCGCCCCTCGACATCGGCGATATCAGGGCGGCGATCTTTGTCGAAATCCTCGATCAGCCCGACGTTTCCGCCAGCTTCGTCGACAATCTCCTCGATATTGCCGTCTTCGAGCACGCGGTACGCTGGATGAGCGGCCGCATAATGCTCGCGAATGAGCCTCAGCGCAGCATATCCCAAGTGATATTCGGAAGGCCAAATGCCGGGTTCGTCATCCTGGGTGTACGCTTCGGGGAGCTTGCTGTCCTCGAAAATGCCGATTTTGTCAGGCGAACGCCCACGCACCCATTGCCCCATCAAGTGCGCAGAACGCCGCGCCTCGGCGCTCACTTGGGCATTGGTTATTTGTAGAAAGGCTGCCGAATCCGGTTGCACGACGTGGACGACACCAGGGCCACAGCCCATGAGCAGCCACGCAAAGCCCAAGTTGGTCAGTACAATCACGACGACGCAAAGGCATTGCGCGACGAAATGGCGGGCAGCTTGCATCTTTCGAGCGCACCAGACCGGCGCTCGGTTGTCAATCGTAGGTCACTGGCGCGGAAATGACCCACTGGCTCGAGATCTGGGGGCGTCGCGATGGAGATGGTGAAGGATGAACGGTGCGGTTATGGCGTCATCGACTTGAATTGTGCACGCATTCGGCGTTGCGTGCGGCTGCGAATGCGTATTGGGCGTTCACTCGCCGCCTTCTTCATTGGCCGCGGCATTCTTCTTACGCGTCGCGACGGCCTTGTCCGCGATTTGCGAATAATACTTCAGCGTCTTCTCGAAATGCGCCTTCGTGCCCGCGTCCAGGTGTTGCGCCGCCGTCTGCGCCCCGCGCGCAACGATCGCAATGTCGCCTTCGCGCGCATTTTCGAGATCCGTTTCCGTCTCCGAAAGAACCTCGTAAAGCTTTCTGGCCGCGGCTTTGTGTTTGCGTACTTCTTCGAGCGTCACGGTCCGAGACTCGATACGCGTGACGATGTCGGTGGATATGCCAGCCGCCGCCAAAGGCCCATTCTTCGCTTCCTTGAGCTCGGTGAGCACGTCGCTGAACCCAGGCTTCTCGTGCTTCAGTCCCACTTGCGCGCCAGGGGGATAGTCGACGAGATGATCTTTGACCGGCGTCACATCGACAACGAGCGGTCCGACGTAAGGTGACTTCGTTCCTGTGCTCATTACGCGTCAATCCTTTCGTAAAGTGGTTGGCTTGAACGCGGACGCATACGCTACATGCATGGACGAAGCGAAGTCAACACCCTTCGAGGCATGGTGACCACAATGTTTCCGCACTGTCGCTAGGGTGCGTCCACGCGTTCCGTGAGCCTGTCGACGGTAAGCGTGGCTGCGACGACGAGGTGACCCGAGTACGCCGGCGCGTTTCAAGTCGTCGTCCACACGTTGGATGGGCCGCGTCGACGTGCTCTACAATCACGTCGACGTGCTCAGCAACCACGTCGACTGGCGCCAGAGGCTCGTCGACGAGGTGCCCAAGCGCGTGCACAGCAGGCCAGGGTGAGTCGACGGGCGCTTGGAAGACGTCGACGCGCCGTTGCAATACGTCGACGGACGCTTGGAATGCGTTCATTAGCGTTTTGAATGGGTCGACGAGCGCTTGATGCACGTCGACGGGTTAGGATACTGCGCACGACGAACGCAAACTGTCGGCAGCAACGAGCATGCATACGCAAGAATCGCTTGAAACGAGGCGGAGAGGCTTCGGGGCGCCAACTGATGGCTGTCACTGTCGGCACCACGCCCCAAATCAACTCCTCTCGCCTTCCGGATAGAACGATGATATGGGTCGTCTCCCATGCAGAAACCCTATGCTTTCCTTCTGTGCGCTCTCATCGTCGCACCGGCGGCTTGCAGTTCGAGCTCGGTCGACGCCCCAAAAACCAATGCGACCGACGCAGGAACCAATGACGCATCGGCTCCGACCGAGGGGCCGAGCGTATGCGGACGGCGCGTCGAGGGCTACGCGTACAAGCGAGCCTACGCGGACACCGCTGCATGGAACGTGCCTGTCTGCGGGCTGCAAAAGTGGTCCAAGGGCGATGAATACGTCAATCGATTTTGGTATTTTTCGAACAACCGCGACGCCGATCCCAATGCCGAAGATCCAAACCGCGGATACCATCGCGTCGACTTTGGCCTCGATCCAGCCACCGATTTCGCAGCGCCCGTGTACGATGTCAAGGACGCCACCACGACGCGTTTCGTCACCAAACGCGACGGTTGGTCCGGTACGTCGAACCTGGAAGTAGACGAGAAAGTGCCGTGGAATCCGTCGTGGCGAGCCATGGAAGGCAGCGATGCGGTCCTCATCATCCTCGATCACGAATCCGGCAAAGAATGGAACTTTTGGGGATTGGTCCAGAGCGAGCTCGTGACGAACATTTACAACGACAGCCAATGTTGGCTCGTGCCAGGATACAATGCTTCGACGCACCTTTGCGCCGCATCGGCAAACTTGATTCGTACGCCGAAAGGCGACATTGCCGATCATCGCACCTACGGAGGCAATTTCCCGTCTCGTGGCGTGAGAATTCAATTTTATGCCATGTTGGCCACGCCCGAAGAAGTGGCTGCGGGTGAAATTCGACACGCTTTGAGCATGGGCGCTGCCAATACGATGTTCGGCCCGGAATGCACCGCCGAGGTGGAGACCGATGCGGCAGGCACGACGTGCGGGTTTGCCGTTGCCCCTGCCGGAGGGCTCGAATGGCACACCGCGTGTTCGGCATGCGCGCCGTCGCCCTTGTCGGAGCTGGAATTGCGAAAGCGAGGATTCCTGAAGGAGCGCGATTTGCGCTCGACATCAGCGATGCGGGAAATCGAAACGTGGCTCGACGGTCGCGGGTATACCGGTCGATTGCGCGAGACGGCGCGTATTTTCGCGGTTGCCGTGCGCGATTATGGCTGGTTCATCACGGATACTGCGGGAACGGCGACGTTCGGCGTTTCCGGGTCCGCCAACCCGAAACGCGAGATGCATGGCGCGCACTGGGAATCGAAGGGCATGGCAGGAGTTTGCTGAAGGGCCTTTTCAAAAGAACGGCTGTGGATGGTCAGGCCAGCCATCAACGAATGCGCAGATGGCACGACGAGTCGTTATGCGTGCAAGGCCGGCGTGACGAGGTATTGATTGGCAGGTGAACGGCGAAGAGGCGACGATGGTGCATCGAGGCTCAGCCAGTGAGGCGGAGCGACGTAGGCGCGTCACGCGTGGAATCCGGGCATGTTGTGCTGATGCGCCGGCGCTTGGCCAACGCGTGGACGACATAGTGCAACATGTAACGAGCGCTCGCCAATAGGCCCAGCCGCTCGACCTCGCGGTAGATGCGCCACTGCCAGCGCGCCGCGCGTAGCTTGTTCGCCGACACCGAACCATTGCGCACGAGATAGAACGCGAGCGGTTCGGCCCCGGGGGCGCAGATCGCGCGGCCGGCCTTGCGCAGCATGCCCAGCCAGAACGCATAGTCCTCGTGCCCGATCGCCCGAAACTCGCCATCGCCCAAGCGCCGGTCGTAAATGCCGGTGCAGTTACCGATATGGTTGCTGCGCAGCATATCCCAATAACCAACTTCGGCTGGCGGCCGTACGACGCCGAGGACGCGGCCGTCCTCGGCCACCCGCTGGTAGACGGTGTAGGCGATCGCCGCGCCGGCCTTCCGCATCGCCGCAAGCTGGTGCTCGAGCTTGCTCGGATGCCACCAGTCGTCGCTGTCGAGAAACGCGATGTAGCGGCCCGTCGCCGCGGCAATGCCGCGATTGCGCGCCGCCGCCACGCCGCCATTGCGCTCGGCCCGCAGCAGGCGCACGCGCGGATCACGGCGCGCGTAGGCCTCGACCAGGGCAACCGAGCCGTCGGTCGAGCCATCGTCGGCGACCAGCAGCTCCAGCTCGCGGTGGCTCTGCGCCAGGACCGATTCCACCGGCCGGCGCAGGAAGCGCTCGGCGTTGTACGTCGGCATCACGACGCTGACGCGAGATTCGCTCATGTGCTGCCCTCCGCGCGCGAACAGATCCAAGCGCCGAGCGTCGCGAGCGTGTCGCGCGACTTGAAGACAAAATCCGTGTGTGGAACTACTTTTCCGGTGTCGAGTAGGCGCACGACTTCCGGGTCCGGCTCCGCCTCGACCGCGATCACCCGATGGCCGGCGCGGGCGTAGAGCGCGAGGAAATCGTCCAGGCGCAGCCGATTCATGTACATGAATCGATTGCCGGCGAGTAAGCGGAAGCTGCGCGGGCCGAGCTCGAGGAAGTTGATCGCGCTGATGTTCCGGTCGGAATGCGAAAAGTGGTCACTGAAGTCGATTCGGTGCACGAACAGGGCACCGGGTGCGGCGACGCGCCGGCCTTCGCGCAGGATCGCCTCGAGCACCGGCCCCGGGATATGCTCGAGCACCTCGTAGGAGACGTGCAGGTCGATGGTGCCGCCTGGCAGATCCAGGGCGGCGGCATCGCCGGGCGCTCGATATTCGATTGCGCACAGGGTGAGCAGGCGGCGCAGCGAGAAATTCCGCGAGAGATCCGCCAGCGCCTCGAGTCGATCCGCACGCAGTTCGGCGCCGAACAGCGCTGCGACGTGCTCACGCTCGGCGACGATCTGGCGCAGGTCTTCGGCCACCAGTTCAGCGCGCAGGTAGGGATTGAGGTCGACCGTGACCACGCGTTCGGCGCCCTGCAGCCAGAGCGAGATCGGCAGATTCAGACGGCGGCCGGTACCGACTTCGAGCACGCGCGCGCCGGCGATCGATTGACCGTGTGCCCGCGCACGCTGCGCGATCTGCACACCCTGGCGCAGCTTGTCCTCGACGTCGATCGTGCGAAGGCCGCCGAAGCGCCGCTGCACGGCGTAGTACAGGCGCTGTGACATTGGCTCGGGCAAGGCGGCGATCGCGTTCTGGATCGTGGCCTTGAGCATCCAGTTCATTTCCGTAGCTCCCCCGCCCGCCTGGCGGAACAAGCGGCCATCGGCCCAATGGCCAAGCTCACGTGATATATCGATTTCGCATCATGGCCTTCCCATGAAGCGGACGGTATGAACACCTCACGCCACGCCATTGGCGCCGAAAGTAAGTGAGCTACTTGTGACCCGACACCGGAAATGGTCAAGCACAAATCGAGAAGTGGAGCATGCGGACGCATGTTGACGACGTTCATCGGCGCAACGTTCCGTTCCCGACTCTCGAATCGAATCAAAAGCACTATGAAATTGTGGGGTCTTCTGTTCGAGACGCGAGTCCGAATGGAGGGGCCATTCATTCCGCGCGCACGCGTTGCCCCAGCGGTTCCACGTGCACCACGGTGCGCGGAAACGCGGCGCCAGCACCGGCATCATCGAGCGCTTTCTTGATGGACGAGGCCACGCGATCGAGCACGAGGAGGACATTCGCTTGGGGGGCGTGCGCCCAGAAGTGCACGGTCAATTCCACATTCGATGCGGCCAGCTTTTCGACATAAATCCACGGCGCCGGTTCGGAAAGAACGCCTTCGGTGCGCGAAAGGACATTGCGAATGATTTCGCGATCCGCATCGATATTGTCGAAATAACTTATGCCGACGACGAGACGCACCCTTCGGTAACCGAATGCGGTGCGCACGATCATCCCCTTCGTGTAGACGTCGCCATTGGGGACGACCACGAGCTCGTTGTCATAGGTCCGAATGCGCGTGGCGCGCACATCGATGTCTTCGACTGTGCCTTCGTAATCGCCCGTGCGAATTTGATCTCCAATACGAAATGGTCGGCGCCATAGCAGGAGCACGCCGGCGACGAAGTTTTGCAGAATGTCTTTGAGGGCAAAACCAATCGCTACCGAGCTGATTCCAAGGCCCGCAATGAGGTCGCGCCAGCGCAGCGAAGGAAAAACGATGACGCTCGCGACCGCCAGTGCAGCGAGCACGACGGCGGCCGACGCAACGCGGGCGATGAGCCCAATGAACCCAGGATCGAGCCGCGCTCTCGTGCCGGCGCGCGTGACGAGCGCTCGCACGAGCCTTGATATGACCATTCCAATGACCAAGCAAACGAAGCCCGCAAGAACGAACGGCAAACGCCTTACGAATGAATCGAGCAGCCGCGACAGCGACTCTCGCATCGTGAGCAGCTCGTCCATGGCGGATTTCGTGAATGCACGTTTCGAGCCGGTCAGTCTTGACCTCGCCCGGGGCCATGCCATATACTTCCCGGACGGAGGTGAGGAATGAAGGTCAAGACTGGCGCGCGCGCCGGTGATACCGGTACCTCGTATATCGGCGTCCCGTAATAGATTTTGAAACGAACCAGTGGAGCTCCTCCGTGGGCGCCACGAGAGCGCATTTCGACTCGCATCAAAATCGCTCGTCGCTCACGATCTGCCTTTTCAGCAGATATTCGGCCGGTTTGAACGACGCAAAGCGCACGACGGCGTCGCGAACCAAGCACTTCCACGTCGAGGTCGGAACGAACCAACCGGCAAAACGTCTTCCCGATTCGAGCTTTTCCTTGACGGGACCGCGCAATCGCGCATCGTAACGCTCGAGCGCTTTGCGCACATCACCGTCCCGATCGAGCTCTTCCGCGAGCGCATATCCACCCGCCACGGCGAGCGATGCGCCTTGCCCCGCCATGAGCGACACGCACCACGCGGAATCTCCCATGAGCGCAATACGCCCGCGCGTGAAGCCATCCATCACGACCTGCGATATCGAGTCGTAATAGACATGCTCCACCGTCTCCAATTCGCGCAGCATGTCGGGCACGATCCAACCGAGGTGCCCGTAAATCGATCGCAATTCGCCCGCGATTGCCGCCCGCGAATGATCTTCCACCGGCGCATTTGCACAATGCACGAAAATCGCCCACCTGCCCATCGCGAAGCGGATACGCGACGACCTGGAACCCTTTGCCAGCGATCGTGAAAAAAATGAATCGCTCACTGCAGAAAGAATTTTGGGTGCCTCGATGATGTACGCCGCTGTTCGATACCCGAGAAAGCGTACGAATTGCGACGCTGGCCCCCAAACCTTCTCCCGCAAGCTCGAATGAATGCCATCCGCTCCGACGAGCAAGTCGCAGACCGCTTTCTCGCCATTCGAAAACGTCACTTCGAGCGGTGTGCCTTCCTCGTCGATGAATGATTGCAGTTCCGTGCCAAACCGGATTTCAACCTGGCCTTCGATTTCTTCGTAGAGCGCGCGTTCGAGGTCGCCGCGCGTCAAGTTGAAGACGCGGCCCGCTGCCATGAGTTGCAGCGCTTCGTAGGATATCGAAAATCGGTCACGCCCGCGCTCGTCGATGAAGCGCATGTGCCGCACCGGATAATTACGTTGCTTCAGCGCTTCGAGAATGCCCAATTTCTCCGCAGCAAGATATCCCGGCCCAAAGAAGTCGATCATGTAGCCCGAGTCGCGAAGCGACTTCGCTCGCTCGATCAAGATTGGCTCGTGTCCTCGGCGTTTCAGACACAATGCAAGCGACAACCCCGCAATCCCAGCCCCGCAAATGACGATTCGCATGTCCCACCTCGAGTTCTTCAGAAACCTCCCGCAACGACGCTCACGACAGCACCCATGCCGCATATGCCAGCGCAGTAAGCTCGATGATGGCGAACGCGAGCAGGCCCGTCGGCAAGAAATCGAAAAAACCAAAACGTAATGGTTTTCCGTCGATATCGCGCAAATCCGCACGTTCGGTCAATGCTTGCGCGAGCGGTCCGGACGTCGCTGCCGTCAAAAAGAGCGAGCTGCCGGCGCATACCGAGAGCGCCAAACCCACATACACGGCGGACGGCGGAAGGCGCTTGGCGAGCGATTCCGCGACCTCGAGCAGCGCCGCCATGCTCGGACCGGCCGAAAAAAGCCCCGTCAGCACGCCGGCGAGCAGAAGAAATACGAAAAGCTGGCCGATGGGCGACAAGGGCAAATGTTCGAGCGTCTTGGCAACCAATTCGAAAAGCCCCGTGTCTTTTACGGCGACGACCATGACGAAGAGCGAAAGCAAAAAGAAAACCGCCTCGGCTTCGATTCCATTGCGCACCAGTTTTTCGCCCAGGCGACGATTGAGCACCAGCGCGAGCGCTGCGCCCATCCAACACACGAGCTCGGGACCGATACCGAGCGACGCGGGAAGAAAAACCCACGCTGCGACCATGAGACAGAGCGATGCTGCTGCGGGGACGAATACGCGATGATCGAGCTTGATTCGGCGGTGCATCGCTTCCATGACGGCATTCGAAAGCCCCGTCGAAACGGGATCTCTCGGTAGCCCCGCGGAAGGACGAACGAAGAAATGCGTCACGCCGAGCAAAACGACGAGCGCTATGGCCGTCGCCGGCGCCGCGTGTTTGAGATAATCGACGAAGGTCATGCTACCGCGGCCGAGGAGTAGAATGGCGGGAAAATCTCCAATGGGCGTGGCAGCTCCACCAAGGTTGCACGCTACGAGCAGAAGTCCGAGCGTCCACGAAACGTATCTCTGCTTCGTACCACCGAGCCTCAGTAGCACGTGCAAGACCGGCAATACGAGCACCAATGCGGTCAAATTGTTCACGATGCCGCTGACCAAATACATCACGACGGCGAATACGATTTTGAGACGGTTGGGATCGGCGCGGCCGATGCGTGTGGCCACTACGGCGAGTCTGTCGAAGAGCCGCGATTCAGCGAATAATTGTGACACGAGGCCGAGCGTCACCAATATGACGAGCACGTCCCAGGGCACTTCGGCCAGAATTCGTGACGTCGGCGATATGCCGAGCAGCGTGGACGCGAGACACGAAAGCCCCGCACCCGAGCACACGACGAGCACGCGATACGCGGGTAGAAACGCCTGCACGAGCAGCGTGACCATAAGAATGACGCTGAGAATAGTTTGCGCTTGCGTCACGATGGCTGTACCTCGGCAGCGCGCTCACGTGATGTCGCGGAAAAGTTTTTTCGGCAAATGACAGAAAAGTCGTCACAGCTCGTTTCGACGAGCCATCGGGGGTAAAGACGCATCGGCTGATCGAGCACGTTCCAGCCGATGAGGGTACGAAATTGCGATCGAACGTCAGGACCCGAGACGCGCAGCCACGTCGTGGCGACATGCGCGGAGTGGCCATCGGTGCCATACACGAACGTCAAAAGCGCGCTTCGTTTCCCTGCCCAGCGTCGAAAGTCAGCCAAGTCGACCGCTCGTAACGTGCCGCCAAAATTCGCCAAAACCCGCCGCATGTCCGGCGCGATGCCGAAAGGCTCGGCCACGAGGCCCATTTCCACGTTCGGCAGCGCGTCGACGAGCGCATCGAGCGCATCCACTTCGAGCCCCACGATCACCAAACGTGTAATGCCCTCGAGTGCACGTACCACATGCGTGACGTCCAGCGTGCTTTCGCGATGACCTTCGAGCCATTCGTGCGCAATGGCATCGAGCACCGGATATTCGCGGCCAAATGAGTCGCACGCCTCCGCGACCAGCTCGTCGCCCCCAAGCTGTACCAATTGGCGCACGAATAAATGAGCCGCACTTGCCATTCCCAGCTCGCCGGATGCCATGAGAAATGCTTGGCCCAAATGTCCGGGCAAGCGGCTCATCGGGTATCGTCCTTGGGGCGCGCAGGGAATCGTTCGAGCAATGCTCCAAGCGCACATACGAGCGCCGCATTGGCGAGCGCGTGATGCGGCGGTCCATCCAGAAGGCAATCGGCCAGCGTATCGAGCGCGGGCGACCCTTTTGGAGCAATCGCTTCGAGCGGTGCGAGCGGCATGTGCAGAGGATACGTGCGATCCTCGTCGTGGTCGGGCGCCAGGTGCCGCGGAAGCCTGAGTGGAACGGCAACGGATTCACCTGACGTGGGTTTGTCGGGGACTCCCCCGGTGCGTTCGAGCAGGACCGCCACCAGCGACAGCAAGGCGAAGTTTGCCCCTCGATGATGAATCGGCCCCTCGTCAAGGATGCAACGAGTAACGAACGCGCGATCCGCAGGATCTGGAACGAACGGCACGAGCACCGGATCGAGCTTCTCCGGCGTCAAAAGCGCGCGAATCGCCTTGGGAGGCGCTGGGGCGTGATGGTGCTTGTGATGATGCGGGGGCATGAAGACAGTTTAGCCGCAACCACTTGGATACCCAAGAAAATTACGTAGGCGGCCGCAGCGATCGCGCAAAAAAAGCACGGATCGCATGCCCATTCATTCCCATTCCCCTCGCAGCAGCTTGGCCCGCGGTGCGCGCTTGACCACGACGACCGCCTTCGCCACCAATGCCTCCTGCACCGCTTTGCCCAATAACACCACTTTGTCCACCATTGCGTCCCATGCCGCCTTGTCCACCATGAGCACCACCGGCTCCGCCATTTCCTCGACGACCACGGCCCCCATCGGCAGAAGCTCTTGGGGCTGGTTCGCACGCCGCTTGCGTAAATTCGTCAAAGAATTGGCCCAATCGTGAAGTACAGTTTTCATGGTCCGCGTCATCCATTCGAAAAGGATTTTGCTGGCTGCATCACTAAGCGCTCGTGATAGGTGTGAAAAATTGCATATTTGCCGAGCTTGACGTCCAAGCTACCTGCAAACTTCGTGCACCGCTGGAAAATTGGGCGAATTGATGGAGCGTCACGGCGGGAGCCATGGCATTGCGTTCATGGTCGTCGCGAAAGGCGAGTATGGGTGTCCAAATTGCGCAATGATGGCACAATGGCCGTTTTTCCGCGCACGCGCTTACGCAGAGCTCACTTCGGGCAGAGCTGCAGAATTCCGGCGCCTTCGTTGTTTCCGGGGTGGCAATCTGCAATCGTTCCTGCAGGATCGACGACGACGAAGACATCGCCGACGCCGGGGAGATCGCCGGTGCATTCGATGTCTTCGCATTCGCCCGGCAAGAGCAGCTTCGTCGTGACGGCCGTGCAGGCAAGAACGCTGGTTTGTAGCGTATCGCCCGCCAAAAAGTCGACGGTCACGCCGTCTTGCACCGGATTGGTCCCTCGATTGCACACGCGGGCTTTGAGCGTTGCGAGACCCGCCACGCCACCGCACAACGTTCCCAAGTCCGTGAAGACGGCGGTGAGATCCGCAACGTTGAGCAGGCCCAGGTTTCCTTGCGTATTTTGACGGAAATTGTTGAGGCCCGGCTGGGTCCAATTCGGGAGCACTTCACTCGAACGCGGTATTCGTGCGTCGTCGGTCACGTGGGTGATCGAATACGCGTGCTGGTTCCATATCGGGCGGGACGATGCCCAGCGATCTTCGGGATCGCGCAAAATGGCAAAACCGCCCATGACGCTGGATCCCATGCTTTCGGGGAAAAGCGGGTCGCTGGCTGGACAAGCGGGACCCGATGCGCGGGCGACGACGATTTCCGTGGCGAAATCGCCGTCCACATCGGCCACGACGGGCAATTCGAAGCCGGTGCCACTTCGCGCCGAAGCGCTGAAGATGACCTCCCCGGTTTTTCCTGAATAAACGCGAACGAAGCATTCATCGCCGTACACCGCTTCGGCATTACCGTCGCCATCGAAGTCGAAAACGGACGACCCGGTGCCGCTCGATGAAAAGTCTTGCGAAAGGCGCGCCCAAAGGACGCCGTCGGGCAGGTTTTCCATTCCGGGTGCACGAATGCACGTGCCTCCGGGGCGCTCGGCAGGGCTGGCGCCGCCGAGAGCCGCCACGCAATCCGGATCGTACACGGTGTAGTATTGATTTGCCGCTGCGGCGAATTCGACTTGCCCGTCGCCATCGAAATCGGCCGCGGTCGGCGGACCGCCATGGCCACCAGGCGTTCCCACGTCGTGATGCAATTCGATGGGCCCGAAGACGATGGTTCCGTCGAGCGTTTGCGCGCGAATCGTGCCCGTCGTATTCGGATTGAACGTGGTCGATTCAGCGCTGACGACGACCACTTCGGGCAGCTTGTTGGGTAGTGGCTGTCCGGCGATGGTCGAATACGCGCCGAGGTCCACGACGGCGACGTGGCCATGCTTGTGCGCAGCGGATGCCGTGAAATAGGGTTTGTCCACCCATTCCGTCGTCGCCGTGTCCCACGAAGCAATACGATCATACCGCACGAGGTCGGGTTTCATGTCGAGATCGACGTCGGCAATGGTCGACATGACGCCATGACCCAAATAAAATGTATCGGCGTAAACGCTGAGCAAACAACCTTGGGCATCGAAGACCATTTGATCGATGACGACCTCCGGTTTGCCGTCGTCGTCGAGGTCCCAAATGCCAGGGCCGTAATTGCCCAAATTGCTCGCAAACGTAACGGGCGTATCGCCATTCGGGCTGCACGTGCGCCCATACCAAAGACGCTTCAGCGCAGGTTTGGCGCCGCTCGAATCGATGGTCAATGCATACAGCTCGAGGGGCACGTCATTCCCAACGCCGCTCGTTCGATGCAGTCCCACGATTTCCGGATGGCCGCCACCCGCGACGTCTCCATCGAGGTCGCCGATGGCCCATTGCGTTCCATAAGCTGGCCGATTTTCGTCCGTCGGTTCGTCGAGCCCTCCGGTACGCATTTGCTCTTCACACGTGCGCCCGTCGAATACGCGTAGCGTGCCCACGCGCGTACCGCTGACGTTCTCGAACGTGGTCACGATGATCGACGGTTGAATTTTGCCTGGATCCTTGTCGATATTGAGCTCGGCGACGATCGGCGCCGTATAAATGGACGTGGAATTGATGGTCGGATCCGCTGCGTCCGCGGGCTTTTCCCACGAGCATTGCACGACGGGTTTGACGCCATTGGGATTGTTCTCCTTTTGGCACGTCGGATCATTGACGACGTCAGCCGGAACACCGTAAGGAATGCATTCGCCATTCGCATCGCAATACGAATCCCCAGGGCAATCGTCGAATGACATGCAAGATCCGAGCTCGGGGATGCAGCTACCATAACGACATTTGAACGACGGTGGGCATGCTGGACATTCGCTCGATCCACCCGCGCCCGCGCTGCCTCCACCTCCGCCATCGCCACCAATCCCCCCAGCTCCGCCCATCGAGCCGCCTTCGCCCCCGGCGCCGGCCGTGCCGCTCGATGAGCCCGTCGTCGGGTTCGTATTGGAATCGCCGGAGCAGCCCGCGTGCAGCATCGGCAAGAGGGGAACGAGCCATACGAGCATGGCCGAAGCGAGTGAAGTTCGAGGTAAGCGTTTCATGAAGCGAGAATACGCGAAACGCCGAAAGAATGAACTTCGAATCGCCCACCATTCACGATGAATGCGTCATTGCCAAGCATTCGATCGGCGCGTGGACAACGCATGAGAGATCGCGTGCAAAACGACGATCAAACCGAGCAGCACGACGACCGCCGCGGCAGCAATGGTTGGCGTCGCTGGATCGGTCGCTGCATGGAAAATGAGCACGGCCAAAGGCTCGATGGTGAATTTTCGCGGCGGAGAAAGCGCGTCCACGACGAGGAGCGGCGCGGCCGTTCCGAGCGCGCGTGCCAGCACGAGCAGCACTTCGGCAATGAGCGTCCGCATGGCGAGCGGCAGTACGACGTGAACGAGCGCTCGCCATGGATCGGCGCCGAGCGCAAGCGTTGCGTCGCGCACGAGCGGAGGGACCGTCCGAAGTGCCGCGCGCGCTCGCACGACGACCACGGGGAAAAGAAAGACCGCAAGCGTGAACGCAGCCATGGTGCGCGTCGAGCGGACGCCAAAGGAGCCCGACAAAAGCGCCACGCCGAACAGACCGTAGAGAACCGAGGGAACGGCAGCGAGCAGCGCGATCGATCGCTCGGCAAGGGAAGTGAACGTGCTTCGAGCTGCGTAGTGTTCGAGGTGCACGGCAGCCGCGATCCCCACGGGAAGCGCCAGCGCGAGGGCGAAGCCGACGGTGCGAGCGCTTTGCACGAGCGTGAGGACGAGGCCCGAGCGCACGGCAGGACTGGACAAACCGGGCAGCGCATGGACCAAGGTCGTCAAGACAAACCATGCGCCGAACGCGAGCGGGAGCGTCGCACAGAGCGCGCAAAACACGTGAAAAACGCGATCCGCGCGGGACGATCGAGTCGCCGAGCTCATCGCGACGCGTCTCCGTGCGCGGGTTTGTCCAACGAATCGCGAGAGATGTCGAGCGACCGCGCGGCAGCATGCGCTCGCCAAGAACGCGCGTGGTGGGTGTGTGTCGTCGAAAGAGTCGTCGGAGTGAGCACGTCGTGGGTTGGTCCAGGGCGCGAGCGTAGTTCGAGCGTGTGACAAAGTGATGACAGCGCGGTGCCGCGCGTAAGCTTTGGGAGACCGACGCTCTTCGATGCCCGGGTCGCGCACCGCCGCGAACGGCTACGCGTATCCAGCGCTGAGCAGCGGTATCACATGGCGACAGATCGTCCCCATGAGAGTGCAACCTGAATACACACCGCATACCGCACCGGGTGCACGAAATGCAGGGCTATTTTTCTGTATCGTCGAATAATTGGAGATACAAACTTTCGCTTCCGACCAGTTACGGTAAAGGTCCTTTCTCTTCCGCTCCCAGTGATTGCATATTTTCAAGGGTTCACTGGTGCAGATGGTGCACGAGGGCACGCGCCGAGGTTGAATCCGTAGCCAGCGTTGTGCGCGATTCTACTAACGGATTTCTGTATTCGAGCCATTGCGACATTGGCGTTGGCCCGCGACCGTTCGCTCGTGCGCCGTCCGAGTCCATCTCGGATTACGGCTTCAGACGCGAACGCAAGCCATTGGGTCCGTGCCGATTCGAAATAGGACATGAGGAGCGACTCGAACATGCGTAACGTCGATACTCTTTTGCGTATTGCATTCTTGGGCTCGGGGGTGTTCGCGTTGGGCTGTGCCAATAGCGAACCGCCCTCTCGCGAGGACGATGCCGAAGCCATTGCGGCGACGCAGGAGGCGTTGATCGCCGACACGGGCGATCTCAATTTCATCCTGGAGCAAATCAAGATTGCCGAGGCGCATGCCGGCGGCACGCCGCTTTCGTCCCTCGTAGGACACCCGCAGCTTCCATTTGGTCTGCGCACCGTCGACGGTACGTTCAACAATATATTGCCGGGTCAGGAATTTTTCGGAGCGGCCGATCGTCCCTTTCCTCGTCTCACCACGCCTGTGTTTCGTGATGCAGGCATTGCCACGTTCGATCCGGACGGCCCTGGGCCGCTCGGCGTGGGAAGTCCAACGTCGTATACGCAGAACAGCGGTCTCGTATTCGACCCCCAGCCACGCGTCATCAGCAATTTGATCGTCGATCAGAGTGCCGCGAATCCGGCGGCGGTTGCGGCGGCGGCGAAAACACCTGGTTCGGTCGCCGATGTGGACGGGCAGGGAACGTTCTTCATTCCCAACGTCGCGCCGGACGTAGGTCTATCCGCGCCGTATAATTCGTGGTTTACGCTCTTTGGCCAATTCTTCGATCACGGCCTGGACCTCATTAGCAAAGGCGGCAGCGGCACGGTGATCATTCCGCTGGCGGCCGACGATCCGCTCTTCATCCCGGGGAGCCCCAACAACTTCATGGTGCTGGACCGAGCGACGAATCAGCCAGGTCCCGACGGCATATTGGGCACCGCAGACGACGTGCACGAGCACAACAATCGCACGACGCCGTTCGTCGATCAAAACCAGACGTACACCTCGCATCCTTCGCATCAGGTGTTTTTGCGAGAATACGTACTCAATGCTGCTCTCAGGCCGGTGTCGACGGGCAGATTGATTGATGGCGCAAGGGGCGGGATTGGCAATTGGGAGGAAGTCAAGGCGCAGGCGGCAACCATGCTCGGCATCGTATTGACGGATGCGGACGTGTTCAACGTGCCGCTTTTGGTGACCGACCCGTATGGCAAGTTCATACCTGGACCGAATGGTTTCCCCCAGGTCGTTACCGCGAGCGGAACCGTGGAAGGCAATCCGGCGGCACCCGTCGCTCTGCCGGCCAACACCCTGCGCATCGACCACGCATTCCTCGACGATATCGCGCACCGGGCCGTGCCTACGACCGGATTGCTTCCGGACGCCGATTCGGAAATCAATGCTGGGCCCCAACCCGCTGGAACATACGACGACGAATTGCTCGACGCGCACTTCGTCACGGGTGATGGTCGCGGCAACGAGAATATCGGCCTCACCGCCGTTCACACGATTTTCCACGCCGAGCACAACCGGCTCGTCCAGCACGTCAAGGACCAGGTTCTGGCGACCGCGAATCCTACGTTCATCGCGGAATGGCTCTTGCCAGGCGCGAATCAGGCAGACGGTATCCAAGACCTGGAATGGAACGGCGAGCGTCTCTTCCAGGCAGCGCGGTTTGGCACGGAAATGCAATACCAGCACCTGGTCTTCGAGGAGTTCGCACGCAAGGTTCAGCCGGAAGTGAACGTGTTCCTCGGTTACGACACCAGCATCGATCCGGCGATCATGAGCGAATTCGCGCACGTCGTGTATCGATTCGGGCATTCTCTGTTGACCGAGACCATCGCGCGCACCGATTCCGCTGGAGCGTCCCATGACATTGGCCTCATCCAAGGATTCCTCAATCCACCGGCATTCGGCGCCGTCGGCACGGACGACCTCGATTCCGCGGGCACAATCATTCGTGGCATGACGCGGCAGGTTGGCAATGAGGTCGACGAATTCGTCACCAATGCCCTGCGCAACAATCTGCTTGGCGTACCGCTCGATCTTGCGACCATCAACATGGCACGCGGTCGCGACGTTGGCATTCCGTCACTCAATGCGGCGCGTACCATGTTCTTTGCGGACACCGGTGACTCCGCTCTGCGGCCTTATTCGAGCTGGAGGGACTATGGGTTTGCCCTGCGACACCCGGAATCGCTGGTCAATCTCGTTGCAGCTTATGGCACGCATCCGTCCGTCACCGGCGTGACATCGCTTGCCGATAAGCGCACGGCTGCCGACGCACTCGTCAATGGCGGCGTGGACGACGACTTCATGAACGCCACTGGCGCCTGGGCCAACGTCGAGACGGGGCTCGACTTGGTCGACTTCTGGGTCGGTGGCCTCGCCGAGAAGCAAATGATTTTCGGAGGCTTGCTCGGGCCGACATTCAACTTCGTCTTCGAAACGCAAATGGAGAAATTGCAGGACGGTGACCGCCTCTATTACTTGCACCGCACGGCCGGCATCAACTTCCTCACGCAGCTCGAAGAGAATTCATTCTCCGAGATGATCATGCGCAATACCAATGTGCGCCATTTGCCGCTCGACGCATTCTCGAGACCGGCCTTCGTTTTCGAGCTCGGAAACCTCGGCACTTCAGGCCCCATTCTCGATGATCCCGCAACGCCGCTTGCCGAGCAGGACGAGTCTCAACTGCTCATCCGCATGCCCGATGGCACCATCCGCTATACCGGCGTGGAGCATATCGTCATGGGCGGCACCCCAGGGGATGACATGATGTGGGCCAGCGAAGGCGATGACACGTTATGGGGAGATGAAGGCAATGACCGCTTGGAGGGCGGAGACGGCAACGATTCTCTCAATGGTGGCGATGGCGACGACATCATTACGGATCTTTTTGGCATCGATAACATCAAGGGCGGCGCAGGCAACGATGTGATTAGCGCCGGTCCCGGCCTCGGGGACCTGATCCTCGCGGGCAGCGGTAACGATTTCGTCGTCGCGGGCGAAGATCCGAAAGAAACGTTCGGCGGGGCGGGAAACGATTTCATTTTCGCAGGCGATTCGGCCGACACCGTGTTCGGAGGCGAAGGTGACGATTGGATTGAAGGAGGAGACCAGGCCGATCTCTTGCAAGGGGACAACGGCGCGCCATTCCAGGATAGCCCCGTGGTTGGCAACGATGTCATCTTCGGACAGGGGGGCGACGACGATTACGACGCCGAAACAGGCGACGACATCATGGTCAGTGACTTTGGCATCGAGCGCCATGAAGGCATGCTCGGATTCGATTGGGTGACGTACAAGGGCGCTCCGCAGCCTGCCGACGCCGATTTGGATCTGTCCGTGCTTTTGCCTCCTTCGGTCGAGAACTTCCGCGACCGATTCGATTTGGTCGAAGGTTTGTCCGGGTGGGACCACGACGACATCCTGCGAGGCGATGACGCCACGACCGTCGAGCTCACCGAGATCGACGCGAATTCGGGCCAAAACAATGCGCTCAACACGCAGGCGCAGATCGATCTCATTGCTGGGTTGCAGGATCTTCTGGGCGACGGAGTGACGTCTTTCAGCGGCGGCAACATCATTCTTGGCGGCGCGGGCAGCGACCTCATCGAAGGGCGCGGCGGCGACGACATCATCGACGGAGACCGCTGGCTCAATGTGAGGCTGAGCGTTCGTGATGAAGCCAATAACGAGATTGGTACAGCCGATGGTATGCGCACGCCTCTGCAAAACAAGTCGGGGATTCTTGCGGGCACGCCAGCGACCTTGACGCTCCAACAGGCGATGTTCGCCGGCACTCTCAATCCGGGACAACTCGTCATCGTGCGCGAGATCTTGACGGCCCCGCCCAATCCGAACGAGCCCGACGTCGATACGGCGCTGTTCTCCGGGCCCTTTGACGATTACGACATCCTCCCCAATCCCGACGGAAGCACGACCGTCATTCATGCCCGTGGCACACAGCTCGACGGTACCGACCGGCTGATCAACATTGAAATGTTGCAGTTCGCCAATGTCGCCGTTTCCGCGGGCGTGCCGGTCAGTCAGCCCATTGGTTTGACCGCGGTGACCTTTCCAGATCAGGAAATCGCGACCACGAGCGGAATACGAAGCGCGACACTGATCAATGCGGCGGCGACGCCTCTCGCGATCTCGACTGCCACGTTGCAAGGCGTCAATGGTGGCGACTTCCTGGTGAACGAGGACAATTGCAGCGGCGTGACGTTGCTCACGGGCGCATTCTGCAATGTAAGCCTTACCTTCCGGCCGAATGCCGTCGGAACGCGTAGCGCAAGCCTCAATTTCGCAGTCGTCAGCAATGGGAATCCAGCGACGCTGACCGCGCCGGTTTCCGGTACGGGCACGGCAGCCATTGCGATGGTTACGCCAAACAGTCTCGCATTCGGCGATCAAGCTCTGCGCGTGCGCAGCGCTACCCAGACAACGACGTTCACGAATACCGGTGCCGCGTCATTGCAGATGGGTAACGTCAGGCGCGAAGGAGCGCACAGGAACGATTTCGAGATCGCCGCCAGCTCCTGCAACGGGCAGCTCTCACCGAATGCGCAGTGTACCATATCGGTTCGCTGTCGTCCTCGGGCGCTCGGATTGCGTTCGGGCGAGCTTCAAATCAACTACAATGGGGCTTCGAGCCCGCGCGTGATTCCAATGACCTGCAACGGCGTGCCCTAGCCGTTTTCTTGTAAACGTCCACCGCAATGGGCGCCCGTTGCAGACGGGCGCCCATTGCGTCCATTTCTGCATAACGGTCTTCGTGATGAAACGATCATTTGTCACGATGACCCGCGATGTCTCCGCTAGCCGCGCATCGAATGTAAAAAGACGAGCTTGGTTGGCTTAGCGGAGGGAGCGCCCATGTCGAATGAGGAAAAGCAAGACGCACCGGCAGAGAGCGTCGAAACGAATGCAGGCAAGGATGCCTTGAGACGGCGAGATATTTTGAAAATCGGCCTCATTGCGGGCGCGGGCTCGGCCGGCTACCTCATCAGCAACAAAGGCTTTGGCCGCGCCGCAAGCACTGGAAGCCCGCGGACGAGGCCATTTGTCGATCCGCTCCCCATCCCGCCCATCAAAACACCTGTACCTTACCTGTACCCCGCTCCTCAGGAGTATCCCCTCCCTGGCGAGGGACGGAGACGGTCCCATCAAGCATTCAAGCGCTTTCCGCCCCAAAAATATTACGAAATTCATCAGCGGGCGGGGAAACACCGATTCCATTCCGACCTGCCGCTCACCGACATTTGGGGATTCGACGGCATCGTACCAGGACCGACCTACCATGCCCGGTATGGCGAACCGATCCTCGTTCGGAATTTCAACGATCTGCCCCAGAACCATACCGGTTTTGGCATTCCGCAGGTAACGACGCACCTGCACAATGCCCACACGCCGTCCGAAAGCGACGGCTTTCCAACGGACTTTTTCCCGTTCCAGGTCGGAGGGAGCGAGCTTTTCTACGATCAGCACTACCCCAACGTTTGCGCGGGTTTTTCGAAGCAACAATATGCACCGTACGGCGACATTCGCGAAAGTCTGAGCACGCTCTGGTACCACGACCACCGCGTCGATTTCACTTCGCAAAATGTCTACCGAGGGCTCGCCGGCTTCTACCTCCTCTTCAACGGGTACGATACAGGCAACGAGGCGACCGGATTCCGCCTGCCAAGCGGCAAATTCGATGTCCCCATGCTCTTTGCCGACAAAATATTCGACAAAAGAGGTCGGCTCGTTTTCGATCTGTTCAACCAGGATGGAATCCTCGGTGACAAATTCACCGTGAATGGCAAAATACAGCCGCACTTCAAGGTGCATCCAAGGAGATATCGACTCCGGTGGCTCAATGCTGGACCGTCGCGATTCTACCAGTTGTTTTTGACGAACCCTGCCGATCCCAGCATCATCATCCCATTCACGCGCATCTCGAGTGATGGGAATCTACTGCCTCAGTCGCTCACCGTGACGAACCTTCGGTTGGCCGTGGCGCAACGAGCCGACGTGATTGTCGACTTTTCGCAACACGCTGGCAAGTCGATCATTTTGGAAAATAGGCTCGAACAATTGGACGGCCGAGGTCCTACCGACGAGATTCTGCCGGCAGGTCAAGGTCACGCAATCCTTCGATTCGACGTCCAACTCCCCGACGTGGGCGATGGGAGCCAGGCGCCGCCGTACACGTTTTACGACGTGCCCAGACCATCGAAAGAGGAGCTCGCGGCGGCGCGTGTTCGTTATTTCAGATTGGAGCGAGGCAATGGCCAATGGCAGATCAACGGCGAATTCTTCGACGGTGACAAGACCATGGCCGACCCCGTCGAGGGAACGAGTGAGATTTGGGTACTCCAAAACAATTCGGGTGGCTGGCAGCACCCTGCACACATTCATTTCGAGGAATTCCAGATGCTGTCTCGCAATGGCCAGGCACCTCCGCCTCACGAAAGGGGTCGGATGGACGTGGCGGACGTGAGGCACAACGAGGAAATTCGCTTGTTCCTGAGGTTCCGCGATTTCGTCGGACACCACGTCATGCATTGCCACAATACCTTGCACGAAGACCATTCGATGATGCTTCGTTGGGAAATACTTCCGGCGTAATGGAGAGGGTGTCGCTGCGCAAAGGAGGTGCGATGATGATAACCAGAAGGCAATGGCTCGCGGCTGCGGTGGCTGCGCCATCCGTTGGCGCGGTGATAGGTTGGGGGACGGCTTTGGCTTCGAGCGACGGGAAAGGGTGGCGGTTTCCGAACGTGCCATTGGTCACGCACGAGGGGCGGCGCGTGCGCCTTTACGACGATCTTTTGCGCGATAAAATCGTCATCGTCAATTTCATGTATTCGCGCTGCCGAGGTATCTGCCCCGGAGTCACACGGAACATGCTGCGCGTGCAGAAGCTGCTTCATCCCCGCGTAGGACGTGACATATTCATGTACTCCATCAGCATCAAACCGCAGGAAGACACGGTGGAGGCCCTCGCCAAATATGCCGAATCGCTCGAGCCAGGACCGGGGTGGTATTTCTTGACCGGAGACCCCGAGGACATCGAGACGACACGAATTGGTTTGGGCGCCGTGGATCCGGATCCCGCCGTGGACGCCGATAAGTCGCAACACATCGGCATGCTTCGTTATGGCAACGAAAGGCTCGAGCGCTGGGCCGGCTGTCCAGGTGGCGCCAAACCGGAATGGATCGCCAAATCGATTCTGTGGACGGTCGCAGGAGACGACACGCCGCGGGCATCAGCGGCGCTTTGATGGACCACGCTTGCCATCGTCGTCTCATCGATCGGGTTTGTCCAAGCTAACACGCAGGCCATCCAGGACAAACGCGAGCACAAGCAGCGCGGATCCGACGACGAAGAGCATGCCGACGTCGTGGCCGTCTGCATTCGCGTTCGCGGGCGCAAACTGCGCGAAATACGTGGCCAACGTGTGGTGGCTCGTCGCCGCTCGTCCGGGTGCCCATGCGCTGAGGACGACGAGGACGATCATCGTTTCCCCGACGGCGCGGGATGCGGCGAGCACGAGAGCTGCCAAAAGGCGCGATCGAGCCGCCGGAACGACGACGAACACGGCCGTGGCAAACTTGCCCGCCCCGAGCGCTCGAGCGCCATCGCGCAGATGCTCGGGAATCGCATCCATCGCGGCCCGACCATGCTCCAGGAAATTCGGCACGATCATGCCCGCCAAGGCAATGCCGGCCGAAAGCGCGTACTGCTGGTGAAGGCCCGGCACGATTGTCCCGAGCGCCGGAAGGAACGTCGAAACGGCGAAGTAGCCGTAGACGATCGGCGGCACGCGCGCGAGAAATCGCAGCAGCGGATCCAGAAAACCGCGCATGCGAGCACTTGCAAACTCGCTCAGGTAAAGGGCCGCAAGCAGACCCACCGGCGCCGCGACGACGAGCGCAACGGCGGTCGTGAGCAGCGTATTTCCGAGCAGCGTGGCAAGCGTGCCGAATGCAACTCCGCCCGAAAGGCGCACGAAGGCAACGGATTCGGCGACGAAAACGGCGACGAGGCCAACGAGCAGGACGATTCCAAGCGACGCGCACACGAGCAGCAGTGGGCGCAGCACGACATTGGCCCGCGACGCACGCGCGAAGCTCGGGGGTTTTTCTGACGGTGTCGGTAGAGAAGTGCTCACGTCCTGGCGATGGAGTTCGAGTCCAGGCGTGAGGTACTAATGCGAGCGTGTGACAGGGTGATGACAATCGGGCGTGTTCGCGTAAAAAAACGCGACGCAACGCGGTGTGATTACACCCAATCGAGCAAGGTCGTGTCCCAGCGCTTCCAGGCTCCATCGATTTGCTTCTGAAGGTCCTTCTTTCCGGCCGTGGTCTTGAACGAGTCGACCTGCACCTTCATGAAGAAATCGTCCGTTTTGCCGGTGTAGTTTTGCGTGACTTCAACCGACCCGACGGAATGCATCGCGACGACGATTTCTGCGCCATCGACCTCGGCAATGCAAAATCCGTGGCTATTGCTGCTGGCATGGCCCAAGTGGGGATTGGGCTTGACGGTTTTGTCCAGCATCAGTGCATCGATGTTGGCTGCAAGAAGCGGCGCGGCGGGCACGGTACTGAGCACCGGATCATTTTTGATTTGGGACACGAGGATCTGCCGATAAGGCGATGACGACACGGCGCCGCACGTGAATTCGACGATGTTTTTCGTTTTGTCCGTGCCGGCATAAGGTGTGCCTGCCAAAAAAGTATGCAAATCGCCCGAAATGGCGACGACATTTCCCACCGGTGCGAGTTTCCCAATGAGCTCGTCTCGTTTGGCTGGGAAACCATCCCAGCCGTCCAGATTCATGTAGAACCGGCGCAAAAAGAGCGCGGGAACGCCCATCTGCATCGTCAAATCGATTTGCGTGGGAGAAAGCACGAACGAAGAGGCCCAGATTTTCCACGTGCTCGTCGACTTCGTTATCGTGTCGAGGAACCACGTTTCTTGTGTTTCACCCAAAATGTTTTGGTCGGCTTTCTTCAGCCCGGCATAAACGTCGAAAGAATCTTTGTGTACGAAGTATCGCGACCCGATCGACGAATGAAAGCTCGCCTTGTTGAGGTCGAAGTAGGAAATGCCTCGTGGAGGGGGAGGATCTGGCGGCAACATGAGCTCGGGCACCGGCATGGGAGGCATCGTGGCATTGATCTGCGCGACGACGGCATTGATGTAGTTCACGCTCACATTGCCCGTGATTTTTTCGACGGGATATGCGGAGGCCATTGCAACTTGCTGCAAAAGGCCTTTGTACAGCGCCATGTTGGGATCGTCGATGTCGACGTACGCGGTCGCGACGCCATCCGGCGGCAAACCTCCCGGAAGCGCCATGAGCGCAGCTTGATCGAATGCCACTGCACCGGGGAATGCGTCTTCGGCAATGAGGTGATCCGGCCGAAACATGCGCAGGTCGGTCAATACGAGGTGCACGTTTTTCCCGAATTTTAGATCGCGATAGATGCGAATGTCTTCCGGGAATGCTTTTGCCGCGTCGTACCGGAAGTTTTCCGCATCCGGGTAATCGACGGGCATGTATTCGAACCACGCTTGACTGGCAGCTTGGCGGCGCGCCACGTCCGCTTCGTTCAGCCTGCCGTCGCTGTACGTGCCATTTTCGCCCCAACAGTCGTCCGAGAATTCGTGATCGTCCCACGTGGCGACCATGGCGCAACTTTCATGCAATGCTTGAAGCGCGGGATCCGATCGATATGCACGATAGAGATCCCGATAATTGCTCACGCTGCGTGCAGCAAAAAAGACCTCGCCCTTCGAGGTTTCGAGCGCAAGCGAGCCGGCGGCGTCGCGGAACGCGATTTTTCGCGAAGCATCCGGGGTTTGAAAGCCGGGATCCCCGGTGGTTTCATAAATGTAGTCGCCGAGATGAACGAAGAAGTCGAGCTCTTCTTTGGCGAGCGCCCACAAGACGTTGTAATAGCGTCCAATGAAGTCCTGACAGGAAACGAAGGCGAATCGTACCTTGACGTCGGCTGTCTCCTCGGGCGCCGTTTTTACGCGACCCGTGCGCGATTTGAAGAGGCGCCCTTCCTTTTCGTAAATGAACCGATAATAATAGGTTTTTCCTGCTTCACCAATGAATCGAACTTTGACGCAGTTGTCGTATTCCGATTCCGCCAAAAGGTGAAGACGCTCGCTCCCATTGATGGTGAGCAGCTTGGTGAATTTGTCGTCGAGAGCTACTTCGACGTAGACATCGAGGTCCCAGCCTGCGCGCTCTTTGTCTTCGACGCGCGTCCAAATGATGGCGCTCTTGGGCTTCGGATCGCCAGATGCCACGGATTGCGGGAAAAATTCGCTCCCATCCTCGAGCTCGGCTGGTGTCGTCGGGGCAGGGGCGGCGTCGCTGCTGCAGCCATCGAGAACGGCAGCGCCAAGCGTAACGACGGTGATGCGAAGAAAGTCTCTACGTTTATGCATGATCGAAATGTGCCAGAGGGGCGCGAAAGAGTCACGCGTTAGCCTCGATCGCGCGACGCTCGTTCTCCCAAAGGCAAGCGCACCGTGAACGTCGACCCTTTGCCAAGCTCACTTTCGACATCGATGGTGCCATTCATCAGCTCGACGATGTGTTTGACGATCGATAAGCCGAGGCCCGTGCCTCCAAGCTCGCGCGAACGGCCCGCGTCGACGCGATAGAATCGTTCAAAAATGCGGCCGAGATGCGCCGGAGAAATGCCGGGGCCATCGTCGGAAACGCTGATCTCGACGCCGCCTCCAGGGCGCTGACGCGATGCGAGCACGACGTGCGCACCTTCGCCCGCGTATTTGAGGGCGTTGTCGAGCAGGTTCATCAACACCTGTTCGAGCGCGCGTCTGTCGATGCGGCACAAAAGCGGTCCGTCAGGACGCTCGATGCGCAAATCCACGCGACGCTTGCGCGCAGGCTCTTCGAGCAAACGCGCGACGTGCGCCACGATGGGCACGACGTCTTGTTCGACGAGCGTGAGACGAAAGTTCTTGCTCTCGATCTTGGACAAATCGAGCAGGTCGTCGACGAGCTGGCACAGGCGTTTGGCATGACGATCGATCACGTCGACGAATTCGGCGGCCTCTGCTGGATCGGAGAGCGCTCCGGCGAGAAGGGTTTCCGCGGAGGTGCCGATGGCCGTGATGGGCGTGCGCAATTCGTGAGAAACGTTGGCCACGAAGTCGGTGCGTATCGTCTCGAGTCGGCGCAGATCGGTGACGTCGTGAAAGACGGCAATGAGCCCCCGATCGGAAGGTTGACTGGACAAACCCCGCTCGGGACGTTCGCGCCGGCTGGCTAGCTTCGACACGCGAACGAGCAACCTACGCGGCAAAATCCCCGACAGCTCGACCTCGCGCACCACGGCATCATTGCTTTTGGATGCCGCGTCGAGCGCTTCATGAAGGGCGGGGTTGCGAATGACTTCGATGACACTCTTGCCGATCGTGCCTTCACCCACGAGCGTCATCGCGCGTAGCGCACGGTTTGCCAGGACAATCCGAGCGTCACCGTCGGTGACGAGCACGCCTTCGTTCATGCCGTCGAGGATGCTGGCGAGCAGATCGCGTTCGTCTCGAAGATCCTCGATCGCCGAGAGCAGTTCTTTTGCAAGGCGATTGAGCGCTCGACCAAGCTCGGTGGTTTCACGCGTTCCTTGCGCGGGCGCGTGGACTTCGAGGTCGCCTCCGGCCATGGCGAGCGCGGCTTGCGTGAGGTTACGGACGGGGCGCGTGAGCAGATGCGCGCCAAAGACGCTCATGAAAATGGCGGCGGCGATCGCGGCGCCGATGCCGGCGATCAAGTACAAGCGTGCGCGCGTGACGGCAGCATCGATGTCGGTGAGCGGTACTGCGAGACGGACGATCGCGACGTTGCTTCCGGGTTCGTCGAATCGGTGCGCCGCATAGATCATGCGGTGGCTGAGCGTGTCGCTGTACCTTGCCGCTTGCCCGGAGCCTGCCGCCATGGCTGCTGCGATCTCGGCACGCGATGCATGATTCGGCGTGCTCTCGAGCTCGTCGAACGGGATCTCCGAGTCACCGAGGACCGTGCCGTCAGCGCTGGTGATGGTGACGCGAGCGCTCGCAAGCTTGCCGAGATGATCGCTGAGCGCATCGAGCTCGCGTGAAGTGCACGCCGACGTGCCGCACTGTCTTCGCACGGCGTCTTCACAGAGGCGGATCTCGCCTGCGAGATGGCCCGTCGCACGCTCGATCATCAACGTTTCCAGCTCACGCGTCCCAACGCGCTCGATGACGAGCCCCGCGACGAGCATGAGCACGACGGATGCGATGACGAGCTGCGCGCGGATGCCGAGGTGACCGATCATGGTTCGGACGACGGACTGTCGGAAGCTTCGGCTCGGAAGCGATACCCAACGCCGCGAACGGTCTCGATGTAGTCACCGGCGAGGCCGAGTTTTTCCCGTACACGTTTGACGTGCGTGTCGACGTTACGAGCGGTGACGTCGACGTGCGATCCCCAAACTTCGTCGAGCAGCACGTCACGCGACAGCACGCGACCGCGACGGTCGAAGAGCACCATCAGGAGCTTGAATTCGAGCGCCGTGAAGGCGATTTCCTCTTCGTCGACCCACGCGCGATGCGCTGCACGATCGATGCGCAAGACACCGAAATCGATGCGACCTTCGGGCTGGGTTGGTCCTTCCGAACGGCGAAGGATCGCGCGCGCTCGCAAGATGAGCTCGCGGACGCTGAAGGGTTTGACCACGTAGTCGTCGACGCCGAGCTCGAATCCCACGATGCGGTCGATCTCTTCCCCCTTGGCCGTGACCATGATGACGGGAATGTTCGCGGTTTGCGGGTTCTGCTTCAGGCGCTTGCAGACCTCGGTGCCCGCCATGTCGGGGAGCATGAGGTCCAAAAGCACGAGGTCGAATTTCTCTTCTTTGACCGCGCGAAGCGCAGTTTCGCCGCTGCTCGCGGAGACGACGTCGAAGCCTGCTTGCTTGAAGTTGTAGGAAAGGACGCGCTGCAAATCGCGTTCGTCTTCCACGATGAGGATGTTCGTGGGCATGCGTTGGACCTGTCTAGCAGCGTCGTGTGTCGTCTGCATGGCAACGTAGAGGACGTGTGTAAAACCGTTCGCGTACGTGGTGTTTCCGTACTGCGTGTTGCACGGCGGATACAGCACCAACCTTTCCAGGGTTGCCCGTCACGCGTCGCTTGCGCGATGCCTGGCTTTCTTCTAGTAGGGGCGCGTTATGGCTGTCGAGCGCACTCTTTCCATCATCAAGCCCGATGCGGTTGAGAAAAACCACGCGGGCGCAATTCTGGCTCGCCTCGAATCCGAAGGGTTCATCGTTCGTGCGATGAGGCGGATTCATCTGACGCGAGCCGAGGCCGAAGGGTTTTACGCGGAACATCGTGGTCGCGGCTTCTTCGATGAGCTGTGCACGTTCATGTCCCGCAGCCCCATAATCGTCATGGCTCTCGAGCGTGAGGATGCCATCGCGAAGTATCGCGAGGTCATTGGTGCAACGAACCCCGCCAACGCGGCCGAAGGCACGATTCGCAAGCTTTACGCTGCGAGCGTGGGTGAAAACGCGGTCCACGGTTCGGACAAACCCGAATCGGCGGCCCGCGAAATTGCGTACTTCTTCGCCGGGTACGAAGTCTCGCCGCGCGTGTGAACGCCGCGTCGGATTGCCCGCTCGTTTTATCCCTCGGAGCTGTCCGTGAGGGATGCGCTGCCATCGAGGCATTCGGGGACCTGCTCGCTTCACGGCGCGTGGGTCCTCGTGCGCTCACGCATGCAAAGGCTGCCACGATCGAAGCGTGCGTCGTGCTCGCCGCCGAGCTTCGGCCGTTCGAACGAACGCTGCAAACGGCGCTTGGTGGCGACAGCGAGGCGAAAGCAATCCTGAGACCTCTGTTCGAGCGGCTCGAGTCGCATCTGTCGACGATCACGACGGCGCTTCAGGACTGGTCGCCGCTGTCGGCTCGGCACCGTTTGGGGCTCGAAACTTCGTTTCGAACGTATCGCGCCGACATCAAGGATTGCGTAGCGCTGTGCGACTTGGCCGTTGCTGCTGCAGCGGTGATTCCTGTCGACCTCGATCTCGTGGGCTTGATGGAACAGCGCCAAGATGATCGCGTGCCAGAGGGCCGCACGGTGACGCTTGGCATCGATGTCGATGCGACCACGATCCGCACGGATCGTCGCGTGCTCGCGGGGCTCATCGAGCTTGCCGTGGCATTCGCCTGTCGTGACGGTGGCGACGCAGCGCTGCTCACCGCAAGGGCACGTCCCGACGGTACGTTCGTCATTCGTGTAGGTCGTGCGCCGAGCAACCGATCTCCACAAAGAGCGGTCACCGTGTTGCGGCGCGGAGAGCTCGATCTAGGGCTCGAGGTGGCGCGGATGGCTGCGCGGCGCGCGGGGCTCGACATGTCGTTCGATGGTGCGACAAACGCGGTTTCGATCGCGCTTGGGCACATGGGTTGATTCATCGCGCGTGCCGAATCTGCTAAAGCCCGCTCGATGACCGATCTGCACTCGTCGCTCGCACCGCTCGTTACTGCTGCCTTCAACGACCGCTCGCTGCTTCGCGATGCAGCGCATGAGCAGGCCGTGCTTCAAACGATCGACGCGCTCGATCGGGGACAAATCCGCGTTGCCGAACGAATCGCCGACGGCGATTGGAAGACGCACGCCTGGGTGAAGCAAGCCATCCTGCTCTACTTTGCCGTCCGATCGCTCGAAGTGACCGAAGCCGGGCCGCTGGAGTTCCGGGACAAACTTCCCACGAAGCATGGTCTCGAAGCGGCAGGCGTGCGCATCGTGCCGCCAGGAACGGCGCGACATGGAGCGTTCCTCGAACCCGGCGTGGTGCTCATGCCTGGATACGTGAACATCGGTGCGTACGTTGGTGCAGGCACGATGGTCGACACGTGGGCGACGGTTGGCTCGTGCGCGCAGATCGGCAAGGATTGTCATCTCGCGGGTGGCGTTGGCATCGGCGGAGTCTTGGAGCCGCCGAGTGCTCAGCCCGTGATCATCGAAGACGGGGTCTTCGTCGGGTCGCGCGCGATCGTCGTCGAAGGGGTGATCGTCGAACGCGAAGCGGTCATCGGAGCGGGTGTGGTGCTCACGGCATCCACGGCGATCCTCGACGTCACAGGAAGCGAAGTGGTCGAGCATCGAGGGCGCGTGCCTGCTCGCAGCGTGGTCATTCCTGGAACGCGTCCGAAGCGTTTTCCCGCGGGTGAGTTTGGCGTTCCGTGCGCGCTGATCATTGGAGCTCGAACGGCTTCTACGGATCGCAAAGTCTCGCTCAACGCTGCATTGCGGGACTTTGGAGTGCCCGTATGAAGGATGCCGTCACCGATCGTCTCGTCGAAACGCTCCTCTGGCTGTGTCGGATTCCTTCGCCAACGGGCGAAGAAGCATCGCTGGCCAACGCGATGCTCGAACGCCTTGCGCATCTGCCGGTTGCTGCGCCGCCGCGGCGTCACGGAGACTCCATCGTCGTACCCGTCACGCGAGGCACCGGAGGACCACGCATCGCGCTCGTGGGGCACTTGGACGTGGTGCGAACCATTCACGATGGTCCGCCGCGTGTCGACGAGGACAAACTGTACGGGCCCGGAGCATCCGACATGAAGTCGGGGCTTGCGTTGATGCTCGACATGCTCGAGCACGACATGAATGAGCTTCGAGGTGCCGATGTGACGATGATCTTCTACGCACGCGAAGAAGGGCCGTTTGCCGAGAACGAGCTCGGCCATGTGTTCGCAGAGGATCCCGACGCGACGGCTGTGGACTTGGCGATCTGCATGGAGCCGAGTGACAACAAGCTGAGCCTCGGAGCATGCGGGACGATTCACGCGCGTATCATTTTTGAAGGACGCACGGCGCACAGCGCGCGGCCTTGGCAGGGGGAAAACGCGATCCACAAGGCGGGGTCACTCCTCATGGATCTCGGCAAACTCGAACCGCGCGTCTGCACGATCGATGGTTTGTCTTACCGGAGCGTCATGTCGGCGACGATGGCCGAAGGTGGTCGTGGTCGGAACATCATTCCGGACGTGTTCATGTTGAATGTGAACCATCGGTTTGCCCCGGATACATCTTTGCCCGAGGCGCAGATGGAGATCGAACGGTTGGTTGCTGGCCGAGCAAGGATCGAGTGGGTCGATCTTTCGCCGTCGGCGCCGCCGCATGCAGCGCATCCGCTCGTGTTGGCGCTACGTGACGCTGGTGTTGCAGGCGTGGAAGCGAAGCAGGCGTGGACCGATGTTGCGCGCTTCGCGGAGCACGGTGTACCCGCGGTGAATTGGGGACCAGGCGAGAACGCGCAGGCGCATCAACGGAACGAGTGGACGTCGATCTCGAAGCTGCGCGAGGGACGAGAGATTTTGGGAAGGTTTTTCAGGACAATCGCACGGTGAAACGCGCCGCTGGGAGGTGTTTGATTTCGCGGCACTCGCGGTTCCCCCAAACTCGCCCGCTTCGCGGGCTCGAACAGTGGGACCCACCACGAGCGCCGCGAAATCAAACACGCTCCCGCGGCTCGCCACGAGAGTTCTTAGCCAACATGCACGATCGAGTAGACGATCGGTTTGGGATCCACGCCTTCTGTGAGTTTCGTACGACCCGGAAGGAAATCGAGCTCCACGACGAACGCGTATCCAGCGACGATTCCACCTTGATGCTGCGTCAACTGAGCTGCGGCTTTCGCCGTCCCGCCCGTGGCCAAGAGGTCATCGACGATGACGACCCGTGAGCCTGGCTTGATCGACTGCTCGTGCATCTCGAGCTCGGCCTCGCCGTACTCCAGCGCATAGGCGACGCGGTCCTTTTTCCAGGGCAGTTTGCCCGGTTTGCGCACGGGCACGAAGCTCGCGTTGAGACGCGCAGACAACGCGCCGCCGAAGATGAACCCGCGCGATTCGACGCCCACGACGACGTCGATGTGCTCGCCAATGAACCGCTGCGCCAAGAGGTCGAGCGTGATGTGAAGCGCTCGCGGATCGGCAAGCAGTGGCGTGATGTCTTTGAACAGGATGCCGGGCTTCGGAAAGTCCGGCACGTCGCGCAAACGCGCACGCAAGTACGCGAGCGCATGCTCTCCAGGGAGTTGGTCCGGGTCGAACGTCATGAGCGCGAGGTTAGTCCGAAACCTTGGGCGCGGGAACCGCCGCACACGTTGCTGCGCACAGCTCGTCGTGTTCGGAGGAAACGAGATCGAGCGTGATGGGAGTGACGCTCACGCAACCTTCATCGTAGGCCTCGGTGTCCGATCCCGGCGCATGGTCGTGCCGAACTGCTCCGCCCCCGATCCACAAATATTCGTGCCCGCGTGGATCGTGACGATACACGACATCCTGCGTGTACAACCGCTTGCCGATCTTGGTCGGACGCACGGGCCACGCGTTCCCCGGCGGAATGTTGACGTTGAACAGAGGTGCCGTGCGCGACGGGTTGCGACGGTGGTTCTCGAGCAGCTCGAGCGCAAGGCGTGCGGCAAGCGCTGCGGCACTCGGTCGATCAGCTCCGGCATCTGCCGACACGGCGATCGACGGAATGCCCCGAAGAGCAGCTTCTCGAGCGGCTGCAACGGTGCCCGAATAGAACACGTCGTGGCTGAGGTTCAGGCCGTGGTTCATGCCGGACACGACGAGATCCGGTAGACGCGGAAGAACCCGGTTGCCCGAGTTGAGTGCGACGTACACGCAATCGGCAGGCGTGCCATCGAGCGCAAACACGTCTTGCTCGACATGCCGCAAGCGAAGAACGCGATGCAAGCTGAGCGAGTGGCTCGTCGCGCTCTGATTGACCTCGGGCGCGCACACGATCACGCGCGCGCCGCGCTGAAGCTCGCCTCGCAACAGGCGCAGACCTTCGGCCGCATGGCCATCATCGTTGGAGAGCAAAATGATCGGAACGTCGGGCATCGTCACTTGCCGGCAAGGCGTTTGGGAAATGCAGCGATGAGCTGGAAAAGCGCCGAAATGCGCCCGAAGAAACCCGCTCCGCCGCGAAGGCGCGCCATCGCAAACGCAATCGTTCGCAACGTCGGCGTGTAGGGGTACCACCACAGCTCGCGAGGTGCACGGCTGCGGTCTTCCAGGACAAACTGCGGTCGGGTGAGCTCGGCCAGCGCAAACGGACTGTTCGTGATGCCGTACCCGCTTTCGCCCGTACCCGTCCACGGTGCAGCAGGGACGGCTGCCGTGAACCCATGGTTGTTGATGGTCACGACGCCTGTGTGGAGCATCCGGGCAAGGTCGTGCGCGTGGCCCATGCGCCGCGTCCAGATGCTCGTCGTGAGACCAAAACTCGACGCATTCACACGAGCAATCGCATCGTCGACGTTGTCGACGACCACGATCGGCAAAATGGGACCAAACGTTTCTTCGCGCATGAGCGGCGTGTCTTCACGCTCGAGCTTCACCACGGTGGGAGGGAAGGCGAGAGATCCTTCTTCCGGAACATCGCCTGCAAGCACATCGGCACCGTCCGCTTTGGCCTGCGAGAGATGACGGCGTACGATGTCGCATTGTTTCGCCGTCGTAAGAACGGCCGTGTCGACGCTCGGCTTCAAGCCTTTCGTGAGCTCGACGATGCGCGGGATGAGTTTGTCCGCGATGGATCGCTCGACGTAAACGCGCTCGATGGAAGCGCAGTTCTGCCCGGCATTCGTAAAGGCGCCCCAAACGAGACCGTTGGCCGTTCGTTCGATGGGCGCATCGGCAAGAACGATGGCTGCATCCTTGCCGCCAAGCTCGAGAGAACACGGGATGAGACGCTCGGCACAACGAACGGCGACGCGACGACCCGTCGCCACGCTGCCGGTAAAAACGACGACGTCGGCTTCTTCGATGATCGCCTCACCGACGTCTGCACCACCTTGCACCAAAGCGAGCAAGCCATCCGGCAAGAGGCCTTCGAAGAGAGATGCCACGAGCGCGCCTGCGCGAGGCGTGACTTCGCTGGGCTTGAAAAGCACGGCGTTTCCCGCGAGAAGCGCAGGCACGATGGTGCGCAGCGGAATCGCCACGGGGTAGTTCCAAGGCGTGATCAACCCAATGACGCCGCGCGGAGCCTTGTGAATGCGTCCGAGTTTGCCCGGGTACGCAACCGGATCGAATTCGACCGTCGTGCCTTCGAGCAATTCTTCGATGGAAGCAGTCCAGTACTCGATGAGATCCGCGTTCGGTAAAACCTCGGCCAGCGCCGCTTCTTCGATGGGCTTTCCGCATTCGCGATGAACGAGCTCGGCAATCTCTTCAGCGCGCGACAGGAGCCGCTGCTTGACCTCGGCAATGATCGACGCGCGATCTCGCGCTGCGCGTTCGGCCCATGCGCGTTGGGCCTCGCGAGCCTTGCGCGCAAGATCCGGAACGTCGCTCGGCGACGTCGCCGTGATGGGCTCGAGGTCCGATCCATCGAGTGGACTCGTCGTCGAGAAAACGCGTGGCTCATTTTGCGCATGATCGCTCTGCGCCAATGCATCGGCCTTCGGTTGCTCGTCCGTCGTGTCCGCAGCTTCTTCGGTGCTCATGGCGGGACGGAGCCTATCACTTCGGCGCTTCCGTGCGCGAAGGCGGGAAGGGGACTTGGACGATGGAAAGCACGCTGCCCCGTGCGTGCAGCATGTGCAGGCGACGGGGCAGCGGGCGATGTGGGAGCGATCAGGGGACCGCGATCTCGAACGTCGTGTACTTCCGGCAATCGATCTGTTTCGGCGCACCTGGCGTCAACCAAATGGGCGGCTTGGTCAGATCTTGGTTTGGATCGGCGAGACGAACGAACTTCATGCCGCAGTCGACGGTGAGCTCGGTGTTCGTTTGTCCGACCATCTTTCCGGTCAGGTACACACGCGCGGGCTTGTTGGACGTGATGAAGACGAGGCCCTGATTGTTGTTCAGGGTCGCCGGATCGACGCTCGGTGTGCCCGGTGTTGCAGGCGCCGCGGGAGCAGCCGATGCCGATGCTGCGGGCGCAGCCGAATCTGCAGGCGCTGCCAATGCACTGTCAGCCGGTGCAGTCGAATCTGCGGGCGCTGCAGCCGAGTCCGCTGGAGCCGCCGACGCACTTGCTGCGGGGGCAGCCGTGTCGGTTGTCGGGGGCTGCGCCGTGGCGGGTGCCGTCGGGGCAGCGGTCTGCGTTGCGGTTGGAGGCGTAGTCGTTGGAGGTGCAACGGTTGGCGTCGAAGCAGTACCTCCGATCCAACCTTGTTGCATGGCGACGAACGCGCCAACGGCGAGCAGCAAGATCACGGCTGCGACGATGAGCAGCTTGGGCACGCCCTTCGACGTCGTCGTGGGTTTGATCGGCTCGGGCTCGACGAAAACCGGTTTCTTTTCGGGAGCGGCCTGCTTCTCGACGACCGGCTTCTTTTCGGAAATCGGCGCGGGCTCGGGCTTCTCGATAGGTTTGTCTTCCGAAACGGCAACAGGAGCGGGCTTGGTTTCGGGTTTGGCTTCGGCTTTGGCTTCGGCCTTCGTCGGTTCCGGGACATCGAGCTCGACTTTTTCGACGTCCACCTGCGACGCGACGAGCTCGAGATCGAGCTCGGTCCTCGAAGGGCCCGCCTTCTTGGGGAGCTTGTCGTCCTTGTCGGCAGTCGCAGCTTGCTCGACCTTCTCAGGCTCGGACTTCTTCTCGACCCACGGCAAGTCGAGCTTCGGAGCGTCGACTTTGACCTCGATTTTTTCGGCTGCGGGTTTCGCTTCGGGTAGCCGAATTTCGACCTTGTCGCTGTCGCTCTTGGTGTCGATGCCAAGCGCCTTCTTTGCTTCGTCGAGCTGGTTCTCGGCGAGCTGCGCAAGTTCGGCAGCACGTCTCGATGCAGCACTCGGCTCGTAAAGCTGCGTCGGCTCGGCATCTTCTTCGCCATCGGAATCCGCGATCGCCGAAGGCAAAGACGGCTTCTGGTCGGGCTCGGATTTGGCCGCAATGGGCTTTTTCTCGAGCTCGATGGCCGGCGCATCGGCTTGCGCAGGTTCGCTTGCAGCGGGCAGCGAGATGCCAGCCGCGATCGCGCCTGCTTTGATCTCCGGTGCTTTCACGGCGCCATCGCCGACTCCCGTGAGCGTCTTGCTGATGAGCGGCTCGGCTGGCTTGACCGCGACCGAGACTGCCGGCGGCTTGATGACCGGTGCGGCAACCTTGTTGGTGAGCGGAATGGGCGTATTGGCCGGCGTTGCAGGCTTTGCTGCAGGCGTGACGACGGGCTTGATCGCGGGGGGCGTGACGACGGGTTTGACCGCGGGTGTCGTCAAGGCGGGTTTGACCGCGGGCATGGACGACGTCGAACCAGGCTTGGCAAGAGGCGCTTCCGCGGGCTTTGGTGTCGCGAACGGTATCGGCGTTTTCGTGGCTGCGGGCTTTGGCGTCGCCGCGGCAGCAGGCGCTTTCGGCGCTTCCTTCGCAGGCCCTGGCAACGGCGCTGCAAGCGGGACCGGCGTATCGAACGTTTCGGTGGTGTCGCCCCAGTCATCCGTAGCAACGGCCTTCTTGGCGGCCGCCGTGGTCGGAGCCGGCACGCGCACCGGTGGCGCTGCGATCGGAGCTGCGATGGCCGGTCCAGCAACATCATCCGTGGCGCGACCCACTGCGGCAGCCGTCGGCTGTGCCGCCCCAATCGCCGCTCCACGGCCAGTTCGAGGCTTGGCAGCGTTTGTCCTGACCTTCTCGAGAAGCGCTTCGAGGGCCAGTATTCGTTGTTCGACGTTCACGCCCGGGAGCATACCGGAAGCTGCGTCAAGTGACGAGGATCCGGAGACTTGCGCAAAAAACTTGCGACGTCTGCAACCACGTCTGGGACAGCACGCTCGCGAAGCGCGCATGGGACGCGCGCTTCCCGAGGTTTTGTTCACGTTGGGGGGGCCGAGCCTCGCCGTGCTGCTTGCGCAAAAGCACGGCGAGGCTCGGCCCCCCCAAACCCCCCGAGGGACAAACTGAAGCCGGGTTCAATCGGGTGGTGCGGGGGCTGGACCTTTACATGGGCCGCGTGCTTTCAGAGCGTTTCGAGGTACGCGACGAGGTCGTCGATTTCCGCCGACGTGAGGTGCGAAATGACGCCGTGGTTGTCGCCACCGGTACATGCAGCGTTACCCGTGAAGCGGTCACGCAGCGTGGGAGCGCAGCCGTCGTGCATGTACGGCGCGCGGTCGGCAATGCCCATCAGCGTCGGGACCTGGAACTGTTTGCCCGTGCCGACGTCGGCAAACTGATTGTTCGTCAGTTTGGCGCCGTTGTGGCACGACCCGCAGGCAACCTTTTCGTCGTTGTAGATGGCCTTGCCACGCTCGACGGCCGCCGTGTCGACAGGCGCGGTGTGCGGAAGCTTGGGCACCGAGTCCATCCAGCGGGACACGAGCTTCGCTCGACGCGGATCCTGCTTGGTGCCTCCCATGCGATTGACGAACACCTCGCTCATGATGTGACCGACGTCGCGCATGTCGCCGTCCCAATGCAGCGGCGCCGTATCCGAAATGCCGCCGCGCAAGGTCTGGGTGCGTCGCGGCCCAATCGTTTGGAAGTCCCACGTACGCGCATCATCACCGCCGCCGGGATGGCACGACGCGCAGGCAATCGAGCTCGTCACGAACGTCTCGCCGAATGCGTCTCCTCGGCTGAGCGACGGGCTTTGGTGGAACAAGTCGTGCCCCGTGTCGCGACGGCTCTCGCCCGGAAGTGTGATGATGTCGTCGGTGCCCGGAAGGTAGAGCGCAGCGGGTTCGCGAAGCTGAACGACCGCGATTCCGCTCGACAAAAACGCTGCGGCAACGGGTTGGCCGGGAACGTCTTCCGTTGGCGGAGGCCCGCAGGGATCTTCCATTCCAGCCGGCGTGATGCCCGCAACGCTCGTGCGCACGATCGCGTTCGCACCAGCCGCAACGACGACCATTTGGCCCGTGGAAGAGACCGCAATGTCGACCGGCAGCGCCGTGCCCGGAATCGACGCATTGCCCGTCGCCGGAATGTCGATGGGCGACGCTTCGCCGCCGTCATTGACCTCGGTCACGGTCGTCTGGACGATGCCCTCATCGCAGCCGCCACCGCTGTAGCCGCCAGGCTCCGTGGTGATGACGGGGCCGGCCATGCCGCGCTGATGAATCATGAGCGCGCCGCCATTGGGGCGACCAACCATGCGCCAGGCAACGGCTGGTTGAAAATCGTTCTCCATACCCGTCAAGAAATTCAGCTTGCGGACCGTCGGCGGGGTTTGTCGTTGCCAAACCTTGCCCTCCGGGCCGATGACGAGAACTTCTGCGCTGCGAAGGCGGCTGACCAGGAGTTTGTCGCCCTGAACGACGACATCGCGAAGATCGCGGTCGAGCTTCACCGTGCGCGTGGGAGCCCCGCCGGCTGCCGGCATCGTCACGAGCTCACCGCCTGCACGCGACGTGAATGCGGTCGCCGGCAGCTTCGTAAACGATACCGCGTGGAGCGGCGCACACCTCGCGACGCTCCACGAGTTTGCCCGACGCGACGTCGACGGTGGCAACCGCGCCGCCCGCCATCAAGACCACATGGGCTCGGTCGCTTTCGTCGACGACCACACGACCAGGCTGATCGCCCGCTTCGAGCGCCACTGTCGCCTTCAATGCGGACGCGTGGACATCGACAATCCAGACGACGTCACGATCGGTATCCGCAGCGATCGCCGTGTTGCCGTCACGTGCAATGGCCAACGTGCCACCGTTGATGGGCGGCGGCGCGACGGCCGCGATGAAAATGTCCTCCTGGGGGACGATCGTGTCGGTACCTGAACAGCCGGCGGCAATGGAGCTGCCGGCAAGGGTGACGAGAAGCAATGCAAGCGCGCGTCGAGGATAGGTGGATCGCATGAGGCCTCCGCGGTCGGGCTTGGCAAAAATGAAGCCAAGCATCCATCATTGTCGCTTCTTTGTCTTTCGGCGCCAACTGGCCTTGGGACGCAGAATGTCCGCAACCCCAAAGGCCCGCTCCGAACGTCGTCCGCAGCGTTTCGTTCGCACTTTCGGCCGACCTCTTTGCGGCACGTGGAGCTCTCCTTCGCGGCTGCCCGGACCTGTGCCGCAAAGTGTGCCACTCGCAGCCGCCATGACGGGCGCGTCAGAGTCGATCGGCTGCGGCCACACTCACACCAGCTCGATGCGCTGATCGAGCAAGCCGCCCTGTACGTTCACGATGATCCGCTCCGGCGTGACTTCGATTCGTTCGAGAGCCACCGAGAGCAAAAATTTCGACGCGCTGAACGTTTCGTTCTTGCGAAAACGCAACTCCACCCCGCCATTGACGAGCGCGGCTTGCCCAGAAATGCGCTCCGGAACGACGAGGTTGAAACTCTTCAGCCGGATCGTCATGCGCGGCCCCAAGTTCATGAACGACGAAACACCCGCCTGCTGCTCGAAGGTCAATTCACCACGAGCTTCGAGCTGTTGTAATGCGGAAGGTTTGAGCTTTCCGCCGGCGGCGGCTTCGACGACCTGGGCAAGCGGGAGCCGGCCGCCGTCGCGTATGGCTGGGACGCACGAAGCGATCAAGTTCTCGATCGCTGGCTGCAAGTCGGGGCGTTTGTGCGTCTGAACCGGCATGACGAAATCTCCGCGCTTTCGGCAATGAATGCAGATGCATGGGCTGCGCCGACCTGATGCGTGTCCCACCTGTGCATTTTCGATGCGTCCAGGATGGTTCACGACATGATGCAAACCATGGCGTGGCGTGAATCCTTGCAAGATGTGTATCGAAAGGGCAAACAAACGCGCACGAAGTTTGGAGTTGCGTAATGCATGTCGCATGCACGCCAATGCATTCACATTAAATGGCTTGATATGCCCGGGCAAACCTGCCAAGCCCTGGCGCATGATTCGTACATCGATTCCTTCGCGCTTCGCCGCAATCGTGGGCGTCGCTGCTGGGGTTGCAGCGCTCTCCGTGGGCGAATCGGCATTTGCCGCGACCTATCAGGTTGGTCCGAGTAAACCATTCAAGCAATTGGGCGACGTCGCACCGCAGCTCGCTCCAGGAGACGTCGTCGAAGTCGATGGTGACGCAACGTATTCGAGTGTGTCACTCTCCAAAAATGGATCACCGCAGTCGAAAATTACCATTCGCGGGATCAAGAGAAATGGAAAGCGCCCCGTCATCAAGGGCGGCACCAATACCATCGCCATTCACGGCAGCCATTACGTCCTCGAAGGGCTCGACGTCACCGGCGGCAGCGCGCGGTGTGTCTTCCACCATGCGAACGACGTCACGGTGCGCGATACCGTCGTGCACGATTGCCCTGCGCACGGGATCCTCGGGGCGGACACCGAATCGGGATCGCTCACGCTCGATCGAGTCGAAGTGTATCGATCCGGCGAGGGAACTCGAAAACATCAAATCTATGTCGCGACGGACGAACGAATGTATCCCAATGCTGTCTTTCGCATGCAGCATAGCTACGTGCACGATAGCAATGGTGGAAACAGCGTAAAAAGCCGAGCCGGACGCAACGAGATCTATTACAACTGGATCGAGGGCGGGACCTACCACGAGCTCGAGCTTATCGGCTCGGAAGAATTTCCCACGAATCTCTTGCGCGAAGATTCGGATGTCGTCGGCAACGTCCTGCGGAAAACCAAAGGAGCGTTCGCCGTGCGTTTCGGCGGTGACGGGAGCGGCGAGACCAAAGGCCGTTATCGCTTCGTCAACAATACGGTCATCGCCGATGGCGGAACGAAGTACATATTCCGCTTGTTCGACGGGCTCGAAAGCGTCGAAATGCACAACAACGTGTTTGCCAGCGCTTCGGCGACTCCATTCACGCTCATTCGTGATGTGGAAGCAAAGTGGGCAAAAGGCCATCCCATCGTCACGGGATCGAACAACTGGGTTCCAACCGGCATGAAGACCCCCGCGCAATGGACCAAGACCATTGCGGGCAGTGATCCCGGGTTCGTCAATGCAAGCGCGCTCGACTATTCCCCGGCTTCCGGGAGTGCGCTGCGTAATGCTGGAAATAACTTTCCGTCGAGCTCGAGCGCGGCGCCTTTCCCGAATCCGCTGGCAACTGCATCATTCATTCCGCCGTCGCGAACGATTCAAGCGCCGCAGACGCGGGCAAATGATGGAGCCATCGACATTGGCGCGCTCGAAGTTGGCTCGAGACAGCAATCGAAGCGGGCTTTTTCGCTCGAAGAACAACTCGACGAAGACGAAATGAATTTGGCGGAAATGGAAGCGGCGCTCACCGATGCGTATGCCACGGGTGAACCGATGGCATGTTCGGTGGGCTCGGGACGCTCGAGAAGTCTCGCAGCGCCGACGGCGCTCGTGGGCTTTGCTGTGTTCGCTGCTCTGCGCCGCCGCAAGCGATCGCGACGCTGACTCGCGAGTCAAAATCAGCGATCATCTACCCAGCGTAACGCCGGCAAGCCATCGATGCTCACGGCGTTACGCAGCGCTACGAATTCGCAAAGATGCGCACGACCATCAAGGATTGCGTTTCGGGATCGATTTCAGCCCAAGCGGTGGCGCCTTTTACGTGAATGCTGATGCGGTATGGGTTATCGGCGCGGAGGCGTAAAATCTTGCCCTTGCCGGTTTCCGCTGCCGTATAGATTGCCTTGCAGATGGCTTCTGCGAGCCACGGATTCATGTTCCGGACTTGCGTCGTATTGGCAGGGTGCCACCTGACCGCGAATTTGTTCATGCAATCTGAGGGAGACCAGCGGCCGCGACGAACTCCTCATCGGTCAACCACTTGGTTGTGGTACGCACAATGTTATCGAATTCTGCGTTTTCTTCGTCCGAAATGGGAGCCAAAGGAGCGCTTTCGATGGCCGCGAGGAGGGGATGCACCGTGCTTCGTAGACGGACTCCGCTGTCCGAGCCGGGACTGGCGGCTTCTGGTCCAGGACTGGCAATGTCGGCTGTCAGCGCGTTGCTCTGTGCCATGGGTACATCCTTCGTGCGAGTCAGTTTTCTTGATGGCCATCGTCCTACGTGAGCGACGAATATGCAAGAAGAAAAACCAATTCTTCCTCAGCCTTCGTGCTGTCCACCCATCCCCGCTTGACTAACCACCACTGCGCCCATAAGTGACCGGCCGGTCAATATGCCTTCCCGAGCCCTCCGCATAGCCCTCGCCACCTCGACCCTCTTGCTCGTCGTCCCAGCCGTCGCCGACGAACCCAAGGAGCCGTTGCCCGCAGCTCCACCGGTTGCGGCTCCCACGCCACTGCCGGCGCCCGCTGCCGCACCGGATCGCATTGCCGAAGCGCTCGCACCGCAATCGGGAGGTTTGACCCCCAACGAAGTTGCTCGCATCGCCCTTCGCACCAGGCCTTCGCTCAAAGTGAAGCAAGCCGAGCTCAAAGCTGCGGCGGCGCGCGTCGATCAAGCGCTCTTGAACTTCGTTCCTCGTGTGAGCGGCGCCGCGAGTTACACCCGTTTGTCCGAGGTGCAGAACTCGCTTGGTACACAAACGGTTTTTGGCCTGAACACCGGAGATCCCGCAAATCCGTTCAATCCGAGCATTCCGACGGGGGGGCTCGTGAACGGCGCATGTCCCGCGCCTGCGCCGTCGTCATTCTCGTGTGTGCACGTGTTCGATGCGAGTGGCCGAGACCAAGGCACGCTTGCCGTGACGCAAGTGCCGTTCAATTTCCCGATATTGCTGAACGCGTATTCGTTCACCGCGCAGATCGCCGTTCCCGTTTCGGATTACCTGCTGCGCATTTCGCAGGGCTACGCGGCTGCATCGCGTGCGGAGAGCGCCAAGCGGATCGAGTTGCAAGCGGAGGGGCTACAAGTCGCTGCGGAGGCGAAGATCGCGTTTCTCAATTGGGTACGCGCCAAAGGCGCGGCCGTCGTCGCGGCGGAAGCCGTCACGCAGGCCGAGGCGCATCTCGTGGACGTGCGTCGTATCGTCGACGCAGGCCTCGCATCGAGAGCCGATCTCTTGCGCCTCGAAGCGCAAAAAGCATCCGCCGAGCAGCTTCGCACCGACGCCGGCGCGCTTGCCGATCTTGCCGAACAAAATCTCCGCATTTCGCTCGGTCTTCCCGCGGACAAACCCGTATCGATCGGGATCGACATTCTGCACGAAGCGGTAACGCCGAGCACGGCAACATTGTCGGCGCTCGAAGACGAAGCGCTTGCTCGCCGATTGGAAATCCGAGCGCTCGATGAAACCGAACACTCGCTGAAGTCGCTCGTGTCCATCGCGCGAGCCAACTACTTGCCTCGTCTCGATGCGTTCGCGAACGCGACGTATGCAAATCCGAACCAACGCATTTTTCCGCAGAGGGACGAATTCCGTTTCACGTGGGAAGCGGGCGTGCGTTTGTCCTGGACCGTGAACGATACGCTGTCGGCGCCGGCGATGGTGGCGGAAGCGAAAGCGCGGGTCGAGCAGATCAATGCGCAAAAGCAGCAACTTCTTCAAGGTCTGAGAATGGAAGTGGCCGCGGCGTATGCGGAGCTGAAGCGGGCCGAAGCGAACATCGAAGCGGCCGATCGAGGTCTTGCTGCAGCCGAAGAAACGCTCCGTGTGCAGTCGGAGCTGCTCCGCGCTGGGCGTGCGACGAGCGTGACGATCGTGGATGCCGAGGCGGAAGTGACGCGGGCACGCCTTCGTCGCGTGGATGCACGTGTGGGCATTCTCGTGGCAAAAACGCGGCTCGAGCATGCGACGGGACGTGACATACCCGCATCGTGATTCGTCCCAACGAACGGTTGCCCTCACGCACCGCTCGCGGTAGTGCACAGGCCCGCGCGTCGTTCCACGTCGCATCGAAAGGCCGCTCGACGCGCGTTTTGTCGCCTTTACCATGATCGAGCTCGTGCTCATCTTTGGCATCAGCCTGCTCGGGATCGCGTTCGCGGGATACCTCGCACGCTGGGTGATCGATTGTCCCGTCGGTGAAGGCGAGATGCCTCGCGTTGCGCTGCGCATTCGCCAAGCCGCCGAGCTCTTTTCGCGGCGCATGCGGGGAACCATCTTCGCCGTGTCCGCAGTGCTCGGCGGCGCCATCTTCCTGGCTTACGGTCTGGCACGACAAACAGGCGAGGCGACACCGCTACCGGCGCTCGAGCTCGGTGTGTGGCTCACCGTCTCGTTTGCGCTCGGCGTCGGCTCGTCCATCGTCGCCGGGCATGTGACGTCGTGGATTTCGGCGCGCGCGAACGTGCGCGCTGCGAGCGGCGCACGTAAATCTCTCGATCACGCTCTTCAGATCGCCATTCGTGGTGGGGCCGTTTCGGGCCTCTTCTCCGTGTCCCTCGGGATCTTCGGTCTTGGAGGTCTCTTCGCCGCCGTCTTCGCCGCCAAGGGAGGGTTTTCTCCCGAGCCGGCGGCTGCATTGCGCCTTGCTCCGCAGATCCCCTTCGTCATTTCCGGCTACGCGCTCGGGGCTGCGTTTGCAGCGCTCTTGGCCGAGCTTGCGGGCGGCACGTTCGCCAAAAGTGCCGATGTTGGAGCCGATCTGGCGGGCAAAGAGTGGGGTTTGCCCGAGGACGATGCGACAAACCCTGCAACCATCGCCGACCTGGCAGGTGATTGTGCCGGTGAATCCGCTGGCAAGGCATCGAGCCTGCTTGCATCGACCGTTGCCGAAAACCTTGGCGCGATGATGCTCGCGGCGGCGCTCTTTCGCAGCAACGAAGGCATCACGAGCGCCGTCTCGATCATGCTCTTTCCGCTCGTGACGCGCGCGCTCGGAGTCATGGCGGCCATGTTCGGCGTCATGGTCGTGCGTACCGACGATCGCGAAGATCCAGTGAACGCGATTGCTCGAGGTCTTTACGTCACGGCGCTGCTCTTTGCCGTCGGCACGGCCGGCGCATCGAAGTGGCTCCTTGGCGCACACTGGCTCCTGTTCTTCGGAGCTGCCGTGATCGGCATCGTCGCCGGCTTGCTCTTGCTGTTCGTTTTTCAGTACTACACCGAGTATCGGCACAGGCCCGTGCGTGAGATCGCCGAGGCTGCACGGATTGGGCCATCGCTGGCGCTATTGCGCGGCGTATCGGTTGGATTCGAGGCAGCGCTGGCACCGATCTTCATCGTTTCTGCGGCGGTCGCAGGAGCGCATTTCCTGGGTGCCCGCACGGGTTTGTCCGGGGGCGGCGTGTTCGGAATCGCCGTGGCCATGACGGGCACGCTTGGCACCTCGGCGTATGTGCTTGCTTCTCATGGCTTCGGTTCGATCATCGATAGCGCCAGCGGCATCGTGGAAATGACGATTGCGCGTGAGCGCCCGGATGTTCGAGGACGAACGGTGGTGCTCGATGCCGTGGGCAATACGGCGAAAGCATTGACGAAAGCGCACGCGAGTGTCGCAGCGGTGCTCGCGACGGCGATGCTCGTGTCGGCGTGGATGGATGAGATGCAGCGGCGTGTGTTGCCTGCGCGAACTGCCGATGCGAGCAGCGTCATCTCGTGGGGGCGCCCCGAAGTGTATCTCGGGGCCGTCGTGGGCGTGCTCCTCGTGCTTTGGTTTACGTCTCGATCGGTCAGCGGTGTGTCCCGGGCAGCCCGGCACATGCTCGAAGAGGCCCGGCGGCAGCGAAGCATCGGGCCTGCGAATACCCCGCCGGATCCCGTTGCTTGTGTCGAGCTCGGCAGTCGAGCGGCGCTTGGGCAGGCGATCGTCCCGGCGCTCGTTGGTGCCGTCGTGCCGATCCTTGTCGGACTGGGCTTGCGCTTTGCGGGAACGAAAGATAATCCTCTAGCCGTTGCTGATGCGGTCGCGGCGCTCATCATGGCCGCGACGATCGCCGGCGTCCTTGGCGCGCTTCTCCTTGGAAACGCAGGGGGCGCCTGGGACAATGCGAAAAAGTACATCGTGACGGGGGCCCACGGTGGGCGCTACCTCGTCGACGAAACCGGCGCGCGCATCGACAACCCGACGTACATCGCGGCCGTCATTGGTGACACTGTCGGCGATCCGCTGAAAGACGCTGCAGGGCCCGCAATTCACGTCCTCGTGAAAATGCTTTCTGTCATCACCATCGTTTTTTTGCCGTTCTTCTTGTGAAACCAGCATCGGCCGTGACGAGAGCGCTCGTTGGATCTCGCGCGTCCAGGACAAACCCCATCCGCCATATACCGTGCCGCCTCCCATTACCGACGCCCTTTCCACCCTGAGCGACCGAGGACTACGCCGCCTACTCGGCGCGCGCACTTTCCTGCGGGGGCTCGAGTACTTTCGACGTCGCGTTGTCGAGGACGTCGAAGTTCGCGACATGAGCGCCAGCGGCATCGTCCGCGCCAGCGACTCGGAACCTCATCCCGTGCGCGTCGAGCTGTCACCCGACGGCATCAAAAGCCACTGCACATGCCCGACGTTTGCCAAGGGAGGTCAGCACTGCAAACACGTTGCAGCGCTGCTCATCACGCTTCGCGATCAGGCACGAGGATCGCAGCCTCGGCAGAATCCGACCGGTCACGCGCCCATGCATCATCAAACCGCCCATGCAGGTGGCGATGCACTCAAGCGAGTTCGACGGCGTGAACGACATGGCGGCGTGCAACCACCGGCGGTCAATCCCGTGCCTGCGGTTTCCATGATCTCCTCCGTACCGACATCGAACCTCGCGGCGCCTCAAACGGACGCAACCGCCAAGCAGACGGGCATCGGTGCGTGGCTTCCGCCGGAAGGCATGGCCGGAGGGCGTCGCGTCGAGTTCCGACTGCACGTTCGTCAAGGTGCCCTTACCGTCACCGTGCTCGATGCCGAGGCGCGCGTGCCCGTTCTGCCCTCCGTTGCGCTCGCTTGGCAGGCGCTCTACCCGACGCCGGATCGCGATGCCCTGCGTCTGCTTGCTCGTTTCGAGAGCGGCAATCCACGTCATCCGGCCGTCGATGTACGTGGCGAAGACGTCGCCGAGCTGCTCCCGCTTCTCGAAGGTCAACGCGTCCTTCTCGAACCTGCGCTCATGCAGCTTCGTTTTGCCGACGACTCACTCAGGCCTCGCTTCGACCTCGAGACCGTCGGAGGCGACACGATCATCGTCAAAGTGAGCTTTGAAAAGCCCACCGACAAACGCCGTTTTTCGCTTCTTCAGGGTGGTTGGTTCGAGGGGTGGCCAGGCTGGCACATCGACACGCAAGAAGGCATCGCGCGACGCATCGACAAGCGCGTGTCTCCTGCGGCCATGCGGCGACTCCTTCGTTCTCCAACGATTGGCGAACCCATGCGTGATCTCGTGCGGATCATCATGCAGGGCTTGCCCAAGGTCGCGCTCGAAGTCGGCGCTGAATTGCCCGACCTCGCGCAGATCGTCGACGTCGTCGACTTGGCGCCCACGTTCCGCATGCGCGCAGGTGGATCGCTCGTCGAAGCGCGCGTGCAGCTTTGGGCTGCTTATGGCGACGAAGAAGTGCAAGTCCGCGCCGACGGCATCACGCCCCCAGTGCTCGTGCAGCCCCCCGAAGAAGGGATGAAACGCGCACGTTGCGTGCGCGTCGACATCGCCGCTCAACAGGACGCCGCAAGCAAGCTCGCAGCTCTCGGCTTGCGCCCCGACGACACGGGTCAGGGCTTCATCGCCAACGGTGATGCGGCCATTCGATTCTGGAGCGAAGGCCTCGCCGAGCTACCCGAAGACTGGGACTTGTTCGTCCCCGAAGATCTCGTCGACACGCAAGTTCGCCACAAGCCCATCGGAGCCTTTGCGAAGGTCACGAGCGGCATGGATTGGCTCAGCGTCAAGCTCACCTTCGAGAGCGAAGGCGTTGCGGTCGATCGCGAAGAATTGCGTCGATGCCTCGCCGAGGGCAAACGCTACGTGCGCCTCGAAGACGGGTCGTTCGCGACGCTCGATGCGGATGCCGTGCGCGCCATGCTCGATCGCGAAATCGAGCTGCTCACGTCTTCGGGCAAAGGCGGCAAGCTCCCGCTTTCTCATGCCGGGCGCATTCAGGAGCTGCTCGGGCACGCGAGCGGCGCGAGCGTTTCAGGTGGCGCGCGCGAGCTGTTCCACAAGCTCTCCAGCATCGGCGAGATCGAGAGCGCCAAGAAGCCTCGGAACCTGAAGGCCACACTCCGGCCTTACCAAGATGATGGTTTGTCCTGGCTCAAATTCATCCACGGCATCGGTTCAGGCGGTGTTTTGGCGGATGACATGGGTCTTGGAAAAACCGTTCAAACCATCGCGCTCTTGCTGTTGGTAAAACAGGAAGAGAAGCACCTGAAGACGCTCATCATCGCGCCGACCAGCGTCGTGACGAATTGGGAGCGCGAGCTCGAGCGCTTCTCACCGTCACTGCGCGTTGCGCTCTGGCATGGCGCAGATCGCAAAGAGCAAATCGAGGAAGTGCAGGAAGCGGAGGTGATCATCACGAGTTACGCGCTTTTGCGTCGTGATGAAGAGTTCCTCACGAAGCTCGATCTGACCTATGCAATCTTGGACGAAGCGCAGCACATCAAGAACCCGATGTCGGCAACGGCTGCGGCGGCCAAGCGTTTGAAGGCGCGTCGGCGGCTGGCACTCACGGGCACGCCGATCGAGAACCGCCTGAGCGAAATCTGGTCGATCTTCGATTTCGTATCGCCGGGGCTGCTCGGACCGCTCGACAAGTTCGAATCGCGCTTTGCGCGACCCATCGAAGCTGGCGACTACAAGACCGCGCAAAGGCTACGCGCGATCATTCATCCGTTCATCCTGCGACGTACGAAGCAGGAAGTGGCCAAGGATCTGCCCGAGAAGATCGAAACGGATCAGATCTGCGATCTCACGGGTGATCAGCGATCGATCTACATGCAGGTGGCGCGCGAAGTGCGAGCTCAGGTGCTGGGCGAGGTGGAGCGCGTGGGTCTGGCCAAGAGCCACATTCAGATCCTCGCGGGCCTCACGCGTTTGCGTCAAGCTGCGTGCGATCCGAGGCTCCTCGGTTTGCCGCGCGAGTTTGGCGACGACGACTCGGGCAAACTCATCGCGTTGCGCGAGCTCATTGCCGAAGCGGTCGAAGGTGGCCACAAGGTGCTCGTATTCAGTCAGTTCGTGATGATGCTCAAGATCATCGAGCGAGCGATGAAAGAGGACGGGGTCACGTACGAGTACCTCGACGGATCGACGAAGGATCGCGCGGAGCGTGTCGAGCGATTCCAGAATGATCCCACCGTGCCGGTGTTCCTCATCAGCCTGAAGGCGGGTGGTACGGGGCTCAATCTGACGGCTGCCGATACGGTGATTCACTTCGATCCGTGGTGGAATCCGGCGGTCGAGCAGCAGGCGACCGATCGTGCGCATCGCATTGGCCAGACCAAGGTGGTGACGGCGTATCGGCTCGTTGCAGCAGGGACGATTGAAGAGAAAATCTTGCAGCTCAAAGCGAAGAAGCGAGAGCTCGTGGCATCGGTGTTGAGCGAAGATCAGGGCGGGGCGAAGAAGCTGACGAAGTCGGATCTGGAAGAGCTATTCGCGGTCGACTGAGCGCCTCTTCCTCCCCCTCTCCACCGTGTGGAGAGGGGGCAGGGGGGTGAGGCATTCTCCCCCTCTCCACCGTGTGGAGAGGGGGCAGGGGGGTGAGGCTATTTCTTCCCGCTCATGACCATCAGGTGGTACTTGCCGAACTCGCTTTGACCGAGGGTGAAGAGGACCTCGATGAGGAGCCTGTAGGGCGTGGTTTTGTCGACGACCACGATGGCTTCGGACGAGTTGGGGTTCAGGCCTTTTGCGGTGCGGACGGCCTTGTCGATGTCGCGAGCGTGCTGCAGGGCGTTGCCGAGGGGGACGATGAACATGTCGTTCGGCCCGCCTCGTTTGTATTTCGCGTCGATGCCCGTTTGCGCGAGTTGATCGCGTGGGGGGAGCTTGACGACGGGCGAGGATTCTTGGCCGACGAGGATTTGGCTCTTGGAGACGACGATGAGCACGCCTTCTTCGGCGGGTTCGCCGGTCATGACGGACGCGGGCAAACGCAGATCGTCGGACTGAGGGATGGCGCCGGCGGAGGATGCGAGGCTCTTCAGGAGGAAGACGAGGATGATCGTCATCAGGTCGAGCATCGCGGTGATGTTGAGGAAGTCGATCTCGGGCTCGCGAGCGTTTCTTCTCTTGGCCTTCCGGAGGGCGGCCTTGAAGCGGACGACGCTGGCCTTTTGTGGATTCGAGGCCGTTTGTCCGGTGCTCATCGCCCTGCTCCCACGACACCGAAGTGCACATCCGGGAAGAGGTCTTCTTCGCCATCTTTGCGCAGCGCATCCATCGTATCGATGATGGTTGCGTAGTCGATTCCGCCGTTCGCAGTGATGGTCACCTGCGTTTCCTCCTTGAACTCGGGGCGGGCACCTTTGAGTTTTTTGGCGCAAGCGGTGACGGTGGCGAAGTCGTGTTTTTGTTCTCCGCCGACGTTTTGTATCGGGACGGTGATGCCGGCGCCGGTGCCTTGACAACCTGGGGCGATGTTGCCGCTCGAGGTTTTGAGCGAGATGCCGTCTTTGGTGACGAAGGCGGACAGGTTGAGAGCCTTGGTGGCGACGTCGCTCTTGCCTTTGCCGCCGATGGCTGGCGGGGTCGTGTCGATCGACGTGATGAACGTGACCGACACGCTAGCGAGCACGAACATCATCACGTTGGTGATGATGTCGAGAAAGGGGACGATGTTGAGCTCTCCCGCCTCTTCGCCAGGTTGCGGCTCTACAGGCTGCGATAGCCGCCTGATGCGGGATCGCTGTGCGGCGCTGAGCGGGGCATCGTTGTTCTCGGCCATGTAGCGCGCGCTCTAGAGGTTGGGCTTGCTGATGGTGAGGAGGTTGAAGACCCGCTCGGTCGTACTCTCCAGGTCGTGCTGGATGTTCTTCGCTCGGGTGTGAAGGAAGACGTGCGCGACCATGCACACAACGGCGATACCGAGACCGAAGGCGGTATTGTACATGGCTTCGGCGATGCCGTTCGACAGCATTTGTTGCTTGACTGCCGCGGACAAACCGGGAGCGGCGATGGACGAAAACGTCTTGATGAGACCGCTGACGGTGCCGACGAGACCGATGAGGGTCGCGATATTGGCGAGTGACCAAAGGGTTCCGACGCGTTTCTCGACGGCCGGTTTCAGCTCGGAGAGTTTTTCGCTGAGCGCGGCGTCGATTTCGTCGGCGCCTTTGCTTGCCTGGGTCAAACCCGCTTTGACGAGTTGCAGGATGGGGTAGTCGCCGGCGTCGCACAGCTTGATGGCGCGGTCGATGTTGCCTGCGACCACGAGCTTCTTGATCTGAACGAAAAACTCTTTGGAGTTGACGCGGTAGCGATCGAGTTGGAAGTACGTCCGCTCGATGATGATGGTCACTACGACGGCGGAGACGACCACGTTCATCATGAGGAACGTGGGGTTTTCCTTGATGGCCGCCCACATTCCGACCTCGCTCCCGCCTTCCGCCGCCAACATGAACAGGTGACGCATCCTCGCGGTCCTTTCTTCCTGCTTACTTTCGATGTGTCCGAAGCGTCGTGACGAAACTATTGAAGCCTCGGCGCGCGCGAAACGCGCGAGGGCGCCGAATATATAGCCGTCGCTCGATCGTCAGGGCAAGCAAAGCGCGGAAGCTGGACGGAGGCGTGGGGAACACTGAGATCGTGAAGATGTCGCTCGGCGCGTGAGAACAATCGAGTGCGGTGGCGCTGGATCCTTTCATGCGATTTGCAAAAGACACGAGTCTTCGAGATCCAGACCAAATGTGCTTGACGTCGGGTGGTCTGAGTCGCGAAGATGCGCCCGCCCAGCCAATATCGAACTTCCCCGATGCACCTCGAACGATGCGGACGTGAAGAGCGGTATGAGCAGGGTCGACGGAAGGAAGCGCAACACGCTACTTGCGTCGGGACGCGCCGCTCGGTTAGCGTCTTCGACTGCATGGATGCGTTGGCCGATCGCCTTGCATACGATGTGGGGTGCGAGGCCGCGACAAACGGCGAAATCGCACGAAGAACGTCGCAGTACCTGCCGCATTCCGAACCGATACGGTTTTCAAATAGAGGGCGACACCTCGGCCCCAAATGGACGAGAGGCGCAAGCTGGAGGACGAATAAATGCACGCGATGTACGAGCACTTCAAAGAGGGTGGATGGGGCATGTGGCCCATCTTGTTTTGGTCGATCCTCACGATCGGCATCATCGTCGAGCGCGCGATCTACTTGTTTGGCTCGGCGATCAACAAGGACGTCTTCCTCGCCACGATGCAGAAGTGCATCCTCGCTGGCGACGTTGCCAAGGCCGTCAAGATGTGCTCCGCCGCGAACGCGCCGCTCGCTCGCATCGTGCAAGCAGGCCTTGTCAAGGTGAATCGCCCTGACGAGGAAGTGCAAGCAGCGATGGACGAAGCCGCTCTTCGCGAACTGCCGAAGCTCAGCGCACGCACGGCCTACCTTGGCCTTCTTGCAAACCTGTCCATGCTCTCGGGCCTCCTCGGCACCGTGACGGGCCTCATCATCGCCTTCGGATCCGTCGGTGGTGAGTCGGTCGATCCGAGCCAAAAGGCTCGCGTGCTCGCGCAAGGCATCTCCGAAGCCATGAACTGCACCGCGTTCGGTCTCGCGGTCGCCATCTTGGGCCTCATCGGCTTCGCCGTTCTCAACGGCAAGACGCAACAGGTCGAAGACGACATCAACGAGGCCTCCGTCATGGTGCTCAACCTCGTCGTGTCCAACCGCCAAAAGGTCAACGTCAACGCCGTCGGTCAAGCGGCTGCGTGATGGCCACCGAGGGGCAGCTTCCGCGCCGAAGCTGCCCCTTGTTCTCCCAAGACTTCCGAACGTCTGGATGATTTTTCTCGGAAACTTCCCACGTCGAACGGTTGTCGAATTCCAGGCGCCCTCGCCATGAGCGCGAGGTGATTCGCAAAAAGCGGGGGTGCGAAAAGCATCCCAGCCCAATCATGCTCGCAAGCTCGAGCGTTGCAGGAGGCACAGCATGGGTGGCGTAGATGTCGGCGGCGAGGGTGGGAAGAAGAAGGCAACCAATACCGAAATCAACATGGTCCCCTTCATCGACCTGTTGATGTGCACCATCGCATTTCTCTTGATCACCGCCGTTTGGGTCACCAACTCGCGCATGAACGCGGATGCTCAAGTTCCCGGGCCACCGAACCCCGACAAGGAACTCACTCCGCAAACGCCCGAAAAAGTGCTGAATCTGCACATCGGCGAAACCGACTTCGCCCTCATCTGGAAACAGGGCGCTACGGTCGTCAGTGAAATCCGCGTACCGAAAAACTCGAACCCCGATAACCCGATCATTCGGTACCCCGAGCTCGCTGCGAAGATCAAAACCGAGTGGGAGCAAAACGGCAGCCACCGAGATCCCAGCGACAAGAAGCTCGATCAAGCGATCATGCACAGCGACAATCGCGCTCCTTTCAAGGAGATCATCGCCGTGCTCGACGCTCTTTACGCCACCAAACGCGTGGTGAAGCTTCCCGACGGTGACAAAGAACTTCCCGTCTTCAACATGACTTTCTCCGTTCGATGAGGAGCACACGTCAATGAGTGGCGGAAAATCTCACGGGCATTCCAAGCACCACAACCCGCACGCACACGTCATTCATCAACCGGGCAAACGGTTGATGCACGGCATCCAGTTGAAGTTCGTCCAAAACAAGGTCGGGGGCCACGGCAAAAGAGCCGTCGCCGGCGCCCTCAACTTGGTGAGCTTCATCGACTTCCTCATCACCACCGTCATCTTCCTGCTCATGTCGTTCTCCGCGTCCGGTGAAATCACCGTCGACAAGAACGTCAAACTGCCCAAGGCCGAGAACGTCGAAGACATCATCGACGCACCCATGGTCGCCGTGAACGGCAACCAAATCCTCGTCGACGGCGTCCTCGCAGGCTCCACGCGCGCCGTCGAAGAGCTCGGACGCATGCAGAAGATCGACGAGCTCTTCACGATCCTGAAGAACAAGCGCGAGCTGTGGAAGCAGATCCAGCCGAACAAGCCCTTCCCCGGCGTCTGCATCCTCCAGGTCGACCAGCAAGTCCCCGCACTCGTCGTCAAGAGCGTCTTCCAAACAGCCGCGTTCGCGGGTTACCCGAACGTCAGCTTCATGGTCGGCAAACTCCCCAAGTCAAACTGATGCCCCCCTCGGCGGACGAACGCCCGCGAGGCCTCCCATCCCTCGCACAATCCAAACAGGACCGCGCTTCCGGCAAGGTTCGGTATCCATCCACCAAGTTCTGGGGTTGGGTTGCCATCGTCCTCGCCGTCACGGGCATCGTTCACTGGAAACGTAGCCAGGGCGAAGTCGAAAGCACGCGCAGCACCCTGCTCGCCAAGCAACGCGCCGTCGTCACCGAACTTGGTCCACGCTGGTTTCCCCTGCGCGAAAAAATCGAGCGCTGGTCACTCGAGCTCGCCAAAGAACCCGGCGGCGAGGTCGTCGAGAAAAACATCCTCGCGTCGTGGAAGTTCCTGGACAAACCAGGCATCTATCTGCGCCTCGACGTCGACCAGGCAGCTTCTCCCGATACGCTACGCAAAGCCGCCAACGACTCGCTCCGCGACGGCTTCACCGCGTGCCTCTTCCGCGCCGACAACAAGAACCAACTGTCGGGCAAGGAATGCAAACGCACGCGCGAATGCGCCATGGGCGAAATCTGCAACGAGCTCGATCGATGCGCTCCACCGGCTCAGCCCTACAACTTGCGCGTCGCGTACAGGGCACTGCGCGTGCTCTCCGACGACTTCATTCGTGACGTGCAAGATGCCTCTGGAGACCTCGAGCTGCGAAAATACGTCCTCTTCTTCGAGGATACCGTGCAAGACGAGATCCCCATCGCGATCGGCCTGCTCGAACGCGCTCAATACTTCACGCTCGTGCTCGACGAGCCCGTCGACAACTTGAAGGTCCCGCAGGGCAGCTCGAAGAGCGAGGCGCTTCGGTCGGTCGTGCATCCTTCACGCGTCGGCATCTGGCGCCTTTCCGATGGCAAGCTCGTGCTCCGTGTTCGTCGCACGCCGGACGTCGAGCTCAAGCAGTCCGGTATGCCCCTCGACGAACGCGTCATGCTCGCGCAGCAGCGTCAGGCCTTGAGCTGTGCGCTGGCGGGCTCCGTGCGTGATGCCATGGGCGACACCGACGTTCCCGTCGAAAAACCTCAATAGCCGTTCTTCCTAGCGAACTGCACGATCTCGCGCGTCGATCAGGTGTGCGGCTGCGAGCTGTCTCCATGCGAGCGTGAACGACAGCTGCGCGCCCTGTTCCACCAAGCCAAACCTTTCGGCGCCGGACATTGCTGCGGGGCTCGCTCGCAATGCCGCACGTACTCCGAGCACCGGGCCCGTTGCGCTTGCCAGGATTGGCAAGCCAAACCCCAACGAAAACTCGAGCCCCGGTTCGTTCAGCGGGTTCGTCGGTAGCCGTGGAATCGTCCAATAGGCTCCAAGGCCGATCGCGAACGAGTCGATGGCGAGATCGAGCCGGCCGCTGCCGATCTGCAAGTTGAACGCCGTACGCGCCAAAAACAGCGGCTCGATGACGAGGCCCGTCGAGATCGAGCGCGGAGTGCGGCGCCCTTCGTCGAACGCATCCGTGTAGTGCACATAGACGCCGGCCGACGACAGGAGCATCGCGGATGCGAAGGCTGCAAGCGCGGGGCCTTCTTGCATCACGGCAACGCCGGCACCGATGCGCAAGTCGAGGTCGCCGTCGTAACGCCCGTAGGCTCCGTCGTCATCGGTCGCATGAGCGATGGTGGGCGCGAACAGGCCGATCGCCATGACGCAGGCGAAACCGCAGCGTTTGGCTCGGCGTTTACCCAGCGCGCTTCGATACGCTTTGGCCTCGGGCTTCAATGCTCGAACGCCTCCCGCATCGCATCGCGAAGTTCTGGAGCGAAGATGATCCGGCAGCGCGTGAGTGTTTCGTTGCGCAATCGATCGAGCAAGAACGAAACCTGAGACGGCGGTCGCGGACGGCCTTGCGGAAACACGACGTGTAGCGACTCGTCTTCCGCATACGGCACGTCCGTGGCGACATCGAGGCCCACATAGAGACTCGGATCGAGTCCAGCGTTCGAGGCGATCTCGCGTGCCTTGGCAAGAGCTCGCTCGCGGGCAGGTTCGTCCGGACAAGCGAACGCGTGGGTTGACTCGTCGCCTTGCGAATCAGGTGAAAGGTCCAGGGTTTTGAAGAGCGCGCGGGCGCGAAGTCTTTTGCAAAGGTCTGCAAGCACGGGGTCTTTGGCATCCTCCCATGCGTGGATCGCGCCGAGGAGCACTTGATCGTCGAGGTCGAGGTATTGCTCGAGCGAAGGGGTGTCGCCGCTGGCGATGACCGCGATCGCCTCGGGCAAGACGGGCAGCCGCGTGCCATCGGTGACGACGGCGAGCGCGCGACGCAGGATCGCGCCGATCATCCACTCGGCCGATCGCGTGGCTTTGTGGAAGTAGACTTGTTGGAACATGAAGTAACGCGCCAAAAGAAACGATTCGATCGCGACGATGCCTTTTTGGCCGTCGATGGCGAGCGATGGTGCGGCGTGTCCTGGAGGTCCGCTCGGTTCACTGAAGCGCAGGCTTCGAAGGAGCCAGGGCAGGTCGTAGTCACCGTAGCGCACGCCCGTCGCGTGAGCGTCACGCAGCAGGTAGTCACAACGATCGACGTCGAACGTGCCACTGACGGCACGAGCGAGGTACGGCAGTTCGTGCTTGCCGCGGATCAAGTCCGCGACGCGCCTCGGCAGTCCCGGGTCGTCTGCGGCGAGCGTGCGGTGCACGTCCGATGCGGGATCCAAGAGGATGCGCACGGTCCACTCCTCGTGTTCGACGGCGCCGGGCATGGCGCTTTCGAAGAGGTGCGAGAGCGGGCCATGCCCCACGTCGTGCAAGAGGGCTGCTGCGACGGCATCACGCGCGCGTTCGCTCGTCACGCGTTGCCAGAACGGCAGATCGCCATCGATTTGACGCAGTCGTGCGAGCAGGAGCTTCATGACGTGCGCGGCGCCGAGCGCGTGGGAAAACCTCGAATGTTCCGCGCCTGGATAAGCAAGCGACGTCAGTCCGAGTTGTCGGATTCTGCGGAGGCGCTGCAATTCGCGTGCATCGAGCAGGCGCGGGACGATCGCATCTTCTTCGCTTTCGAACGCGACGAGGCCATGGACGGCATCACGTAAAATCACATCTCCTCCGCAATACATCGTAAACGGGGAATGCTCGTCGGGCATCTCCGTACTGCTGTGGGTCTTCCCGGACGCACTCTACGGGGAGGTGGTAACGCGAGTGATCAGTGCAAAGGGTGCGGAAATCTAGCGTGCGCGGGTTTGGTGGTACCGACCGCGACAAACGTGATTCGACGAGCACGGTGTCCAGGAAAAACGACGTTGCGTTCGCTTTTCCGAGTGTCGCTCGCAGTTTCGTCGTGTAGTGTCCAACGATGGCACGAGCGTCGTTCGACGCATTGGTCAACCCTTCAGCCTCGTAGGTGAACCATGAGCTCCACCGGTGGACACGATGAAGGTGGGCTTCGCTTGGCCGGGGGGCCTTCGAACGCGGCACTCGCTACCGCGACCGACGAATCGGGCGATGAGCAAACCGACGGGCCGCTCCGGCGCCTCGATCACATCTTGCGCGCGCTTCCAAATTCAGAGCTCAACGCGCTCGTACGGCGCCTGGGCATTCGCATCGATCCGCAAAAGCGCATCGATCCGCCATCTCAGGTTGCTCGAGCGCTCGTGGGCATCCCCGACGTACGTGATCCGTCGCGCCTGCACCCAATCAGCCGCGAGCTTCTTTATCGCGTGGCCGAAGCAGGCGGAGCGCTCGTCGTGCCCTCGCTGCCCGCGGGACTCGAACCGCTCGTTGCGCGAGGCGTTGTGTACGCGCGCAAGATCGACGCGGGCATCGAGCTGGTTTTGCCCATCGCCTTTCTCGTGCAGATCAAGTCTTGGGAGGGCGAGGATCCGCGCGCGCTCCGAGCGCTTTTGTCACAGGCGTCCTTCGAAACCGCGAGCGCCATCGCGGCGCATTACTTGGGCCGTCCCGCAACGCCCCCCATCGCTCTGTCGCTCGAAGTTGCGTGGCAGCATCTGTCCGACGCCGAACGATTGCAGTCCGAAGTCGCGCGCTTGGCGCCAGCCGAGCGACGGCTGCTCGAAGCCATCGACGCCGTGGGCGGCGAGGTGGATACGCAAGAGCTTCTGGATCTCGAACGGGAACCGATGCGTTTGCGAGGAGCATCGGGTGTCACCGCGAGTCGTCGTGGTGCAGGGTTTGCCCTGGAACGCCGCGCATTTTTGATCCCCATTCATCCCAATCGTCACGTCATTCCGACGGAAATCGGCCACATCGTCGGCGCGGAACGTCGCAAGCTTCGAGAAGCGAGACGTGCGCAAATCCGCTCCTTCGTCCTCGAAGAAGATCACGCTCCTCGACGCGCCCGATTCGCGTCCGATCCTTCGATGCTCGCCGTTGGGCTCGCCTTCGCCATGCGAGAACCAGCCAGCGATGTTCGTGCAGGAAGTGAAGTACGTACGGGCGTTGGAACTCCGCGTTCACTCATCGTTCGTCTCGCGCAACGGTTCGGGCGTGACGTCGAAACCGTCGCGCTTTCTGCCGCGCTGTCTCGAGCCATCGGTCTCTGGGAGCCGACGTCCGCATCGATCGTCACCCCCCCAGGCTCGTTCGCCATTCGTGAGATCACGCGAGTTCTGTTCAACACGTGGCGTCGAGGTGGTGCATGGGACGAAGCGCGGCCCGAGCGTGAAGTGTTGCGCGGTGCTGCAGAAGGCCGGGAATCCAGTCCCATCGGCGCGCTTCGCGAAATGGTCCTCGATGCGCTGCAAGAGCTTGGCGAAGGTCGCTGGGTCCCGTGGTCGTCTCTTCGTGGGTATCTCGCGGCCGACGATCGTATTGGCGGTGTCGAGCGGTTGGTACGTCGCTGGGCCGAACGCATGGGCATCGAAGCGATCGACGTGAGCGAGATCGTTCGGCGTATCGCGCTCGAATCCTTGCCAGCCTTGGGCGTCTTGGATCTCGGCGGCGAAGGCGAGCTCGATGGAGGTCTCGCGCTGCGTCTCACGCCGCGCGGTCGAGCACTTCTTGCCGGCGTCGATCCTTCGGTCGACACGGAGTCGAGCCGTTTCGTCGACACGCATGTGCTCCAGATCCATCCATCCACCCGCGTGGCGCACGCGTTGGCGCTCGCGCCGTTCGCCGAGATCAGTCGCATCGGCGACAAGATCGACGTGGTCATCGCTTCCGCATCGGTTGCGCGCGCTCTCTCTGCAGGGCTCGAAAGCGATGTGTTGCGGGCGCGGATCGAAGCCGTCGCGATGTTGCCCGACAACATTTCCCAAATGCTCGATCAAGCGAGCGTCGTCCTTGGTCGAGCGACGTTCGTGCCCGTTTCAGGGTTTTTGTGGATTGAAGATCAAGAAGTGCGCGAGCTGCTTCGAACGCGGCGGCCCGTCGCCGACATGTTCGTGGATCCATCGCCACCTTCGGGCCTGCTCATCGGCCCCGACGTCGATCTCGAGCGCCTCGTGCGGCGTAGTCGAGCGCTCGGGGTGGAGATCGAAGCCGATGGTAACTTGATCCGCGCGCGATCTCTCAGTCCACAACCCGGTGTGCCGGAGACGTCGCGCCCCGTGTCTGCAACGCGCCCACGCACACGTACGCCGACCTCGCGCACGCCGCGTACGTAAGGTTTGTCCTTACATCATCCCATCCTCAGGGATGCGTCGAAAACGGCGAGAATGATGGACGTTTGTCCTATGCTCCCGGGACGGCCCTTGATTTCGGCCTACATTCTCAGCGCTCGTGCACTTTTTCCTCAGCCTCGTCGCCCGTTCTGACGGATACTCGGGACGCATGACGGAGGAGAGGCTGCCGAGGGTTGTAATTGGGCTCGCGATCGCGTTCAGCCTTGCCGTCCTGCTCGCCCAACCGAAGTTCAAGGCGCTCGAGCGTCGTCTGGGTGTCACTGTCCTGATTTCTGCTGGTCTTCCGTTTCTCGGCATGGGCGCGATTTTTGCGCGAGAAAGCGTGGGAGTGCTCACGCCGACGGTGCTCAGCGATCTGAAGCCCGCGTTCGAGTTTGGGCTTGGTTGGATTGGGTTTCTCGTCGGCTTGCACTTCGATGTTCGCAAGCTCGATTCGCTGCCTGCGTCGCTCGGACCGGTCATCGTGCTCGAGTCGTTCGTGCCGATGTTCACGACCGCGGTGCTGTGCGGCATGGCGCTCATTGGGATGGGTGTGCCTTGGGAGCATCACGATTTCGTGCGTGATGCGCTCGTGCTTGCAGCGTGTGCGGCGCCGAGTGCGCCGATCAGCATGGAAGTTTGGCAGCGGCGCGTTGGACCGAAGGCGGCGCGCATGATCGATGAAGTCACGAGCATCGACGAAGTGGTGGGGCTCGCGGTGCTTGCGGCCGTTGCGATTTATTTCAGACCCGAAGGAACTGGCATTCAGTGGCAATTGCCGTCGAGCGCGTGGTTCTTGGTGACACTCGGTCTTGGCGGAACGCTTGGAATCATCAGCTACGTGCTTTTGCGCGGAGCGCACAACGCGGCCGAGGAGGTTGCGCTCTTGCTCGGTGCCGTTGCGCTTTCCGCGGGTGTTTCTGGGTATCTCGCGCTCAGTGTCCCTGTCATTTGTGCCATTGCGGGCGCGCTCATGGCGAACCTTCCCATGCGTGATCTCCAGGGGCTTCGGGCGACGTTGATGACGGTCGAGCGGCCCATTTATCTCATCTTTTTGCTCGTCGTCGGGGCGCAGTGGCGGCCTGGTGAATGGCAGGGATGGGTGCTCGCGCCCGCGTTTGTCTTGGCACGTGTCGCAGGCAAGCGTCTCGGGGCGATCTGGTCCAAACGTTTGGGGCCGAAAGGTTTGCCCTCGGCGCGGATGCTCGCACTTGCACTTGCACCACAGAGTCCCATTTCGATCGTCGTCATCGTCAGCGCTGCGACGCTGTATGGAAGCAATGCGCCCGAACGAGTTCGGTGGGCCATTAACGCTGTGATCATTGGTGGCGTCTTGTCCGAAGGCGTCGTTCGGTTCTTGGAATGGCGTCGTCGCCGAACGGCGGATCTCACGCCTTTGCCGATCGTGCCGACGCCGCAAGTTGCGCCGATCGTTGCGCCGATCGAGGACAAACCCGTGCCGACTGCGCCGACGCCCAAAGAGGAGGTGTCGTCGTGATTCGTGCGGCGCTCGTCTTGGCGCTCGTCGCCGGCATCTCCTTTGCCGCAAGGTCGTTCTTGCCGGCGGACGTGACGATCACGGGTTCCGGTGCGGCGCTTGCCTTTGGTTTTCTACTCCTGGCAGCGATGCAGACGGCGCACATCTTCCACGCGCTGCGGTTGCCGCATCTCACGGGATTCATTCTTTGCGGCGCGCTCTTTGGTCCCGAGGTGCTGGGGCTCATCACGCCCTCGATGCTCCAAGACCTTACGCTCGTGAAGAAAGTCGCCGTGGGGCTCATCGCGCTCACCGCCGGCTGCGAGCTCAACTTTGCCAAGCTTTGGCCCAAGCTTCGCACCATCGGAGCCGTCGTCGTCGCGAGCCTCGCGGCTTGCGCCTGTCTGCTTTTTGCATTCTTTTTCGCCATTTCAGCGCAATTGCCGTTCATGTCGGAGCTCGATGCGTCTCAGCGGGCCATCGTGTCGCTCATCTTGGCGAACGTGCTCTGCGCGCGTTCACCCGCGGTCGTGATCAGCATTCTCAAGGAGGCGCGCGCGGCTGGGCCCGTGAGTGAGCTTGCCTTGTCGACCGTCGTCGTCGCGGACCTTTCGGTCGTCGTCACGTTTGCTTTCTCCGACTCGCTCGCGCACCGAGTCTTCCCGGTTGCCGGTGCTGCTCCAACGTCCGTTTTTGGAGCTCTTGCGGCACATATCCTCGGGTCGATCGTCGTCGGTATCGGTATTGCGCTGATCTTCGGTCTCTACATTCAACGTGTTCGGCAGCGCATTGGATTGTTCGTCTTCGTCGTGCTGTTCGTCGTCGCCGAGGCGGGTCGTGCGTTTCATCTCGATCCGCTCCTCGTGGGTTTGTCCGCGGGGCTCTTTCTCGAAAACGTCAGCCCCGTGAGCGGGCACGAAGTCGTCCACGAAACCGAAATCGCAGCGATGCCTACGTTCGCCGTCTTTTTTGCGGTCGTGGGGGCCGAGGTGCATCTGCACGCCTTCTTGTCGGTCGCGCCGTTTGCGGTGCTCGCGGCCCTCGTACGAGCTGGCGGCATGTTCGCCGGTACGCTGCTCGCCGCGCGCGCCGTCAAGCTGGAGCCGGCCATTGCGCGCAAGGTTCCCTTCGGCATGTTCCCGCAGGCGGGCATTGCCATCGGTCTTGCTGGCCTCGTGGCGACATCTTTTGCCCCGTGGGGTCAAGATGCAGCGACGCTCATCCTCGGCACCGTCGTCATCAACGAGATGCTCGGTCCCGTGCTGTTTCGCATGGCTCTTTCGCGGGCCGATGAAATTGGCAAAAAGCGTGATCCGAGCCTCGCAGATGAGCCTTCTCACGCTCCTACACCCGAAGTCGACGCCGAGGCGTAGTAGATTCCCTACGGGATATCCTTCGTTTTCCCGTCAGCGATGCTTGGAGCTCAAACGTGACCGACCTGTCGCAATCCCCAGGGCCCTCCGGTGATTCCTTTCCTTGCTCGAGCTGCGGAGCAAAACTCGCCTACGACGCCACGATCCAAGCGCTCAAGTGCCCCTACTGCGGCGCGCAGCAAGCCATGCCAGCGGCTCCTACGGGCCTCGTACGCGAGATCCCCATCGAAGAGGGCATGCGCCTTGCCGAACGCGGATACGGCACACCTGTCACGCAAGTAGGCTGCAACGAATGTGGAGCGGTCGTCAGCGTCGCGCCTGGCGAGCAAACGGCGACGTGCACGTTCTGCAAGTCGCATCAGGTGCTCGCGCGTGAAGCGCTGGCGAACCCGATTCGCCCCGAGTCCGTCGTCCCGTTCAAAATCGACAAAAACAACGCTGCGACGCGCTTCGAAGAGTGGCTTGGCGCGCTTTGGTTTCGCCCGAGCGACTTGCGGAAGATGGCCAAAGTCGAAGGGCTCGCCGGCGTGTACATCCCGTACTGGACCTTCGATGCGCGCGTCTACTCCACATGGAGGGCGCAGGCTGGCTACCACTATTACGTCGATGAAACGTACACGGACGAGCAAGGCAAACAGCAAACGCGAAAAGTCCAGCACACGCGCTGGGAGCCCGCGAGCGGCCGGCGCACGGATGTTTTCGACGACATCATCATTTGCGCCTCAAAGGGATTGCCCCACAACCTCGGGGATCAATTTCGTTCCTTCGACACCAAAGCATTGACGCCGTATCGACCCGAATTTTTGGCCGGCTGGCGCGCCGAGGCCTACGCCGTCGACCTCATGCCCGCGTGGGACACGGGCCAGAGCAAGATGGCGAGCGTTCAACAGTCACGCTGCGCGGGTGACGTTCCAGGCGACACGCACAAGGACCTCGAGGTTCACAACGAGTTCTCGCGCGTCACGTTCAAGCACGTGCTCTTGCCCGTGTGGGTGGCGGCGTACCGGTATCAGGACAAACCCTACCAGTTCCTCGTCAACGGACAGTCGGGCGAGGTCGTGGGGAAAGCGCCGTACTCAATCATCAAGATCGTGCTCTTCATCCTGTTTCTCGCGGCTATCGCTGCGGGCATCTACTTCGCGACTCGGCGCTAGATCCACGCCGTTCACCCCTTCCGTTCGCTCGTTCGTCTTGGCATCCGGTGCCAGCCGGTGCAGGCTTCGCCGCCATGCGACCGCTACATCGTCCTTTCCACCGCCGGTGGTCGTCTCGCGCGCTGGCCGCAGCAATCGCGCTTGCCGTGCCGCTCGCTGCACCGACCTTCACGACCGTCGCGCATGCCGCGCCCGCTGCGCCCGCTGCGCGTATCGACATACCGTTTACCAAGTACAAGCTCGACAACGGGTTGGTCGTGATCCTGCACGAGGATCACTCGCTACCGCTCGTCGTGGTCAACACCATCGTCAAAGTTGGTTCGCGCTTCGAGGAGCCCAAGCGCACCGGTTTCGCGCACCTCTTCGAGCACCTCATGTTCATGGGTACGCGTCGCGTTCCCACGAAGATGTTCGACGCTTGGATGGAAGCTGCCGGTGGATCGAACAACGCGTGGACCAGCCAGGATCGCACCGATTATTACGATCTCGGACCATCCAACACCGTCGACTTGCTCTTGTGGCTCGAGGCCGATCGATTCGCCTCGCTGGCCGACGAAATGACCTTGGACAAACTCAACGTCCAGCGCGAGGTCGTACGCAACGAACGTCGTCAGCGTGTCGAGAACGCTCCCTACGGAAAAGCCGATCTGCGTTTGTCCGAGCTCTTGTATCCCGTCGGGCATCCGTACCACCACCCCGTCATCGGCTCGCACGAAGACTTGCAGGCGGCGACGGTCGACGACGTCAAAGCGTTTTTCCGCCGTTGGTACGTGCCGAACAACGCGTCGCTCGTCGTCGCCGGCGACTTCGATCCTGCCGTGGTCAAACCCCTCATCGAGAAAAGGTTCGGCCCGCTTCGCAATACTCCCGTGCCGGCCGCGCCCGCCGCTCCGAAAGTCAAACTTGACAAGGTCGTGCGCGAAACGCTCAAGGACAACGTGGAGCTCGGCAAGGTCATGATGGCTTGGCACAGCCCCGCTCGATATGCGCCGGGAGATGCCGAGCTCGACCTTTTGTCGCTCGTGCTGACCGAGGGCAAGGTCAGTCGTCTCTACAAGGCGCTCGTTTACGATCAGTCGCTCGCGCAGGAAGTCGTGGCGTACCAGGCATCTCAGGATTCGGGATCGTACTTCCAGGTTGAAGCGATCGCGCAGCCTGGGGTTCCGCTGGAAAAACTCGAGGCGGCCATCGATGCGGAGTTGAAGAAGCTGACGTCGGAAACGATCAGTGCTGCCGAGCTCACGCGGGCGCAAAATCAGTACGAAACGAGCTTCGTTTCGCGGCTGCAATCGATTCACACGCGAGCGATGAACCTCAATCTGTACGAATCGTTCGTCGGTGACCCTGGGTTTGCCGAGAAAGACCTCGATCTTTATCGCGCCGTCACGCCGGCATCTCTTTTGGCCATCGCAAGAGGCACGCTCGATCCGAATGGGCGCGTGATCATCCACGTCGTACCCGAGAAAAAGCCCGAAGCACCGACGGCGGAGGCAGCCCGATGAAAGTCTTTCGATCGCTCTTTTTGTCGTCGTGCATCGCGCTCGTTGCTTGCGGCGGCGAGCAGGTGCAGACGCACGCCGGAAACAAGACCGCCAAGACGACGGAGACGAAGCAGGAGCCGCCCCCGGTCGTCGTGGACCTCGGCCCGCGTCCCGAACCTGGCCCGGCCAAACCTTTCACGCCTCCCGTCGTTGAAACGTTTCAAGCGAAAAACGGCATGAAGGTGTGGCTCGCGCCGCGTCGCGGCTTGCCACTCGTATCGATGTCCCTCGTCGTCGAAGGAGGTTCGTCGATCGATCCATCGGACAAACCCGGTCTCATGCACATCACGACCGACATGCTCGACGAAGGTGCTGGCAAACGCAGCGCCATCGAGATCTCGGGGGCCGTGAGTGATCTCGGCGCATCGCTTTCGATTCATACCGGCGTCGACGCGAGCACGTTGTCCGTCACGGTGCTGAAGAAGAACTTCTCTCCCGCGTTCTCGATTCTCGCGGACGTCGTCGCGCGTCCCAAGTTCGACGCGAAGGAGTTCAAGCGCGTATCGGAGCTTTGGCGCAACGACCTGAAATCGCGGCCCGACGAACCTTCGAGGGTTGCGCGTGTGGTCAATGCTGCGGTGCTTTATGGGCCGGGCACGCCATATGGACATCCGAGCGATGGGCTGCTCGAAGCTGCCGAGAAGATCGATCTCGCGACGATCAAAAAGTTTTACGCGGAAAACATTCGTCCCGATCGCGCAGTGCTCGTCGTCGCGGGAGACATCACGCGTAGTGAAGTCGAAGCGGCCATCGATGCGGATCTCGGGTCGTGGAAGGCGCCCAAAGCAGCGGCGAAGAAGGATCCCAAAGTCACGATTCCGGGCCCTCGAAAAGCTGCGGACAGGCCGAAGATCGTGCTCGTCGATCGTCCCAAGGCACCGCAATCGGTGATTGCCGTCGTTCGTGAAGGACTAATGGCATCCGAGCCCGATGCGATTCGGATCGATCTCGTCAACACGCCGCTTGGGGGATCATTTACTTCGCGGTTGAACCAAAATTTACGCGAGGAAAAACATTGGGCGTACGGGGCGCGCACGGCGTTCCTTGGCACGCGAGGCAAGGGAGCGTTTTGGGCGCTGGCTTCGGTAGAAACGCCGGCGACCGGTCCGGCGCTGAAGGAAACGCTTCGCGAGCTTCAGAAGATGGCGCAGGAAGGGCCGACGGCCGAGGAGGTCGAGAAGGCCAAAGCGCAGGATCGTGCGGACATGCTCAAGACGTTCGAAACGATCAGCGACACGGCGGATCGATTGGCGTCGCTTGCTCAACTGGGCCTGCCGCCGACGTACGACGCTGAGGCGACGCGGGTGCGTCAGTCGCAGAAGGTCGAGGAGGTGGCGGCCTTGGCAAAGGCGCAGGTGGATCCTGCCACTGCCACGATCATCGTGGTCGGGCCGAAGGAAGCCATCTGGTCGGACCTCGTGGCGCTTGGTTTGGGTGAGCCTGCGTTATGGGATGCCGAGGGCAAACCCGTCGTTGCAACTGCGGCTGCCAAGGCGGAAGAGGCAAAGCCGAAGGACAAACCAAAAGGCAAGTGAGCGGTAAGGTTTGTTGGGGATGAAGAAGCCCGGTCGAAACGACGGCCGGGCTTTCTTGCTTCAGAATTGGGTCGGATTGAAGTCGACGGGGTTTGTCGGGGCACCTTCGTGCAGGACGCCGTTGCCAACCCAGTAGACGAAGCGCGGTTGGGATATGCCGTCGACGTACGCTTCGAGCCGCAGGATCGCGCCTGGCGTGACGTCGAGCTCGACGGCGTCGTAGTCGTTGTCGGTCTCGAGGTACAGATCGACGGCGCCCTGGCCTTGGTTGACCGTGATCGAGTCGTAACCTTCGAGGTTTTCCTCGTAGACCGCCGAAATGGTCGATGATGTATCGACCGACGCGTAGATCTCGAACGGACAGAAGTCGCCCGAGAAGTTCGTATCGCACGTCGTCCAGATGCGGTAGCGCCCGCCCGCGTAGTACTCGACGAAGATCCCTACGCCATCGCCCGGCGTGGCATCGAGTGCGACGTCGGTGTCGATGTTGACGAGCATGGGATCGCCTGTGATTGGGGGGCGATTGGTGTTGTCGTCGATGATGACGGTTCCGTCGTTGTCGTCATCGACGATGATGCATCCAGTCAGCGCACTGACGCCGGCGCAGATAGCGAGAACGCGCGACCACACCCCGAGTGAACGAAGCTTTACGCTAGGAAGATGAGAACGCATCGGACGTACTCCTGTTCGTAAGAGATGAACCGTGGTGGTTTACCGGCGTCCTCCCGAGCGTCCTCCCGACGGGCGCGACGGCGAGAACGATCGCGACGGCGAGGAAGGTCGTGAAGGCGAGATCGAGCGCGATGGTGACGACGGCCTAGACGGCGAAACCGACGGACGCGACGGCGAAACCGACGGACGCGACGGCGAAACCGACGGACGCGACGGCGAGACCGACGGACGCGACGGCGAGACCGACGGACGCGACGGCGAGACCGACGGACGCGACGGCGAGACCGAAGGCCTGCTGGGATTCACGGCCGGGCGGCTCGGTTGAACTTGCGGGCCCGACGAATCGCGCGAGGGCAAACGCGTGACGGGTCGACCGTCACCGGGGTTTGTCCGAACACCACGCGGGTCGCGCGTAGCGGGCGTCGTGTGAGCTCCGGGTGCGCGTCGCGATGCGGAGTAGCTCGCTCGGGCTTGAGCGGACGTGCTCTTGCGCGCGTAGGAGTACGCGCGCGGGTCGGGTTTGCTGCGCTTTTGCGGGGCTGCGTCGTGGGGAATCTTTGCTTCCGCAACACGCGGTGATGCGGGGCGATATGCGCGAGCGCCGTTCCCGGACGAACCTGCCCCGGACGCACGCACCGAAGGACGCGCCGCACGATAGGGGCGCGAATGCGCGCCGATGCGCTGAATGATGTTACGATCTCGAACGACGTACGTGTGAACGTGGCGGTGGAAGACGTAGGTGGACGGGCAGAAGACGTACGCCGAATACGGCGTTGTCCACACGTTCACAGCGGCTCCGCCAAACCAGTACCAAGACGGCGCCATCGGGGCCCAGCCGATGTAGCCGTAATCCGTCATGCGCCACGTGACCCATGCAGGTGCGTACACGCGACCGGGGATCCAACCCCAACCACGTCCGCCAATCCAAACCCATCGGCCGTAATGGAACGGGATGTAGCCCCAGTCGTAATCGCTGACCCACATCCAGTCTTCGTTTTCGTCGAGCTCCCAATGGCCGGCGGTTTGGTACGGCGCAAAGTCCGCGCCGACGACCTCGGTATCGGGAAGCCAAACCGTTCCGTACGTGGCGTCATCCGTCCACGTGCCGTAATCGGCGAGAGGCTCGCGAAAATCCGTGAGTGCAGTGGGGTCCGTGTCGACGTCGAATTCGTCATCGACAGCAACAGTTACGCTGGCTTCCACTTCGGCTTGCGCAGTCGTGGTTACAGCGACTTCGGCCTTGGCGTCGGCTTTGGGTCCTTCTTCATCCGTGAAGAAGCCCTTGACGGGTGTATCCGCGTGGACCGCCGTAGGTGTGAACGAAAAGGCGGCTGCGAGAAATGCCAGGGCGAGAGGGAGAAGACCTCGGCTGCGTGAATCAGCCTTGGAAGCAGGGGTTTTGGACTTGGGCGAGGACGCGACGACGCTCATGGTGTACCTCGATGATGGGGCGTTCGTGGGTCTGATGCCAGAACGGAAAGCTCTTTCCCGTAACTCTTGCAAGCATCGTTCCGCAGTGGCTCTCGTTCGACGGACGACAGCCCGGATCCTTCTTACGGTTTACATTTTGGATCGAGCTTGGGCCCAGCAAAGTTTTCACGCAGCATCAAAACGCATGTAAGGTTGAGTCGTGCTTGTACGGAAAGGATGGGCGGGGGTCGTTGCAGTTTTGGTTGTCGTCGGTAGCGCCGGCACTTCGATGGCTGCCGGTAAGTCGAAGCCCGAAGATGGCATTCGCATTGATCAGCTCCAGCCGGCATCTCCGGATAGCCCCTTTCTTCGCGCGCTTGGAGCGCACGAAAAAGGCATCAACACCATCGAGTTCGCCTTCGGTGCTTCGCTCGATTACGGCACCGGTCTTCTCAAAGCCGTCAGTGTCGATGCGGCGGGCGTCGAGAACGTCGAAGCAAGTACGGTCCAAAACGCATTATTGGCGCACATCGGCGCATCCATTACACCGCTGCCCTGGCTCGTCGTCGATCTCGCGCTTCCGGTTGGTCTCTACGTTGGCGGAGACATTCCCGAGCAGTTGATCAACGACGGCCGATATGGCGTCGACTTCAACCCCGTGTCCGCATTCGGTGTCGGTGATCTTCGCGCGGGTGTGCACTTCCGAGCCGTCGACACGAAGACCATGGACTTCATCGTCGGCGCGCGTTTTTGGGCCCCCATGGGCACAAAAGAAGCTTTTCTTTCCGATGGCGCGATTCGTGCCGAAGTCGACATCGCCATTGCCGGCGAACGAAATGCGCTTCGTTACGGATGCACCGCGTCGATCTCCCCGCTCATGTTCATCGGCCGCGTCGATGGCTTTCCCCATGACGGCGATCGCGCCGCACTGGCATGCGCCGGCCAATATCGCCTCGGATCCCGATTCTGGCTCGGGTTCGAACCGACGCTCGCGGTGTTCACCCAGGAACAAACAGCGCTGAATACCGCATCCCAAGATCATCCAACGACCATCGATATCATGATCGAGCCGCTCATTTCGGCGCGCCTGGCGCTCGGCGGCCTGCAAATCGGAGCCAGTGCAGGTCCAGGGTTTGGCTGGGCCGCAGGTGCACCAAGTTTCCGCGGCGTCCTGAGCGTCGCCTACGTGGGCGGTGGAAGACCCAAAGCACCTCCGCCCAAAGGGCCGTCCGATCGCGATCTCGACAAGATCCTCGACAAGGACGATGCATGTCCGGATGAAGCTGGCCCGGACAACAAGGATCCTGAAAAGCGCGGATGCCCGGCGGCCGACAAGGACGGCGATGGCATTCCGGACGAAAACGATGCGTGTCCGGAAACCACGGGCGTCAAGCACGCGAGCGAGCTTGCCAATGGATGCCCGGACATCGACAACGACTTGATTCCTGAGCCTGCGGATACATGCCCGAACGAACCAGGCGTGCCTCCGTATGGCTGTCCGAAGTACGCACGACTTGCTGGCGAATCGTTTGTGATCAAACCACCGATTCGATTCGCGGCACCCGGAAGCGATCAGCTCACGCCCGAAGGGCAAGCGGCCATCGAGGAGATTACGGCGACGATGCGGGCCAACCCGAAGATCGAGCAGGTCAGCATCTCGCTCGGAACGAAGGGCGTGAGCAGCGAGATCAGCGATCGTCGCGCGCAAGCGATCATCTTCGTTCTGCGTTCCGGCAGCCTGGACTCGAACCGTTACGAAGTCGTTCTTCGCGACGACCTCAAGGCGGGAACGGTCGAGGCGCGGATCATCAAGTAAGCCTCACTCCTCATCGTTCCAAATTCGGGATGAATGCTTTGATTCCGCAGGATCGGCCGCGTGTTCCAATTCTTTCGTGAGCGCCCGAAGCTTCGATACTTCGTCCTCGGCGCGTGATAGCCGTCGATCCGCCTCGCGCAGTTTTCGACTGAGCACCTGAAGCACGCCCATCGCGATCTCCACGGTGTCTTGCGCTGCTGCAATGAAGTCTTCGGAGGACACGCGAAGCAGCTCCACAGGTTCGAGCGCCGTCGCCGTCACCACGCGAGGGGCGCGATCGAGGACCGACGCCTCTCCAAAGACTTCGTTCGCGCCGCGCCGCGCCATCTCTTTGCCGTCCACGGACAAACCCACGGTGCCCGAAATGACGAAGTAGAGCGCTCCACCGGGATCCCCTTGACGATAGATGACGTCGCCGCGCCGAAACGTCAGCACCTCCGCCGTTCGCGCAAGTCCCACGAGCTCCTCGCCTGAAATGCGCGACAAGATGGGAACGCGCTGCAAAAAGAGCACCTTTTCAATCGTCGTGTACATGCCGTCTCCCGCCTCGAGCCCGCTTTGCCCGGTGCGTTTCCAATAGTTCGCCCAATACGCGACGATCGGATCGGGATCCTCGAGCAGCCGTTCGAGTGCGGCCGCTGCGCCTTCGGGCTCTAGCTCCACCGCGGCGATTGCCGCTGCTTCGCGCACGAGTGGGTCGCGATCCGACAGTGCTCCCAATGTGAGCTCGCCGCAGGCTTCGATACGCTTTACCGCAACGGCGTCGAGCGCCAACGCGGCGCGAAAGGGATCGTCCGAAGCGAGTTCCAGTCGGACAAACTCGACCACATCCGCCGAAGTCGGTGGTTCGGTGCTTTGCGGAAACGCGTTCGTGAGCTCCAGGTATCGATCGAAGAGCGCGATGAGCCGCGCGCCTTGCCGCCGATCGAGCAGTGATTCGAGCACCTCGAAAGCATTCGCTCGCAGCGCTGGATTCGATCCGAATACGTGCGCACGCACGCCCGCCACGACCTCGCGCGGATACACGAGCTCGCACAAACGCAAAATGCGAATGAGTCCTTTGCGCATGCGCCGGATCACGTGGTCGTCGAGGAGCGGCATCGCGACTGCAGGGCGCACGCGTATGTACAGATCGCGTTCACGTTCATGCGCAACGGCCTCCCGCTCGATTCGCTCTCGAATGGGTCCAAGGGGAGCTGGTGGAGCTCCCAGAGCGAGACGCAGTCGCGAAGCGGATGCGAGAATTTTCTGACGCACGCGATCATCAGGCTCGTCGATGTGGTCGAGAAGCGCAGAGAGTGCGGCGGTCGTGCCAATGCGCCACAGGATGCGCGGTACGGCCAGCCGCACGGTGGGAATCGTTTCCGTATCGGCAAGTGTCATGGACAAGTGCGAGACGGCGCGACTTCCCATGGCGACGATGGCGTTTGTCGCGGAACGTCGTAGGGCGCGGTGATCGAGCGCTTCGACGAGGCGAGGCAGGAGCCGCGGCGTAGCGGTCGTCGCAGCAGCAACGAGTGCGGCTTGCCGAACCCTTTGGTCCTCATCGCCGAGAAGGCGCACCAACGCTCGTTCGAGTGAGGTTTGTCCCACGAGACCAAGCGTTTGAGCTGCAACGATCCGATCGCGCGCGTCGCGACTCTCCAGAAGCGTACGTAGTCGTGGCGCCCCATCGAGCATGCCGTCGAGCCCTCCGTACCTGAGCAAGGCTCCAATGGCTGCGGCACGCACGGCGTCGTCTTGCCGCGATGCGAGCGCAGATAGTTCGTCGTGAGCATCTTCGCCGAGCGTTCGGGCGAGCGTTTCGACGGCCAAACCTCGCACTTCCGCATCTTCGTCGTCGATCCGCTCTCGGCTCAAGTCCGCGGCATCGTCAGGGGACAGCGTCCACGATGCTCGTAGCGCTGCAGCGCGAACGCGCGAAGACGCGTGCCGAGTCAGCGTGGGAAGGGCGTCCCGAACGCGATCGGGATCGAGCTGGCGCAACCTGTCCATCGCGAACAACACGCGAGGAGCATCGGTGCTCATGAGTGCTTCGGAGAGCGCTCGATCGAGGCGTCCTTGTTCCGCCGGCGAGTCGTCGGTGAGGCTGCCGCGCACGAGCGTTCCGCGCATCGCGTCGACGTATCCTCGGCGAATGTCACGCAGCATGGGCACCAGGATCAAACCGAGGGGCAGCGAGATGTAGCCGAGGTGCGCTGCTGCGGCGATGAGGTCCGGGCCTGCTTCGACCGCCGGGCCGGACGCGGCGAAAATGACGAGCAGAAGCGCGCCAACGCCATATCCAAGCGGTTTCATGATGGCGACGGACAACGTGCGCACGCGCTCGCGTTCTGCTGTCGGAAAGGGGAACAGGAGCAGTTGCAGTGCGACGTCGAAGATGGAGAACTGAAGAGCGTGATCACTGGCCTTCAGGATCGAAGCCGTGAACATCGACGGGACCGCGACGAGCAAGATCGAGCTCATCAAAAACGCGATGGGCAGCGCTACGGCCGCGCCGATGACGCCCCATCGTTTCAAGATGCGTGGGGTCACGACAAACTGCACGAAGAGTCCGACAAACCCCACGGCGCCGTAAAACGTCCCCATGAACGCAGCGAGCGAATCGCGCGTGGGAAACGTCGAGAGCGCGATGGCTTTGAACTGGTAGTCGCCAATCGTGAGCATGGTGAAGAGCACGAAGATCGTTCCACCGATCGCGGTGACGTAGCGTGATTGCAGCGGTGACGAGCGTGCTTCGGCCCGGGGCTTGGCGCGTTCGTCGGGACGATTCGAAGGCAAAATCCCGTGACGCGCAGCGGTCACGCGACAGAGCAGCGCGACGGCCAAGAGGGCCGCGACGAGCACGAAGATGAGGTTTTCCGTGCCGATGATGGGTGCAACGGCACCTGCAGCGAGACCCGATGCAATGGTTCCCGTGATGCGTCCTGCGCCAATCCATCCGAAAGCTCGCTTGGCGCTGCGTGCGTCGTACAGGTCTTGCGCGATGGTCCATGACAACATCGCCGTCAAATTCGCGATGATCTCGGACCAGATGGCGAAGACGAAGTATGCGGGCTCGACGTCGTATCCGATGAGCACACGCAACACGACGTACGTAGCAGCGGCGAAGAGGGCGAAAGCCGTACCGAATCGAGCGCGCGGCAGTCGCCGAACGGCGCGTTCGTAACCGAGGGCGACGAGGGCCGATACTGCGCCGACCGCCATCCACATGGGAGCGATCCACGTGACGGGAAATCGCGTCAGGAAAAGGGCATCGCGTGCGGTGCGTCCAACGACGAGCAAGAGGGCCGACAAGAACAGAAGCCCGGAGAGCAGTACAATGCGCTCGAGCTCGGCTCGATTGAGGGCAATGCCGAGACGCGACAGAGGACGGGGTTGGCTTTTGGCAGACGCGTGCGTCGCGGCCGGCTGTCCGGATTTTTCCGGCGCCGCTTTTTCGGTATCGGGGATGAACGGACCTGTGCCTGCCACGTGAAGAGGGAGCGTAATCGAAGCGGGTCGGGAGCTGGCCTCAGGTAGTGCAGGAAGCGCCGGGTTTTAGGGGCGGGAGAATCTGTACGGCACGTGCCAGGGGCATTTGCGAGCTTTCGCGCAGCTTGCTGGATGCGGCGAATGAATGGGAGAATGCCGGCGTATTTCGTACGCTGCTCATGGGTTCCGAACGCTCGCTCGGGCTGCCTTCATCCATTGCGCTCCACCGGCCATTGCGTGCAGCGCATTGCAGCTACTTCGATGTTGACTCCGGCTTCCGTCTTGGGCATTCTGCGGCGCTCGAACGGAGGGGCTCCATGTTGCATCAAGCTGTCATTCTTGGAAACACGGTAGACGTGCATTTCGAAAACCCGTACGTGACTCTTTATTGGAACCCTGACTTGCGAGCCGTTGGTACGTGGTTTCGACCTGCAGAATTCGGCGGCGGATGGGATGGGGTCAAAACGATTCAACTCGCGCTCGATGCGGGGCTCGAAATCATTCGCAGTCAGCGCGCGACGCGGTGGATTGCCGATACTCGGGAGATGGCGGTGATGCCTGCCGAGGCACAGCAATGGTGCGCTGAAGATTGGTGGCCACGTGCCCTTTCCGAGGGATTTCGATGGCTTGCCATTCTGCTACCGAAAAGCACGATGGCAAAGCTTGCGATTGATGAGTCGCTGGCATCGTCGGACGAACACCCCGAAAGCGAAACACGCTACTTTGGCGATATCGAAGCCGCCAAGGCGTGGCTTCGATCGAAACCATGACCTCATGACGCAAACCGACGACTCAGCTTCGGTCCATATCCTTCGCAGCCGCATCAAGCGCCTACGCTCACTCGTTTTTAATTTGGCTGCGGGCGAGCTTTCGCGGGTCGAGCAATTCGATGTAGCAGAACGTGATGAATTCGCAGCAATCGAACGAACGTTTGTCGCGTTTGCCGGAGAATTCATTGCCTCGAGGCAACGCACGCAGGAGCTCGAGGCGGAGAATGCCGCCGTCATAAACCGTCAAAACGAAATGATCCGGGCGCTCACCGCGCCCATCATCGATGTCTCCGACGGAATCGTGACCATTCCGATCGTCGGGGCGCTCGATGCGGCACGCTCCGCGTCGCTCTCGACTCGCTTGCTCGAGCACATCGTTTCGTTTGGGACGACGACCGTGCTGATCGACCTTTCGGGTGCCAGCGACGTCAATGAGGACGTCATTCACGAGCTCGAAAAGCTGACCCGCGCGGTTCAGTTGCTGGGCGCCGAGTGTGTGATTACGGGAATTCGTCCCGAAATGGCGAGCATCATCGTTTCACTCGGCGTGACGCTCGGCACGCGCACCGTACGCACGCTCGGGGCTGCGCTGAGCGAATATACCGCCCGGCGCCGCCGCTAGCTCGGTCGATACTCACCCAGCTCATTTTTCCAGTGGAAATGTGTTTGCCTTTCTCGCCCATTCGGCCGAAGATCCACCCGCGGCGCTGCCGCTTTGTCATCCCTTTGAGAAAGCACGCTCATGAGTCAAGCTAAAATTCAGGTTTTCTACCCGCCGAATCAAGGCAAAATCTTACTCCGGACGCAATTCGACTGGAATCGGTCCATCGAGCCGCAATATGTGAGCGAAGACGGAACGATCTCGGAGTTCATCGTCGAGTCGCACGAAAAGTATTTTTACTTCAAGCCGTGCCTCGCCAATCAAAAAGGTCTCACGTGGTCGCAGGGCGACAATTATCTGGCGACGACGCGGGGCGACACGATTCGCCGATGTTATCCGCACTTTTACTCGGCGGCGCGCGGCACATTTTCGCCCGTCGTCCAAGTTCCGGAAGGCTACAGCGATTCCAATCACCGCATTCGCGTGTACATTCCCCCGGGGTATGACGAAAACACGTTGAAGCGATACCCCGTGCTCTACATGCACGACGGGACGAATCTGTTTTTCGGCGAGGAGGCTTTTGGCGGCAACGAATGGCGCGTCGATGAAAACGTGGAGCTTCTCCATTCGATGAACCTCATCGACAAAGTCATCGTCGTGGGCGTCTACGCCAAAGATCGCATGTACGAATACACGAAACCAGGCTACGAACATTATGGGAACTTCATGGTGAACGAATTGAAACCGTTCATCGATTCCCGTCTGCGTACCCTGACCGATCCGCGCAATACGGCCGTGATGGGCTCGTCGCTCGGCGGAGTGGTATCGTTTTTCCTCGGATGGCACTACCCGCACGTATTCGGCAAGGCTGCGTGTTTGTCGAGCACCTTCGGCTATCGCGACGACCTCATTGAACGCGTGGCGTCGGAGCCGAAGCGGAACGTGCGTTTCTACATCGATAGCGGCTGGCCGCGGGACAATTACGAGCCGACGACGGCCATGCGCGATCAGCTCATTGCGTCGGGTTACGAATACGGCCGCGATTTTCTACACTACGCATTCCCCGGCGATCTTCACAACGAAACCTCGTGGGCGGCCCGCAGTCACGTGCCTTTCCAATTTTTCTTCGGAAAAGCGTCTCGCAGCAGGTAACGCTCGCTCACCGCGTCGCGCGGCTCCGTTTTTCCTTTGCAGCCCGCTTGCCTACTGGTAAGACGCGGCCCATGTCCGCGACAAAAGTCGAATCGTTCGTCGAATCCATTCTCACCGGCTTGCCCCTAGGTTCGCCTCGTTCCGCGCCTCCGAACGTCACGCCCGTGCAAGCGAGCGTCATTCGCACGACGATTGGACCGCTGCTGCTCATGATGTCGACGCCGGTGCTCATGTTGGCGTTATGGATGACTGCGCGGTATCACGACGGTTCGCTTCTCGCATTCGCCAAGGCCGGTCCGGATGTTTGGTGGCAGCATATGCCCGCGCCGACGTGGACGGCGGCTGCGATCATCATGGGTTGGGTCGTGGTGCAGGCGATCTTGCTGCAATGGCTTCCGGGAAAGCGATTTCTTGGCCCCGTGACGCCGGCTGGAGTTCAGCCTGAATACAAACTCAATGGCATTGCGGCATGGTTCATTACCCACGTTGGGCTTTTTGGCATTGCATGGCCCGCGGGGCTGCTCGATCCCGGCAAGCTCTACGATCATTATGGTAGTTTGCTCATTACATTGAACGTTTCGGCGTTTGCGTTCTGCGTTTTCTTGTCTTGGAAGGGCAGAACGTTCCCCACGGCGCCCGACAACGTGCTCACGGGATATCCCATTTTGGACTTCTTTCAGGGTCCCGAGCTGCACCCGCGTCTCTTTGGCGTCAATCTCAAGCAACTGATCAATTGTCGCGTTTCGATGATGGGGTGGAGCGTGATTGCCATCTGTTTCGCTGTTTCGCAATGGCAGCGTCATGGCGTCATCTCCACGTCGATGATTGCGGCCGTGGCGGTGCTGGTCGTGTATCTCTTCAAGTTTTTCTGGTGGGAGTCGGGCTATTTCACGTCGCTCGACATCATGCACGACCGCTTTGGTTATTACATTTGTTGGGGCGTGCTCGCGTGGGTTCCTTCGGCGTACGAAATTCCGTTCATGTATCTCGTCGACCATCCCATCCAATGGCCCATTGCGGTTGCCGCGGGGATGGTGGCGTTCGGCGTGCTTTCGATTTGGGTCAATTACGACGCGGATGCGCAGCGGCAGCGTGTGCGGGCGACGAATGGTGAAACGACGATTTGGGGCAAGCGTCCAGAAACGATTCGTGCGGCCTATACGACGGCCGATGGGCAAAAGCGTGAAAGTCTATTGCTCGTCTCCGGCTGGTGGGGCGTGGCGCGGCATTTCCATTACGTGCCCGAGCTCGCGCTTGCATTCGCGTGGACGGTTCCCGCCGGCTTTTCCCACTTGTTGCCCTGGTTCTACTGGGTGTTTCTCGCCATTTTGCTCTTCGATCGCGCCGGACGCGACGACAAACGGTGCGCTGCGAAATATGGCGAAACGTGGAAAACGTACAAGGAGCGGGTTCCCTACCGGATCGTGCCGTACGTGTATTGATTGGTCCTACTGTTGGATTTCGCGCCGATCCCCGCCGCGGGACCACGCGGCGGGTTGAAGAGACCGTCTCAGAACTCGCAACATCGTCGGTCCTCGCGGCCCCGCCTCGGGTTAAAACCCGAGGCTACACAATAAAAAGTCCTCGCGCTACCGCGCTCGGACTAGCGCCACGCTGCATTGCGACAAATGCATTCTATTGCGAAATCGTCAAGGATTCTCGATAACGATCCTCGATCGCACGACGCCAGTCCCGAACGGTAGTGAGGGACTTTTTATCGTGTAGCGCGGGGTTTTAACCCCGCGCGGGCGTTTCTGCGAAAGAGCACGACGTTTCGCCGAGGAAACTCGGCATCGAAGCCGAAGTGCGAAGCAATCCATTCCATGGTGCTTTTCCGATAAAAGCTCACGTGCGTAGGATCGCGAGGGTAGTGCCATTCGTCGAAACGACGCTCGCCCGTGACCATTTCGGTCATGATCCCGAGAATTGCGTTCGGGCGCAATAGGTCGTACAAGCGCGCAAATTCTCTTCCAGGACAACAAAAGTGTTCGACGGTTTCGGTGGCCGTGATGAAATCGTACGTTCGCTGGAGCGCCGCTGCGTCGGGCGCGAAGTACGGATCGTAAACGGTCATGTCGAATCCGCGTTCTTCGAGCATCACGGAAAGCGTAGGGCCGGGGCCCGAACCGATATCGAGCCCTTTTGCGCCAGGGGGCACCTTTTCGATGAGCGGAATGGCGAGCCGATCCAAAAAGGCGCGGTATCGCGCGTCGGTCGGATCGTTCTGGTGCGTGAGGTAATGCGCTCGTTCGGCGTCCGGATCAAGCCTTTCGGCGGGGTTGAGGAACATGAGCTCGCACGTGGAGCATGCGAGGTACGTGCGGCGATGTGCCCGTATCGGTTCGTGCAATGGTTTGGCCTGGCATAGCGGGCAGGCCACACCGTCACTCAATAATGCCACGGGAACTTGTCGTAGTCGGGGCGGCGTTTTTCCAAAAATGCGTCGCGCCCTTCTCGGGCTTCTTCGGTCCCGTAGGCGAGACGCGTTGCTTCACCGGCGAAAAGTTGTTGTCCGACGAGGCCTTCGTCGGGTAAGTTGAAGCCGTACTTGAGCATCCGCATGGCCGTGGGGCTCTTGCCATTGATGAGTTTTCCCCATTCGAGCGCCACGTTTTCGAGCTCCTCGTGCGGGACGGCGGCATTCACCATGCCCATGGCGGCGGCTTCTTCGGCGGTGTAATCGAGGCCCAAGAAGAAGATTTCGCGTGCTTTCTTTTGCCCAACTTGCCTTGCAAGAAGCGCGGAACCGTATCCGCTGTCGAAACTCGCGACGTCCGGATCCGTTTGCTTGAATCGCGCGTGTTCCTTGCTGGCCAGCGTCATGTCGCAAACGACGTGCAAACTATGCCCTCCGCCCACGGCCCAGCCTGGAACGACGGCAATCACGACTTTCGGCATGAATCGAATGAGGCGCTGGACTTCGAGAATGTGCAGCCGTCCGAGACGCGCGGGATCCGCCTTGCCCGTCTGCTCGCCTTCGTATTTGTATCCATCTTTCCCGCGAATGCGTTGATCACCGCCGGAACAGAATGCCCAGCCGCCATCTTTGGGCGAAGGGCCATTGCCCGTGATGAGCACGCATCCGACGTCGGACGTCGTGCGAGCATGCTCGAGCGCCGTGAATAACTCGTCGACGGTATGCGGCCGAAATGCATTGCGAACTTCGGGTCGATTGAATGCAATGCGTACGGTGCCTTGATCCTTTGCGCGATGGTACGTAATGTCCGTGAAAGAAAAACCTTCCACGCGATTCCACCGGGCGGGATTGAAAATGGCTGAGACGGTCATGCAGCGATAGCCTCCTCGCGGGCGCGAACGTACACGGACACACGACGACTCGCAATTCCGGACGCATGGAAAATGCGGGTGACACTTTGTCTCGGCCGCGGGTCTTGCGGGACAAGTTGTCTGGGACGCGGGTAATCGCACAAAGTCGAAGGAGTGCACAAAGGCGGATTTGCATCATGGCACGAGTTGTGCTCAAACGGAGAGGATGAACTCGAAGGAACAGGGCTTTTTGGGTGTGACGCATCGGAAGTGGAGAGTGGGGGGGTCGATCCTCGCGGCCATTGGCGCGTTGTCGGCATGGGAGGCAACGGCATCCGCCCAGCCGATCAGTTTCCAGCCCACGCCAGTCGAGCGGTTCCCCGATGCGCGTTCGCCTACGGAAGCGCTCCGATGGATTATCAACCGGGACGAATGTAATCAAGAGGATGGATACTTTCGTTTCAATCTATCGATCGCTGGCTGGGACTTGAATGAATCTTTCGAGGTTTGGGGCACGACGGTTGGAGCCGATTGCACCACGTATGATCAGCGCAATGGGGTCAATGCCAGGTGCTTTCGATTGAGCCCCAAGGGGCAGGTGAACCGGCAGAGCCAAGACGTCAACAATTTCTCTGTCGAATTCGATATAAAGGAGTTGGTCGCGCTCGAACCTGGTCTCGAATCGGATTGTGGTGAATCGAGCCTGGACGTCACGCAGCGGAATGTGAAGATCTATTTCATGCTGATGTCGGGTGGCCAATTCGTCGATGGATCCTCCAAGACTTGGGACAATACGAAGATTGACTTATGGGGCCCGCTTCCGCCCACCGACGTGGATTTTTCGAGCGGTGAAGCCTCGGTGGAATTGACGCTCTCCGGACCGCGCGAGGAATTGAGCACGGTGGTTGCGTATTGCGCTCGCGATGGTGAGGTTCCCATGGATACCACCGAGGAGAGTAATACCTCGTGCTCGTGTTTTGCCGCCGGCGATGATGGTTCGGCGGGTGGTGCTGCGGGCGACGGCGGCGGCGGTTCTGGCGGCGCAACGTCCAGCGGTAGCGGCGCTGGAGCGACGGGGGGCTCTGGTGGCATTGGAGGAATGGGCGGCGCAGGCGGCGTTGCAGGAATGGGCGGTGCTGGAGGAATGGGCGGCGCAGGTGGCGGCAGTGGAATGGCCGGCGCTGGTGGAATGGGCGGTACTGGCGGAATGGGCGGCGCTGGCGGAATGGGCGGCGCTGGCGGAATGGGCGGCGCTGGTGCTGGCGGCGCTGGAATGGGCGGCGGCGGAACGACGGGGACGGGGGGCGGCAGCTCGAGCAATGGAGGGGTTTGCGACCCTGGGCCACTTGCAGCCGACATCGTTCCCGATCCGAAATGGAAAACATGCGCGGAGGCCACCAATACGATCAAAGACCTCGAAAACAACGTCACGTATGCGATTGCCGTGGCGTATCGAGATCAGGTTGGCAATGTTGGAAAACTTTCGCCCGTCGTGTGCGCAACACCGGAACCCATCGAAGATTTCTTCGAGAATTATGTAAAGGACGGGGGCACGGCCGGCGGTGGATTCTGCTCGATATCGCACCGCACGTTGCGTAATACATCCTTTGGTGCTTCGTTTGCCCTCGGAGCCCTTGCGCTCGCGTTTCGCCGTCGTTCACGTCCATCTCGGAATGGCGTGGCGAAGGAGGTTTCGAAGTGAAGTTCGTCCATCTTGCATCCGTGATCATGGCGGGGGCAATCGTCGTCGCGGCACTTCCGGCCGAAGCGCAATCGCGACGCATTCGCAACACGAATTGGCGCCAGCGCGATCGAGGAAGCGGCCGTTATCAAGGTACTCCGCAACATTTTGCCTTCGAATTGCGGTTTGGCCCGTACTATCCCGCGATCGATGACGAGTTCGGCGGAAGCGGTCCATACAGCAGATATTTCGGCGATGCTGGGCGATTTTATTTTGGCCTCGAGTTCGACTGGCAGGCCGTCCGTATCCCTTGGGTCGGAACGCTCGGCCCGGGATTTGGTCTCGGGTATACTTCGGCGACAGCCAAAGCATTCGGAGAAGGTGTCCTCGATACGGCGACGACCAAGGACGACGAGCGCAAGGGCGAAACGTCGCTGATGATCGCCCCCATGCACGTATCCGCGGTCATTCGTGCGGACGAGCTATTTCGGCGAACCGGTTTTCCCTTCGTTCCATACGCCAAACTCGGAATCGGCGCTGGGCTTTGGTGGGTCAATGCCGGCGAGGAGCAAGCCAAGGTCGTCAAAAGCGGCGAGGAATTCCTTGGTCGAGGCATCAGTTATGGCGTGCACTGGGCGCTTGGCGGCATGCTGGCGCTCGATTTCCTGGGGCGACGCGAAATGTCGGCGCTCGATCAGGAAACCGGCGTCAATCACATCTATCTTTTCGGCGAATGGATGAACCAGAGCCTGGGACTCGGCTCCTCGCAAATGCGTGTCGGTACATCCACGTTCGTGGGGGGACTCGCGTTCGAGATGTAGCGACTCCGCCGTTGCAAAGGCCGCTCTTCATTGAAGCGCGCTCTTGGCCCCTTCCATTTGCATATCGACGAGCTCGGTGGTCGTTGCGTTTCCATTCACGGTGCCTTCGCTTCGTACGAATCCATTGATGGGCACGGCCGGGTGGTTCCACGATTTGATCTTCATCGACATGCCCATCAGGCTTTGATCGATTTCGTGCACGTAACATCCCTTGAATTCCCCGGCTTTCACCGTGGCATCGGCTCGCTCGGCTTTGTCCAAGTTCGGTTTGCCGAGAAGTGCAACATAGGAATCCGCAATGTTGCCGACCGCGGCGAGTGTCGCGCCGGAGAATTCTTGCACCGGACCCAGGCCCATCTTCATTCGCAGCTTCTTGATGGAGGTTTTTGAAAAATTCGTACGCATTGCGTCTTCCATCAAGAATTGAACGATCGTGGTGCCGGTCGGCGTATTCGATTCGATTTCGTACCAAAATGCGTCGCCTTCTTTGCCGACGACGCGAACGAAGGTTTGCGACGGAGGTTGTCCTGGAGTCGTGACGAGCATGCGGACCGCTTGACCCACGGCCAGCGGCACGATGTCGAATTTGTCAGGTGAAGGAAATGACTTTTTTGCTGCTCCGTCAGCCGATTTCGTGCCCGGCGCAGGCGTCGTGGTTGCGCTGGGCGCAGCAGGAGAAGATGCGGCGCCTTCGGTTTTTTTCGATTCACATCCGAAAGCAGCGAGGGCCAGGGCGAGCAGTGCAATGGAAGAGCGCGTCGTGAGCATCGGCGCGCAGCAAAGCACAAATTCCTTCTTTGATCAAGACTTCTTCGGATCGTCGCGCATGGCGCCCTTCGAGTAAACGACGAATTGATACGCCAAAACCACCATGATCAACAAATCTGCGCATACGGCGACGATGTCGAAATACGTCAAGTAACCCGAGGGACGCTGCTGGTGCGCTCGTACGCAAAATGCAGCGACTGCACCAAATCCGGAAATGACGAACGTCCACAAGTCGATGGCGAGCTGCACGCCCTTGCGCTGTTCACGCCGCCCATCGCTCCGATGAAAATGTTCCCAGCCAAACGCAAAATCCTTGTATTCGTCGCCCATGAGCTTTTCGATGCGAGGTGCAAGCGACTTGTCGATGTACCGGCGAATGGCCGTGATCTTTTCGTCATTGACGAGATACGTCCAACCAAGAATCGTCGTCACCCACGGCACGAGCAAAAGTGCGTGATGAATGGGGCCGCTCCCGCTGCCGAATCCCCCGAGTGCGACGGATGAAATGGCGCCGACGGCGCCAATGGTCGTGTAAAGAAGGTTGTCTCGGAATCCGATGCGTGAGCTTTGTTCGGATTTCAGGGCGCTGTATTCTTGCGCCAGCACTTGCAAGACGCGTTCTTTGTCGGAACGACCGCGTTCGGGCTCGGGCTTGCTCATCGGTTTGCAAGTATACTCGATTGACGTCATCGACGTCAATGGTGCTTCGTCATGACGAAAAATGAAGACCGAGGGCGGGCACATTGGGTAAGCTCGTCGCCATGAGGCAACTTTTTGCGATGCGTGGCTCGTGCGTACCGGTGATGGCTTTGGGCTTGCTCGTGGCGGGATGCTCGGAGCCCGCGACGACGGCGGCGATTGATTGTAGTAAGGCCGCGGCGGAATTGGTGGCCGAGGGTTGTGATCCCCTTGCGCCGATGCAATGCGGATTTCCGTTTCCCTCGAATTTTTGGCTCGCCGAAGACCGAGCGACCGTCACGGGTGGTCGCGTGGCGTTCGGCGCATCGACGCTGCCGGTCGCATCGGGCCACGGGCCGCTCGATCCCAAATGGTGGGCCGATAGCGATGGTTTTTCTGGTGGGCAGCCGGCGCTTGCGCATCTGCCGGGCGCGACGACGACGGGGCTTCCAACGCAAAATAGCATTGAGCTGTCGCTTTCGGACGCTTCTCCCACGGTCATCATCGACGCTGAAACGGGCGAACGAATTGCGCATTTTTCGGAGCTCGACATGAGCATTCCGCAGGAAGAAAACGAAGAGCGGGCGTTCATCGTGCGGCCCGTCGTGCGCCTTCGCGATGCGACTCGTTACATCGTTGCCATTCGTCACGTCGTGGACGTGGACGGTAACGAGATTGCACCGTCACCTGCATTTGCCGCATTGCGTGATGGATCGGCCTCGTGCGAGCCGTCGATTGATGCGCGCCGCACGATGTACGAGGACATTTTTGCCAAACTCGAAAAAGCGGGCGTGCCTCGGACCGATTTGCAGCTTGCATGGGACTTTACGACGTCGAGCCGTGAAAACAACACGCGGTGGCTCGTGGCCATGCGTGACGATGCTTTGGCCAAAGTCGGGACGCTTGGGCCCGATTACACGCTCACGACGACGGAAGAATTCACCGAGGCACAAAATGCACATATTTGGCGGCGTTTCGTGGGGACGATGAAGGTGCCGCTTTATTTGGACGACCCGGGTCCGAAGGGCAAGCTGGTATTTGACGAAAATGGTTTGCCCAAGCAGAATGGATGGGCGGATTACGAATTCGTGGTGCACGTGCCACATGTCGCGAAATCGGGGCAAAAGCTTTCGCTCGTGCAGAACGGTCATGGGCTTTTGGGGTCCAAGTTCGAGGGCGGAAATGGGTATCTCGGCGAATTTGCCAACAAATTTGGATACGTGGCATTTTCCGTGGATCTCATTGGAATGGCCAGCGAAGACGTTGCCACCATTACCGATGCCATCGTTTCCGACGCCGGCGCATTCCGCAACGCGGTTGATCGTCAACATCAAGGCATCTTGAACAGCCTGCTTGCGATGCGAATGATGTCGGGCAGGTTCGTAAACGAGGAGCTCGTCCAGGTGAATGGGCAAAGCGCCATCGATCCCGCGCAAAGGTTTTACCGAGGCGATAGCCAAGGCGGCATTTTCGGTACGACGTACATGTCCGTTTCGACCGATGTGACGCGGGGCCTCGTGAGCGTCCCCGGCATGCCTTATACCATGTTGCTCGATCGCAGCACCGACTTCCAACCGTTTTTCTTGTTCATGAAAAGCGCGTATCAAACGGGACGCAACATTCAGCTCATCGAAGGGCTCATGCAAATGCTTTGGGACCGGACCGAACCCAGCGGATATGCGCCGTACATGCGGGAAAACATGCTCCCGAATACGCCCGAGCACGAGCTACTGATTCACGTCGCCATTGGAGATTACCAAGTCACGCCGCTCGGTGCGCACATCATCGCGCGCACGGTTGGCGCGAAAAACCTATTGCCCGTCAATCGCAGCGTGTGGGGCATCGACGAGGCGAACGCGCCGCTGCAAGGAGCGGCCATCGTCGAATACGAGTTTGGTTTGCCGCCGGCTCCCGAGACAAACACGCCCACCAAAGGCAACGACGACCCGCACGGTACCGTGCGTCACCTCGATCCGTCGTACAAGCAAGCCGACAAATTTTTCCGGACCGGCATCATCGATGCATTCTGCGATGGTGCATGTGATCCCGAATGAGCAATGCATCGAGCAAGGATGGCGCCGTGGCGGTGGGTACATGGATGTCGCGGTTTTACGTCTCACGGCACGTTCGCCAAGAGAGCGGGCTCTCGGTCGCGATTAGGTAAAAATCGCCTCGGGAGTTGCACAAGACCTTGTCGTATCGTGCGGTTCGGGTGATAACCGGAAGGCATGGGCACGAGCAGCGACCGGGGACAGTTCAACAGGCGCGTACTCGTCATCGATGATCAGCGCTCGATCCACGAAGATTTTCGTAAGATCCTGGTCGGTGATGCCGAGGCGGTCGATCTGGACGCGATGGAAGCCGCCGTTTTCGGGATTCGGGCGCCCGAGCCGAGGCGAATCCGGTTCGAGGTTGACAGCGCGTACCAGGGAGCCGAAGCGATCGAGAAAATTCGACGAGCTCGTGCGGAAAAACGCCCTTATGCGCTCGTGTTCGTCGATGTGCGCATGCCTCCCGGATTCGATGGAGTCGAAACGTTGGCGGTGATTTTCGAGGAAGACCAGGACATTCAGGCGGTCCTGTGTACGGCGTATTCGGATTGGTCGTGGAGCGCGATTGCGGAGCGGATTGACAACGAGGGGCGGTTTCTCATTTTGAAGAAACCTTTCGACGCCGCGGAGGTTCGTCAGATGGCGGCTGCCATGACGATGAAATGGTCCGAGCAAGCGGCGCTTCATGCGGCATATCGGCGCCAGGAGCTGCTACACGAGGCGACGCGGCTGCTCGTGCGCGCGTCTTCGCCGCGAGCCTGCGGGCCGGCGCTCGTCGAATTGATTGCAAAATCGCTCGAATGGCCATTCGTGGCGCTGTGGTCATGCGCTGGCGGCACCAGATTCGAATGTCTCGGGGCGTTTGCGGATGCGACGCAGAGTGCCATTGCGGAATTATGCGCGTCGACCTTGTCGCTCGAAGACGCTGCACGCGTGTTGCCCAAAGAATCGTTGATTACATCGACATTTCACGCATTCCCATCGGAGCAGCGAGACGAGCGTGCCGGACTCGCAAAAAGTGCGGGGCTTTGCGGGGCGCTCCTGGTCCCCGCGCGCGCGGGGGAGCGTGATCTGGGGGTGCTCGAAATGTGGCGCGCCACGAAGACCGCGCCCGATCGCGGCGAATTGGCGCTCATTGAAGAGCTGTGTTCGAGGCTCGGCCACTTTTTGGATCGCGCACACATGCTCGAATCGCTCGCACAGCGCGAGGCATCATTGCGAGCGCTGCTCATGGCATTGCCGGACACTGTATTTCATGTGGGCCGCGATGGTCGGACGGTAGCGCCGCGACCAGGCCGCGAGGGGGCATTGCCCGATTGGGTAGCATTCACGAATTTGCTCGATCTCGTTCCTTCGCACGAACATCCGCGTTTGCTCGAGGCGCTCGTTCGCGCCATGGACACGGGTTCGGTGCAGCAATTCAGCTTTTCACCGGGCCTCGACGGGCGCAAGTACGATGCCCGCATTGCCCCGATGCTGGAAACTTCGGCCATCGTGGTCCTTCGCGACGTGACGCCTTATTGACGGCGCATGTCTTTTGGTGGCAATAGCAGCGTGAATGTCGCGCCGCGCCCCACGCCGTCGCTTTGAGCGATGATTTCACCGCCCATGCTTCTTGCGGCAATGGCGCAGGAATGCAAACCGAATCCGTGACCACCGGCGCGCGTGGTAAATCCGAACGTGAATAAGCGCGGCATGACGTCGGGAGCAATGCCGCAACCCGTATCTCGAACGGTGAAACCCAAGCGGTCGCCGTTTTCCACGCGAGCGGACACGATGAGGCTTTTCTCGTGGTCGTCACTCGTGGCCAAAAGTGCATGACCAGCATTGGAAATCAAGTTGACCAATATCTGCAATACTCGATGTTTCTCGAGTGGCCATGAAGTGACGGACGAATGGATGTCCCGCGTGATTTCGATATCGTTCGTTTTTGCTTCGAGCGCGCTGATACGAATGGCGTCTTCGACCAATTCTGAAATCATGACGTCATCGAAAAGACGCGTAGCGCCCGCGACCGATTGCTGAAGGGAAACGATGTCACGAATGTGCCCGACGTGTTTGTAGACGCGTCCAAGGTCTTCGAGATTGGAGCGGCGTTCTTCCTCGAGACGTTTGGCGAGCGCATCGAGAAGGTCGGGCACGGATTGGGCGCGCGGATCGCTCGAGAAAAATGCGGGCAAGTCATTCTTGTGCTCGGAAACGAGTCTCGCGACGCGTTCGATTGTGCCAATGCGTGAATCCTGCAGGCGAGCCAGGACCACGTCCGCGCTGACGCTGACGCTGTTGAGGGCATTGCCTACGTTGTGCAAGACATTCGTCGCAATTTCGGCCATGCCCGCGCGGTGTGCCGTATCGACGAGCCGCCTTTGAGCTTCTTCGAGCTCCTGCGTCCGTTGACGCACGCGCCGGTCGAGCTCTCGGTACAAAAGTGCATTGTCAATTGAAACGGCTGCTTGCGCGGCAAGGATGCGTATGAGCTCCAGCCGTTCCTTTGAAAATACCGACGGGAGGCGTCGGTGTTCGAGCAACAGCAGGCCGAGCAATTTGCCATGATTCGCAATGGGGACGCAGGCGAGCGCGCGCGGACGGTGACGGACGACATAACGATCGGCCGCGAATCGAGCGTCGATCAGGGCGTCATTGACGATGGCCGCTTCACCGGCGCGCAAGACGAGCCGAGCGAGTGAAGATGGCAAAATGTCATCGCAATTTTCGAGTGGAATGTTCGTCATTCGTGGCGTTTCGTCCGCATCGCTTCGTCCGCTCGCGACGAGCACGGGATCGCCATGTTGAAGCAGGATGAAGTGTCCTCGTTCGGCGCCGGCGTCGGCGAGCAGCACGCGGAGTACGGTGGAAACGAGTTTGTCGAGGACGATTTCTTCGGAAATACTTCGAGTTGCTCGAAGCACTGCTGCAATGTCGAGGGTGGTGTGTAATGTACGATTGGCCGTGGACGTGGCGGGCGTCGTGGTTGCGCGATGTTCTGCCGAGGGGCCTTCGAGCGCGCGCAATTCGGGGAATGCTTGTTCGAGCGCGCGGACTTTGCCGGTCGCGCCCCAGCGCGCGTAAGCGTCACGCGCGGCGCGCAAGTATGCGGCGGCGGGCGTCGTGAGCCCGCGTTGCCGATAAAATTGCGCGGCGAGCTCGGCGGCGAGCGCTTCGACGTGGGGAAATCGGGCAGATCTGGCTGCGGCAATGGCAGATTCATAAAGTTTTTCTGCATGAAAAATTCGGCCATCGATGCGAGCCAGCTCGGCGCTCAACAGATCGCGTCGGCAGGCGAAATTGTCCGGACAATATTCGGCCCAGGCTTCGAATTGCTGCTGGCTAGTCAATAAGGCTTTTCGGCGTGCTGGGCGTATGCTATCCAGCGCACGTTCCCACGTCATTGCTGCAGCAATGGCGTAAAAAAACAAATGCTCGGCAAGCTCCGCTTCGCTCGTAAAGGTGGAGAGCATCCTATCGGCAATCTCGGCCGCGGCGACGGCTTCGTCGAATTGACCACCGAAAACTCGAGCTTCCGCTTTGCGAATGTAATACCAGCAAACGACGAGACCCATTTGGCTCGTCGCAATACGCTGCTCGAATGCGGCTTCGTCGAAATCAGGACCGTCGAACGAACCTACTCGAACCGTGGTGCCGCGGAGGGAAGCGACGAGGCGCTTTTGCGTAACGACGATGTCGACGATGTTCTGATCCCGCGCTCGCTCTACGAAATCGCCCAATCGTTCGGATTCCCGCCATACTTCGTCCAGGGGATCTCCGCACACGAGCATGTTCGTCAGCAAGTGATTGCATGTATAGCAAGAAAAAATGAGGTCGCCGTTTTCTTGACCCGCGTGCAGCCCTTCGAACAAATATCGTCGATTGTCGCGATAATGACGACCATAGGCGTTCACGATATCCCCGAACATGAGGCCGAGCTTGGCTCGAAATGCCGGAAGATTGCGTCGCTCCATCAGATCCCAGCCAAATTTCCCAGCGAGCCATCCGAGCCGATATTGACCCGCGGTTCGGTCGACGAGGAGCGCCCCCAAATAGCCGAAAGCTGCGGCGGATTCATCCGTGACGCCGCCGCGCAACGTCATGTCGACCATCGTGACCACGACGGTCGCATAGAGCCCCTTGTGCGTAAAAAGCGTCGGAGGCGCAATTTCGAGCAGAATCGACATCGCCGCGCGTTTGTTCGGATCCGTCATCGACTCCAAATCCGCGAGCGTCTCGAGCGGGCACGTTTCGAGCTTGGCGATGACCGATTGCAGGCGTTGCGCTACTTCATCAGGCGTTGGGCTTGGCGAAAGTTCGATGCCAAACTTTCGCAATGCTTCGAGACCGGCGCTGGCGGCATCCGCCGGACGTCCCATTGAAGTGTAAATGCCAATGAGCGTGCGGTAGACGTCTGCTTTGTCCGGACCCTCCGGAACGCGCTTCATGAGCTCTTTGCAAAGTTTTTCCGCCTCGGAAAACTCGCTGCTCAAAAAATCACATTCTGCTTTGAGTATGCAGAGCTCGCGCATCGTGCCTGGCGCGTCGTCCCACCCGGAAGGACCAAGCGCTTCGATGCCGATCGACAAGCATTGGGATGCCGTACGGAATGCGCATGAGCGTCGTGCGCGCTGCGCTGCCCGCAATTCGAGATCTGCAAGCTGTCGCCGTTCTGCGACGTCGTTCATTGCAGTCAAACCCCGCCCCAATTGCGAAACGATGTCGAATATGCGGGCATCGAGCGCTGCGGGGGGCGTATCTGCCAAAATGGCACGCCCGAGCGCCCGATGCGTCCTGGGTCGCTCATCTTCCGCAATTCGCTCGTACGCTGCTTGCTGCACGCGGTCGTGAGAAAACTCGTAGCCCTCCGCGACGCGCAAAACGAGGTGGTCACGCACGGCTGCGGCAAGGTCGCCCGAGATTTGTTCCTCCGTTCGATGCGAAGCGACCGCAAGATCGCGCGTGGTCACGGCATTGCCGATACACGCCGCAATTTCCAATGCGTACTGCGCATGTGACGGAAGACGCTCGATGTGCCCCGTGAGAAGCTCGACGACGTTGTCCGCATATTTTCGCTCGCGAATGACGCCGAGATCCCAGCGCCACGTTGCCGCAGCGGAATCGAAAACAATCAAACCATCGCGGTGCAAGTCTCGGAGAAAGCGGATCGCAAAAAAAGGATTTCCGTGCGTCTTTTCATGCACGAGATGTGCCAAACCTCGCGCTCGATCTCCGTCGACGTAAAAAATGTCCTGTACGAGCTCTTCCAAGTTTTGCTCGGGCAAACCCGTGAGCGAAATCCTTTCGATACGCGTGCCTTCGTTTTCCATGTCGGCAAGCGTGAGCATGAGCGGATGCGTCGGATTCACTTCGTTGTCACGATATGCTCCGACGACCAAGACATGCCCCACGTCACGCTGCGTGAGCACCGAATGGAGCACGCGCAAACTGGCTGGGTCGGCCCATTGAAGGTCGTCGAAAAAAAGGACGAGTGGGTGCTCGGCCGGGGCAATGGTGGCGAAAAATCGCCCGAGCGCTGCGTGCAGGCGTGCTCGCGCTTCTGCAGGCGGCAGTTCTGCAATGGGAGGCGGACTGCCAAGGAGCGTCCCGAAACGAGGGCTGAGGTCGACGATGACACGGGCGCTCGGACCAAGCGCGGTGCGCAAGCTCTTGCGAAGCATGTCGAAATGCGCATCGCTATCGCCCAAGAGCTGGAGTGCCAGCTCGTCGAGCGCTTGCGCGAGCGTGGTGTATGGTATGTCGCGCCGAACCTGATCGAATTTGCCCGAGGCAAACCTGCCGCGCGCTTTGGCAATGGGCCGGCGAAGCTCGTGAATGAGTGACGACTTGCCGATGCCGGAATAACCAGCCACGAGAACGAGTGAGCTGCTGGCACTTGGCTGAGTTATTCGTTCGAATGCGGCGAGGAGCGTTTGGATTTCTTTGTCCCGACCATAGACGCGCAGCGGAATCCGAAATCGTTCCGGGACGTCGTATTGACCTACGGTCAATGCAGCGCAGTGCCCGTTTTGGTCCAAGCTATCCAGGCACGCGGTGAGATCGCGCCGCAATCCCGACGCGCTCTGGTAGCGTTCATCCGGAGACTTGGCGAGCAGCTTACGTACGATGGCGTCAACCGATTCCGGCACTTCGGGGGGTAGGGGAGGCGGGTCTTTGGCAATGTGGCCATGCACGATTTCGAGCGGATCGGGTGAATCGAAGGGAAGCCGTCCGGAAAGCAATTCGTACAAGGTGACGCCGAGTGAATAATAATCGGTACGATAATCCACGAGCTGTTCGGTGCGCCCCGTTTGCTCGGGCGAAATATACGCAAGCGTGCCGCCCATGGCTGCTGCGCGAGGCAAGTCGTCTTCACCTTCGGGCAATCGTTCGGCAATGCTGAAGTCCGTGAGAAAAACCGATCGTCTCTTTGCGTCGAGGCAAAAGTTCGACGGCTTGATGTCCTTGTGCACGAGTCGCACGCCGTGCACTTCGGCCACGGCGTCGACCATTTGCAGGGCAAAATTCAATAGGTTTGGCAGAGATAATCGATTGTGGATGCACGAAACGAGCGACTCGCCGCCGACGTCTTGGCTGATGAGCACCGGGCCGTCGGGTCCGGATTCGAGCGCGATGGGGCGCACGGTGCGTATGCCGGGCAAACCTCGAGTGACCGCGAATTCTTGGCGAAGTCTTTCGGCATCTTCGGGGCGCCGCGCGGTTTTGACGACGACGAGCGTGCTGTCGGCTTCGCGAATCGCTCGGGTGACGATCGAACGTGGACCGACTGCAATGGGATCGAGGAGGCGATAACCGGGAAGCATCGTAGAATGCCACCTCGATGGCTGGACAAGGGGACTCTGGACCGACGGACGTTTGAACGAAGCGGTCTACGAACGAGTTTCGTGACGTTCAGGGTTAGTCGCACACGTTGTTGGTGCACGAATTGCTGAAGCACTCGCTCGCCTGCGTGCACGGATCACCCGTGTTCTTGACGCAGACCTTGCCCGCGCTGCACTTGGCGCTGGCGCAATCCGTGGGGCCTGTGCACTGCGCACCGAGCGCGCCTTTGCAGCCGCCGAGGCCCGTGCAGGCAAGACTGTTGGCGCCGAGGCACGACATCCCATTGCCGTAATTGTCATCCTCGCCGTATTTCGGAATGAACTCGCACGTGCCCACGCTCGTGGGAAGATCACAGGCTTCACAAGCAGCATCGCATGCGCTGTTGCAGCAGATTCCATCGGCGCAGAAGAGATTCGAGCCGCAATCCTGAATGACGTTGCACTTTTGGCCTTGGATGCAAGCTGGGCATCTATCGCCGCCGCAATCGATGTCGGATTCGTCACCATTCCGGATGCTGTCGTCGCATCGGAAGCACGTATTCGACTTGGGATCGCAGAAAATCCCCATGGGACCGCAATCCGCATTCGTATTGCATTCGACGCACGTGCCTTCGCCGTCGCACGAATTCCCGCCGCCCGTCGTACACGCCGTTCCTTGTGGCGCGGGCGTGCTCACGGGCGAGCCATTCATGCACGACGTGAATTGGCAATCGATGAACGGAACGTCGTTATCGTCACTGACGACTTTTTCACCGCCCTGGCCGTCGCATTGAATTTCCTTGCAATCGTTGGGAATTTGCGTTGGAAGCTTCTGCCCATTGGGAGAAGGCGTCTGCCGGCAGATTTTGTCGAGGTCGCATGCCCATGGCAGGCATGGCGTCGAAACGCCGCATTGATCGGGTGTCGTGCAGCCGCCGCAATCGCCCGTCGCGGTGCAGATCAAATCATTGTTCAATCCGCAAGGAAGGCCCGCCATGACGACGTGCGCATTCGGCTGCCCTTCACATCCTTCGAGCGTGCAGGGATCGCCGTCGTCCGCAGCAGGCGTGCATTGACCTTTGAGCGCGGGATCTTCCCCGGTGCGGGCCAAATTGTCCACTTCGTTGGAACAACCGGGATTTTGAAGCCCAGCCAATCCCAAGAATCCAAGCAAAAGCATCCAAGTCGTGCGATTCGTCGGCCGCATGTCAGGTTCTCCGTCTCGCTCAGAACGAACCGGTAAGCGTGCCACCCAATCGGTCGAAGCCGATGACGGGGGCGAATTTCATGCCAATGATACTGCGACCAATGGGCACCTTCGGCAGCAAAAACAGCCCCACCGTTCCGACGGCGCCCACACCCGCAATGACGAAACCCGCCACAGCACCATTGGCGCGCGCATCCTGAGACGAAAGGGTGTCCTTGAGCTGCGCGCATGCGGGCTGGTTCGGCTGAAAAGAATTCGGCCCGCAAAGCCCGTACGTATTCGGTGTCGTTCGCGCAATCTCGGCAAGCTGCTTATCGGCTTCTTCGCCTTTGCCGCCCGCGGACACGGTCAAACCAATGCCCAATCCAAGACCCAGCGCGGTGAGCGCTCCGCCGCCGATGAGCCCATACGTGTGCCATTCCGGCAAAGGTGGCGGGGGAGGCGGAGGTTTCGGTTTTTCCGGGCCAGGCGGTGGCTTCTTGGGTCCCACGCTGGCTGGCAAGGGCTTGAGCACGACATCGGTCTCGCTCTCCGTGTTCGGCGCGACGACGTGGATCTCCTTCGCCGGCTCGTACCCTTCCTTCTTCACTTCGATGTCATGCGTGCCGGGCTCGACGAAGAGCGGCGCTGCCAGCGGGGAGCGACCCACGAGGCGTCCGTTGAGGAAAACTTCCGCTCCCTCGATGGGAATCTTGAGCCACCACGTTCCAAGTTTTGCCGTGACGTCATTGAAAACTCGCGTTGCCGTTTCCCTGTCTTCTGCAGGCGCCGTCTTCGCCTCGCGGAGGAAAACTTCCAGATGTTCCGCAGCATCGCGAGGCCGGTTCGACTTGGCTTCGGACAATCCGAGCAGCAACAGCGTGTTCGATTCGGGCTTCAACTTGTAGGCTGCGGCAAACAGTTCTCGCGCCTTGTCGAATTGACCCGCTTTGTTCGCCTTCCTGCCTTCTTCGATGAGCCGCGCAGCTTCCTTGTCGGGATCGGGCGAAGCTGCTCCAGTCGGAGCGGGAGCTTTGGCGTCGGGCGTTGGCGCCGCGGCCGCAGCCGTTGTGCCAGCCTTCGCATCGGCCGTGGGCGCTGCAGGTTTTGCCGCCGTCGGAGCGGCTGGTTTCGCGCTCGTCGAAGTCGCCGCTGGTTTCGCGGTCGTCGCCGGTGCTGCGGGTTTGCTCGGTGCCGCTTGGGCCATGCTCGCGGCGGACATCATCGTCACGCTCGAAAGCAGCAGGCCCGCCGGTACCCATCGCCTAAGCATCGTCATGTGCTCCTTGCTGCATGCGCATTGAAACCAAAGTAACGCTCCGCAATCAAGCGTAAAGTGCTTCAGCGATGAAGGCCAAGCTCTCTGTGTTCTCCAACGACACCCGAACCGATGCCAACGGTGGAAATGACTTCCTGCGGGGATGGACGGAAACTGGATCGAAAGGCTGCGATCGTGCTTCAATGGCGAGCATGCGCCAACTCTGCCCTATCGTTCTTGCCGGCTTGCTCGTCGTGCAGGTCGCGTCCGCCGAGCAGCCGACACCTGCGCCAAGTGTCGCAACCGGGTCGACGCAAGCTTCGGGAACTGCTACCGGCTCCGCACAAAGCTCGACCGAGTCGGCTGCGACGCCCAAACCCGTCAAGCGCATGGCGCTGCGCAAGGCGAAAAAACGTCGCGTCGTCAAAGGTCCCGTCGCGAACTTTCCAGCGTTTCGGGTGCTGCCCGATGGCAGTAGCCGCATCCACGTGGCGATCAGCGAGAAGGTGATCGTGGCCGAGCGCAAAGCCGAGGGGCGCATCGCCTACCGAATCAAGGGTGCGTCCGTGCCCGTTCGGACAAACCGCTTGCCGCTCGTGACCAGTTTCTTCCGCACAGCCGTCGCTCGCGTGTCGCTCGTCGAAGTGGACGAGGAGGACGCCGAGCTCGTCGTCGAGTTGCGTCAGCCGAGCGCCGTGACGCACAAGGTCGTCGAAACCGATGCGGGCATGCTCCTGCAAGTGGACGTTCCCGCGCCGGCAGCGCAAGCATCGGCACCTGCACCTGCGAAGTAGTTTCCGCAAGCGGCTGATGATGCGACAGGAGCAGCGGGGCATGCTCAAATGAAGCGCCCGGAGACGCGAGGGACAAACCCCATGCCAGACGAGCCTCCCATCGCCCAAGATCGAAAAGACGCTCCCGCGCTGCCGAAACCGCGTGTGCTCGTCGTCGATGACGAACCTGCGCTGCGTCGCAGTTTGGCGCGTATGCTCTCCGTCGAGAACTTCGATGTGCTGACGGCCGAAGATGGTGCGGCAGCGCTATCGCTGCTTCAGACGACACGCGTCGACGTCGTGCTGCTCGACGTGATGATGCCGGGCATGAGCGGCATGGATGTCCTTTCACGCATCAAGAAAGATCATCCCGAAGTCGAAGTCGTGATGATGACCGGCTTTGGTGACATCGACACCGCCGTTGCCGCCGTGCGACAAGGCGCATACAACTTCTTGACCAAGCCCTTCGGGCCTACGGAAGCCGTCTCGATCGCACTCGCTCAAGCAGCCGAGCACAAACGTTTGGTCGATCGGACCAGGCAGCTCGAACAACGGCTCGCGACGCACGAGCGGTTTGGCGAGATGATCGGCGGATCGAGGCGGATGCAGGAAGTCTACCGCGTGGCGCTCGGAGCTGCTCCGACGACGTCGACCGTGCTCATCTTGGGCGAAAACGGCACGGGCAAAGAGCTCGTGGCGCGCGCGGTGCACCAGCACAGCTTACGGAGTGACAAACCGCTGCGAGCCATCAACTGCGGGGCCATTCCGGAAACGCTCGTGGAAACGGAACTGTTTGGCAGTACGAAAGGTGCATTCACGGGCGCGATGGACCGACCGGGCCTTTTCGAGCTTGCCGACAAGGCAACGGTTTTTCTGGACGAAATTGGCGATTTGCCGCTGAGCGCACAAGCCAAACTGCTGCGGGCGCTGGCCGTCGGCGAGGTCAAACGCGTGGGTGCATCCGAACCGAAAATGGTGGACGTGCGCGTCATTGCCGCGACGAACGTGGACCTGAAGGAACGCATAGCGCAAGGTCGATTTCGCGAGGATCTTTATTATAGGCTCGCAGTCATTCCAGTGTACTTGCCGCCTCTGCGCCAACGTAAAGAGGATATCCCGCTGCTCGCGTACCATTTTTTGCAGAAATATGCGCGGCGAAGTGGTCGGGACATCAAGCGCATCGGCACCGAGGCGCTGCGCGTTTTGCGCGAACAACTGTGGCCGGGCAATGTCCGGCAGCTCGAAAATGCCATCGAGCATGCCGTCGTGATGGCGCGTGGCGATTGCATCATGCCGTCGGACCTTCCGCCGTTTACGCGCAATGAATCGCCCGCGTTCGAGGACGACGCGGCGGCGCCCGAGGCTTCATCGTCGGTCATTTGGGACGAAACGCTCGCGGATTTGCCTTATGCAGTGGCAAAGGAGCGCGCCGGGACGCTGTTCGACCGGACATACGTCGAGCGTCTCTTGAAACGAGCCGATGGGAACGTGAGTGAGGCGGCGCGACAAGCAGGAATGGATCGGTCGAATTTCCGGCGGCTCGTCAAGAAAGTGCGCGAGGTGTCGGAAGAAAATGGGCACGACGAGCGTGAAAGAGTGTAGGGAGTCGACTTGCACGAACCGCAGCTTCGTGGACAATGCGCTGCGCATGCTGCGTGTCGTTTCCCATCGCTTTTTCGTCAAGGCCGCTCTGGTGTTTGGCGTGTCGGTCGCTTCTGCGAGCGCCCACGCCGCAACGCCTGTCACGATGGACTTGCCCCATATTCTCGAAGCTGCCGACAAGAACCATCCGAACATCTTGGCGGCCAGGGCGCGTCTGCTCGCCGTGCGCGCTCAGCTCGACGAAGCCCACCGAACGCCGTTTACCCAATTCAAAATGACGGGAGGTGTTGGCCTTGCCCCGACCGTCCTTGGAAATAACATGTTCAGCCCCAATACCGACGTAGCGCTCACGAGCAGCCTCGGGCTTGCGTGGCGCGCGGGTATCGACGGGGTTTTGCCGCTTTGGACATTCGGCAAGATGACGAATTTGTGGGCCGCGGCCGAAGCCAATGTGCGGCTGAATGAATCGCAGGTCGAAAAAGAACGAGATACCGTGCGTCTCGATGTGCGAAAGGCATACTTTGGATTGCAGCTCGCGCGTGACAGTGCGCTGCTTCTCCGTGAAGTGCGCAAAGCGGTCAACCGGGCCGTCGACAAGGTGACCGACCAGGTGGAGAACGAAGATGCCGATCCCATCGAGCTTTACAAGCTGCAAACGTATGTCGCCGAAATTGAGGTGCGCGAGTCCGAGGCGACGCGATTCGCTACTGTGGCGCTGACGGGTCTGCGGTTTTACGCGGGCGTGCCGAATTTGGATATCCCGGACGAACCCATACGGCCTCCCAAGCACAAGCTGGGGCACGTTTCACGTTATTTGACGGCGGCCAAGCTGTATCGGCCCGAGATATCGATGGCGCGGGCGGGGGTTTTGGCGCGGACGGCGCAGCTCGAAGTGGCGCGGGCGCAATTTTTCCCCGATATTGGGCTCGGTTTGAATGCGGTGTATGCGCGAGCGCCCGAAGTGACGAATCAAATCAATCCGTTTGGTGCCGATCAGGCGAATTTTTTTGGGTACGGCGCCGGAATCGTATTCAATTGGAAGCTCGATTTTTTGACGCAATCGGCGCGTGTTCGTTACGCTCATGCGCAGCTCGAGGAAGTACGGGCGCTCGAACGGTTTGCGACGGGCGGCGCAGGAGCGGAAGTCGAAACGGCGTATGCCGAAGTCGTGGATTGGCAGAAGCGCATGGAGGCATACGCGAAGGCTGCATCGTTTGCAAAAAAGTGGATGGTGACGGTGCAGCAAGGCATCGACATTGGCGCGCGGGAAGAAAAAGATGTATTGGATCCGGCCAGGGCTTACGCGACGCACCGTTTTGCTTGGATGAACGCCACGATGGAGCTCGACATGGCCATGAGTCGGTTGGCGAAGGCGACCGGATGGGACGCGATTGCACCGGATGGGACGTGACACGCTACCGCCACTTCGTTGATTGAGCTTTGGGAGCGACCTGATTTCTCAGCACATGCGGCACTCCGCGCCGCACTCGCCGCCTTTGGCCGATTCAGGCCGAGGAGGCGGTCGAGGCGGTTGCGGTGAGTGACGCGAGTCGATTGCGGTTCTTTCAATTCGGGCTGGGCAAAAAGCATTGACTGGAATTCCGTCGCCACATTACGCGCTCACGAAAAAACAGCATGCGGATTTCTTGACGAATCCAATCTCCGCGGGAATTGATGAAGGGTTCGACGCAAGTTCGACGATCCATTCTCGAACGGCACGATTTCTGCCTGCAACCATATGGCAGTTCGTCGGCAAGCTCATTCAACCGCGTTGGGGGAGTATGGATAAAAGTGAATCAACGAGCCACATCGCGACCGGCTCGAAGGTATCGATCGTTCGTTCACAAAGGCTCTCGCACGGGACTTTGCTTTGCGCCAATCTCACGCGATCGCGGAAGTTTTACGAAGAATTTTTGGGACTCGAAGTCGTACGGCACGCGGCTTCGGCCATGATGTTCCGCCTTCATACGGGAATGCATGTCGTTTGCGTCGAATGCGGTCCAGAAAAACTTTGGGACATGCATGTGCTCCACCATTGGGGGATTGATGTATATTCCCAAGAGGCCGTCGACGAAGCTCATCAAAATGCGATCTCGTATAAAGATCATTACGGGATGCAAAAAATCATGAAACCCGTTCTGCAACACGGTGCCTATTCCTTTTATCTCCAAGACCTCGACCGTAACTGGTGGGAAATACAGTGCTCTACGCTCGATCACGCGGCGTACTTCGCTCGTGGCGACGTCATGACGCCATGATCTGGGGCCTTCGCTGCGAAGACCCTGGCGCGGCACACCCATTGCAACTGCAATTTTCCGACAGGCTCGTGCATCCCGTCGCGGGCCGCAAGAAATGGCGCGCAATCGCCCTAACAAGAGGCTGAATGACCATGTTCCAGAAGCTTGATGTCTCGCTTGCTTTCGTGTTTGTCATTGCCGGATCCCTCGTGACTGGCTGTGGGCCGCAAGAAACCGCCATTGCCTCCAGCGCAACGAGCAGCAGTGGGCAAGGCGGTGGCGGTGGCGTGGGTGGCGACGGTGGCGTGGGTGGCACAGGTGGCACAGGTGGCATGGGTGGTGATGGCGGAGCGGGAGGAGCGGTTGCGTGGGCCAAACCTGCTTGCAATGGCATTTCCGGCACGTCTGCGGTGACATTTACGACCGACGATGGAGCGACGCTCGCGCAGACTCCCGGGCAGCTCGACGGCATTGGATACACGTTCGGGCTGGCGGCGCTGGATACGCCGAATACGCTGCTCGCCGAACACAAGGGCATTCTCTTGCGTTCGGAGGATGCTGGATGCACATGGAAAGAAATTGGCCAGCTTGACGGCGGGCCATTTCGCATCACGGCGGCGAAGGGGGGTCTCGCCTATGCATGGGCCGATAACGGCGCGGCGTTTTACCGCATTGACGAGACAGGGTCGCACAAGGTCGCTACGCCAGCGCAAAACGTCGTCGGCGTGGGCGTCGATCCGCAGGACGGATTGCATCTTCGCATTGGCGATGCCAATGGCGCGCTGGCCGATTCCAAAGACGGCGGCAATTCGTGGATGAAACAAGGTAGCTTCCCCGCGACGGGCATCGGTTATCGCTTTGCATTCGACCCGACCGACATCGATCACGTGGTGTTTGGACAATCGGTCGAGGGGGCGGCCGTTTCGTTCGATGGAGGCAAGACCAGCAAGCCCAGTGCAGGGCTCGGGACGGGGACGAACCCGTTTTCGATTGTCGTTTCACCCGTGGACCGAAACGTCGTCTGGGCCGAAGCGAAAGACCTCGGATCGGACACGCGATACATCTATCGTTCGACCGATGGCGGATCGACGTTCAGCGCGGTCGTGACCGAATCGCCCGAGGTTACGCTCATCAATGGGAATTTGCTCGCGCCGCACGCAGCCGATCCAAACGTGCTCTACTTCGTGTTCGGTAGCTGGTACGCTGACTATGGGACGGATCTTTATCGTTATGACCATGCGACCGGGAAGGTCACGAAAACACATAATGCGTACGATGAAATCGGCGCGATCGTCGCGTCCCCCGCGGACTCGAACCTGCTCTACCTCGGGCTCACCGTCGAGAACGGAATTTGAGCTCGCGCGGTTGATGCTCGAGCCGGCCTGCCTCCGCAGGGTGCCAACCGCCCGCTAGCGAAGGTGCCAACCACTTTCCGTGGCTGGAAGCTCGACGACACAGTCTTGCTGCCATCGATTCTTCAGCCAGGTAGCCAGTTGGTCAACTGAGGACCGGCCTTTACGTTAGATTTGGTCTTCATCGCTTACCTCCTAAGCGTGCCTCATTAACATGGTGATGAGCAAGCGCCAAGTCGTTCGAGCCACTTCCCCTTCCCAAGGTGCCAACCACTTTGAGAGGTCTAATTTAGATTGCTTTTCAAGGCGCTTCGGGAGATGTAAGTCGGATCGCTCATCTGCTTCGCTTCCGGTTGCTTCCGCTTCTTCCCCAAAGTGCCAACCACTTTCCGTGGCCGGACGTGCGATGACACCGTCTTGCCACCATCGGTTCTTCAACCAGATAGTCACTCCGTGAAGATGGGTCCAGCCTTTGGGGGCTGAGGCAATTACCTGACAAGCAGCCACAAAAACAGCAGCACCAGCGTTACGAACAACGCGGCCGCGCCCGCCGCAATGGCAATCTGCGTTTTTTGCGGCGCATTGTTCCAAAATGCGAAAAGCTTATCCATGCCCGACGCCGGAGCCTGCGGCGCTCCTTGATACGACGTCGACATCCATGCAGGCGCTGCTCCGCCCGGAAGCGGCCCCGTCGCCCCCGGAATGTTTCCCATTGGCAAATTCGACGCCATCGTGCCCGGAATGTTGACCATGGGCATGTTCGACCCCGTCATCAGCGGATGCGGCTGCGGCGCCATGCTCGGCGGGCGAAATCCAGGCTGCTGACCCGGCATTCCTTGTGGCGGTATCGAACCCGGATTCAAAGTGGGAAACACCGATGTCTTCACATCCGCCGGCGCACTCAACCCACCCGACATTCCCGGTGCCGGCGGCGGCGCAAATACCCCCGATGCCCCCGGCGTCGACGCCGGCGGCAATGGCGGCGGCGCAAACCCGAAACCCTGAGGACCCGCTTGCGGCGGCTGGTTCGGAAATGCGGAAGGAAGCGGCGTGCCCGGCGGCGGCAGCCCCGCAAGCTCCGGAATCATCCCGAATGGAGTCGTCTTCGTGTACGGATTCGTTTGCTTCGGAAAACTCGCATTCGGATTCGATACGACCGGACTCGGCCCGCTCCCCGAACGGCTCGCAGTGCGCGACGAATCGATCATCTGCGTCTTTTCACTGTCCGGCGCGCGCTCGGGAAGCTCGGGTTTCTCCGAAGCCTCGGGTTTGACATAGAACGTCGTCGGCGTGTCGCGTCGGGCCCCTCCATCGTCGTCCCGCGCTGGCGCGGGAGCATGCACGGCTGCCGCGAGTGCCTGCACGGGAGGCTCGAGCGGCGGATATGGATTGACGGCGGCACCTTCGGGCAATTGAAAGATTTCCGTTGCTTGGCTGAGCATCTTCGGCCGCACGCCCGATGGCGTCGGCGCTCCGCCCGCAAACGGTCCCGGTGAAGGTCGAGGCGCTGGCGCTGCAGGGCGCGCTTGAGGTTCGTCAATCCAAGCAGCCACGGAACGATCACCGAACGGCGCAAGCTCGCGGCACAGATCGAGCACGGTGTCGTAACGATCGTCGCGCTCGGGCGCGAGCGCACGCATGACGGCACGACTCACCGCCGCAGGAATGTCCGGCCGCAAGCGCGCAAGATCGGTCGGCGGGCCCGAGCAAAGCGCGTAGACGAGGTCGCCGATCGTGTCGACGTCGTACGGTTTTCGTCCGCTGAGACTCTCGTAGAGCACGACGCCGAGCGAGTAGAGATCGCTCCGGCCATCGACGGCGGAAGGATTCCGCAGTTGCTCGAGACTCATGTAGTACGGCGTGCCGACGGTCGAGCCCGTTCGCGTGAGCGATCCACCGGGAACGGGCGCATCCTGGCCAATCTTGACGATGCCGAAATCCAGTACTTTGACGTCGTACAAGTTGGGCTTCGGACCTGGCGCGAGGTGAATGTTGTCGGGCTTCAGATCGCGATGGATGATGCCCGCCGCATGCGCTTCCGCGAGACACTCGCCGACTTGCAGCGCAATGTTGATCGTCATCTCGAGCGGCAACTGTCCTGCGTCGTGGAGCAGCTCGCGCAGGCTTTGTCCTGCGAGCAGTTCCATCACGAGGTACGGGCCATCCGTGGGACTCGTCCCCATGTCCACGATTTTCACGGCGCGCGGACTTTTCAGCAGGCTCGTCGCGCGAGCTTCTTGTTCGAGCCGCTGATACATCGTGGGATCGAGCAGCGACTTCAGCGCGAGCCGTTGGCCCGTGCGCATGTGCTCGACCTCGTGCACGAGGCCGTTGCCGCCGCCGCCAATGAGACGCAGCACGCGATAACGCCCATCCACGATGGTGCCTGGACGAAACGAGGACACCTCTGCTTGCGCTTGCTCGGGGAGAGAATCAGTCATGACGACAGTACGAGAGACGGCAGTCTAGATCAGCTCGGGTGCGAGCGATACTTTCGACTGCACGCGGCTTGAACGTCGCATGCGTTGGCACTAGGGTGCCCGCCGACCATGGCGATGAACGAGCCTGCGGCTTCGCGAACGACGAACGGGGGCCGGTCCACGAGCACGACGGACATGGCGTTTTACGCGCTGGTCCTGCTCGCAGCGATTGCGTTCGCGGTTACGATTCACGTCATCTTCTACAGAGTCCCCGTCGAAGCGACGATGGGGATTGTCCAGAAGATTTTTTACTTTCACGTGCCCGCTGCCATCTCGATGTACCTCGGCGCGATCGCATGTTTCATCGGCTCGGCGGGGTACTTGGCAAGGGGCACGCGCAACTGGGATGCCCTTGCGCGATCGGGCGCCGAAGCGGCCGTCGTGATGGGCATGATGGTGCTCGTGACCGGTCCGCTCTGGGCGGCGAAGGCATGGGGCGTCTATTGGACGTGGGATCCGCGCCTGACGACGTCGATGCTCCAGGTGCTCATCTACATCTCGTACGTCGTGCTGCGATCGTTTGCCGGTGATGGCGATGCCGAGCGCAAGTTTGCCGCGGCGCTTGGAGTGCTTGGCGCGGCAAACCTGCCGATCATTCGGTATTCGGTGCAGAAGTGGGGCGGCAATCACCCGACGGTGATCTCCTCGGGCGGCGGCGGGCTTGGGCATCCCGACATGAAGCTCGCGCTCTACTTGGGCTTTGCCACGTTCGCTCTTTTGACGGTGCTTTTGATTTGGTCCCGTTATCGCCTCGAGGTCGCGAAAAACCGGCTCCAGGAAATCGAAGAAGAGGCGCTCGAGCTCGGGCTTGGTGAGGAGTAGTCGCGATGCAAGCTGAAGACACGGCAGGAAAGTACGAAGCACCCGCGCCCGGCAAGGCACCTCCACCGAAGTCGGCGGACGATCGATCGACGGCGTTTCGTCCGGTCGAAGGCGGAACGCAAATGCAGAGCGGCGAGAAGCTTCTCGTCGAGGCTTACGCGGCGATCTGGATCATCACGCTCATCTTCATCGTGTCGCTCTTCCGGCGTCAGAAGCGAGTCGATCAGCGCATCGCATCGCTCGAGGTTGCGCTCGAGAAAGCTCGCGGGCGGGGCGGATCGCAATGAACGACATTACGCAGATCACGCCCGAGCACGTGATATTCATCCCCAGCGTCCTGCTGCTGGGGCTCGTGATTGGCTACACGCTGGGAGCGCGCGCGGTGCGTGCCGAGTTGGACAAGCGCAGGAGCAGGATGAAGGAGTAGGACCGTGTTGGATTTTTCGCTCTCCGAAGAGCATCGCAGCCTCATCGAAACCTGCCGCCGTTTTACCAAGGAGCGCATCATTCCGATCGCGGCCGAGTGCGATCGCGAGAGTCGTTTCCCCATGGATGTCTTCCGTGACGCCTGGGAGCTTGGACTGCTGAACCCGACGATTCCCGCTGAATACGGCGGTGCGGGTATGGGCGAGCTCGAGAATACGCTCATCACGGAAGAGCTTGCATATGGCTGCACGGGCATCGAAACGAGCATGCTTGCCAATGGTCTCGCGCTGACGCCCATCAAGCTCGGTGGCACCGAAGAGCAGAAAAAGAAGTACTTCGGCAAGCTGGTCGCCGAGCCGATCATGGCGAGTTATGCGACGAGCGAGCCGGATGCGGGCAGTGACGTCGCGGGCCTCAAGACGCGTTTTTCCAAGCACGGCGACGACTACGTCTTGAATGGACAGAAGTGCTGGATCACGAACGCGAGTTACGCGAGCTTCTACGTGATTTTCGCGACGAGCAACCCCGACCTTCGGCACAAGGGCATCGCCGCGTTCATCGTCGATCGCGACACGCCAGGACTACGCGTGGGCAAGAAAGAGGACAAACTCGGCCAGCGCGCGAGCGACACGGCGCAAGTGTTCCTCGATGATGTCGTCGTTCCGAAGGCAAACCTTTTGGCGCCCGAGGGTAAGGGCTTCAAGCTCGCGATGGAGACGTTCAATCAGACGCGTCCCGACATTGGAGCTGCGGCGACGGGCCTCATGCGCCGGTGCCTCGACGAGTGCATCGCGTACGCCAAGGAGCGCAAGACGTTTGGCACGGCGATCGCGAATCATCAGCTCATCCAATGGATGATCGCCGAGATGGCGATTCGCACGGAGGGCACGCGTCTTTTGTATCAGAAGGCTGCGTGGAACCTCGATAACGGCGTGCGTGATCCCATCGTGTCGAGCTTTGCGAAGGCGTATGGTGCCGACAGCGCGATGCAGACGGCGGTCGACGCGGTGCAAGTCTTTGGCGGCAACGGTTTCGTCAAAGAGTATCCGGTCGAGAAGCTGATGCGCGATGCGAAGGTGCTGCAAATCTACGAAGGCACGAGCCAGATTCAGCGCATCGTCATTGCCAAGCAGCTTCTGGCTTGAAGCTGGAGCAAGCGCTCAAATCCAGGCCCCGTCTGAAACCGGGTCCGGTTTCAACTCGAATCATTTACCTTCGTACGCTCTCGCCTTGATGATCAGGGCGTATCAATTTCTTGCACCTGCCAAGAGGAGTACCTTTCCATGCGCACTCGGAAAAATCACCGTTCGGTGGCCAATCGGTCGTCACTGGGTCTCATGAAAAAGATCGGCGCAATGACGGGCATCGTGTCGGCCTGTGCCGCGTTTTTGGCGGGAGCCTGTGGCGATGCTCAACCGACGAACACGACGGGTGCTGGTGGCGCGGGTACCTCATCGAGTGGTGATGGTGGCACGGGGCTCGAAGACTTCACGACCAGCAGCAACACTGGCAGCGTCTCGAGCAGCAGCAGCTCGAGCAGCAGTTCGTCGGGTGCTGTTCCAAGTTGCCCGACAGGCGATCCGACCGGTGGACCGACGAAGGTAGCGGCGGCGTTTGGCGATGCGAGCGTGCAGACGGGGGCCGCTGTTGCATTCGACAAGTCGGGCAACATCCTCCTCGCGGGATCATTTGCGGGCAGCATCAATTTGGGTGGAACGACGCTGAACAGCGCCGGCATGGACGATGTGTTCGTCGCAAAGTTCACGCCTGCAGGACAACTTTTGTGGGCAAAGCAGTTTGGCGATGGTCAGTTGCAGACGGCTTCGGGCATTGGAGCGGATTCCAATGGCAACGTGTACGTCACGGGAAGCTTCAAGGGCAGCATCAACTTCGGCGGGGGTGCTTTGAATGCAAACGGAAATCTCTTCGTCGATATTTTTCTCGCCAAACTCACGTCCGACGGAAACCACGTGTGGAGCCAGCGGTATGGCGACGAAAACGTGCAGAATGCGCGTGGTTTGTCCGTCGACTCCGCGGGCAACGTGATCATCGTGGGAAGCTTCCAGAATAGCGTCAATTTTGGTGGGGCAAACCATACGAGCGCGGGTGCGCAAGATGCGTTTGCGGCGAAGTACAACAGCGCGGGCGTGTATCAGTGGAGTCGTCAATTCGGCGATGCGGCGGATCAATACGCGCGCGCCGTGTGGCTCGATGCGATGGGCAACGTGTATCTTGCTGGTGACGTAGCGGGCTCGATCGACTTCGGCGGTGGCGCGATGACGGCGACGTCGAAAACGAGTGCGTTCGTCGCAAAGCTCGATTCGCTCGGCGTTGCGGCGTGGGCGAAGTTGAGCACCGGGGATGCGGAGGGCAGCGCGAAGGCGAACGCGGTGGCGGTTGGGCCGAACGGCGAAGTGATCGTGGGCGGCAACTTCCGCGGCACGTTCGACCTTGGAGGCATGCCCGTCACGAACCCCGGCACCGACGATGCGTTCGTCACGGTGTTGACTGCAGCGGGAGCGCATACGTTCACAAAGACGTTCGGCGATAGCGAATCGCAGACGGCGATGGGTGTTGCGATGGCACCGAACGGCGATGTGTTCGTCGCGGGGAATTTCTCGGGCTCGATCGACTTCGATACGGGCATGCCGACGATGAGCGCAGGGGCGTTCGACGGGTACGTGGCGCGTTTGAATTCGAAGGGTTGTCCCGTCTGGCTTCGCACGTACCCGGGTCCGGGTGTTCAACTGACGCAAGCGATGGCCATCGATCCGACGACGGGCGGCGTTGCGGTCACGGGATCCTTCAATGGAACGGCCGACTTCGGCACCGGCGTGCTCACGGCGGCCGGTGATGATGTTTTTCTCTTGTCTGTCAATCCTTGAAAGAGGTCGCCTCGATTTCGAGGAATGAGCGTGTGAGGGCGCACTGCGATGCGGTGCGCCCTGTGCTTTGACGCAGCGAGATCTCTGGGCGCTGGTGATTTGGGCGTCTTCTGCGAGCGCATGTCGACGGCTCGGTGGCTCGGCTCTTGTACCGGCGCGGAAAGTCGTGAGATCTTTGCCAAAGGCTTGCGTCCGTGAGGCGTGAGTGAACGTGGGTCATTCGGGGCGCATTGCGCGTTTCCAAGCGGAGCACTTTATGGCTTTATTTCGGCAGCCTTCGAAAGGTTTATTGACCTCGTTGGCGGTGCTTTCTGGTTTGGCGGCGGCGGCTGCATGTATGCAGCCGGCGAGCGCGCAGGAACCCGCCGCGTGTCTTTCGTTCAACCCGGCCGATTGGCCTGCGCCGGCAAGGCCCTACTTCATGCTCGTCGTCGATACGTCCGGATCGATGACGGCGTGTACGACGCCGCCCACGAACTACCCCACGGAATGCAACCAGAATGCCGCGGGATACGCGCTGAATTCCTGCGGCATGAATCCCAGTCGCCTCAATGACGCCAAGTGTGCTCTCCGGCAAACCGTGCAGGCGTTCAGCGGCGAGGTGAACTTTGGCCTCGCAACGTTCGCCAGCTACTTGTCTGGTTGTAGTGGCGGCGCGTGCGGCAGCGACTGCGGAACACCGACCGGAGGCACGTGTAACTCCGACTTTTACGACGCCAAGTGCAATTGGAACGTGTTTCAGGACGCCGGTGGCACCGCTTGCGGCAACACGCCAGCATGTTCCCGGAGCTGGGCCATCCCTGCCAAACCTTCCGGAAGGCACGTGGCGCAACGGCGCAAACGTCGTCTTCGGCATCACCAAGGATGCGTGGTGGCTCCCTCCTGGACAGCCCCAGCCGAACACCGCCGAGCTTCTCCAGTGGTTCGATGGACAATGCGACAGCAGCCGCGAGCTCTTCGCGGCAGGCAGCACGCCCATCGCCGGCTCGCTCGAGGCCGTCACTCAATATCTGCGAGCAGGCTGGACGCGATGGACGAACAGCAACTACTGCCCCAATCCCACGTACACGTTCGGGACCCCGGCGGATACCAACGATCGAGCATGTCGCAGCATCAACGTCATTCTGTTGACCGACGGCGACGAGAGCTGTGACTCGCAAACGGACGCAGTCAATGCCGCATCGAACCTGTTCAACAACGGCGTGACGATTGGCGGCAAGACGTGGAAGGTCCCGGTTCACGTCATCAACTTCGCGGGCGGCTCCGTGACGGCGACGAATCAGATCGCCGCCGCAGGTGGCACGAACGCGTCGATTCTCGCGAACAACGAGGTCCAGCTCGCGAGTGCATTCGCGCAGATCATTGGTGGTGCAATCAAACCCGAGGTTTGCAACAACGGCGACGACAACTGCAACGGCTGCACGGACGAGGGCTACAAGCACTACTGCAACCAGCAGCAAACCTGCTGCACTTGGGCGACGCAGGGGCAGCGGACGACGTGCCTCAACAACTACACCGCGTCCATCTCGCCAGCCGATCCGGACGGCAACCAAGCGCTCCTGCCGTGCACCACGCCCACGCAGCAGACGCAGCCCGCCAACTGGCTCTGTTACAACCCCGGCGACGTCTGCGACGAGAACGACAACAACTGTTCGGACGGCGTCGACGAAGGGCAGCTCAAGTGCGGCAACCCCGCGGCATGTCCCTCGACCGAGATCTGCGACGGCAAAGACAACGACTGCGACAACCAGGTCGATGAAATCGGCGGCTGCGCTCCTTGCATTCCGTCGCCCGAGATTTGCGATGGTTGCGACAACGATTGCGACGGCGTGGCGGACGATGGCGTTGCCGCGATCCCGTGCGGTTTGGCGAACCCCGCGAACTGCACGGGTACGCAAGCCTGTTCGGCTCCGCAAAACGTTCCCGTTGGCACGTGCGTAGCGGGCGGCGGCTATCAGCCCTGCAACAACAATCCGCTGCCCGAAATCTGCGACATGATCGACAACGACTGCGACGGCATCACGGACGATGGCGTTCCAGGAATCGCGTGTGTGCCTGCAGGAACGCCGCCCGGGTTGAACTACAACCCGCCGAGCCAATGCAAGATGGGCACGCAAGCATGCGGCAGCAGCGTCTGCTCGGGGTTCGTCGGGCCCTCCACCGAGGTCTGCGACGGCATCGACAACGATTGCGACGGGCAGGTCGATGAAGGTGCAACCGGCGTGGGATCTCCGTGTGGTACGGCCATTTCGCCGTGTACGCCGGGAGCGCTTGCTTGCGTGAACGGTGCGCTGGTTTGTCAAGGCGGCACGCAGCCGACTCCCGAGGTCTGCGACAACATCGACAACAACTGCAACGGTGTCGTTGACGACGCGCCGCTCGCGGACGGTCCGGCTGCGGGGATGAATGGCTGCTGGACCGATGCGGGCAATTGCTGCTCGTTTGCCGGTCTGCAGTGGTGTCCGCCGGCCGGTGCGACCTGCAATGGAACCGGCACGCTCACGTCGCCCTGTTCGGCAGGCACGCTCGTCTGTTCGATGGGGGGCTGGACATGCCAAGGACCGCTCGGCCCGTCCGCAGAGGTTTGCGACAGCGCCGATAACGATTGCGATGGCATGGTCGACGACGTCACGGGCGTGGGTTTGCCCTGCGGAACCGACCAAGGCGAGTGCGTTGCTGGCGTCGCGCAATGCAGCGCGAACGGCATCATTTGCGTCGGCGCCGTCGGCCCGACGACGGAAGTTTGCGACAACAAAGACAACGACTGCGACGGCGCGATCGACGACGGCGTGCCGGGCGTTGGCCAACCGTGTGGCGTCAATCAGCCTCCGTGCACGCTTGGAACCACGGCGTGTGTAGGTGGCATGGTGGTTTGTCAGGGCGGAGTTCAGCCGCAAGGCGAGCTCTGCGACGGCATCGACAACAACTGCGATGGCTTGGTCGACAACGCGCCGCTTGCCGATGCGCCTCCGCCAAACCTGAACGGTTGCTGGTCGCTTCCCGGCAACTGCTGTTCGTTCGGCGGCTTCGAGTGGTGCCCGCCTCCGGGCGCTTCGTGCAGCGACGTCGGTACGCTCATGGCGCCCTGCAACAAGGGCACGCTCGCTTGTCAAGGCGCGCTCGGCTGGGTTTGTCAGGGCGACAATCCTCCGCAAGCCGAAGCCTGCGACGGCTTGGACAACAACTGCGATGGCGCGATCGACGAGGGGATGTTCCCTGGCGAGGGTGCCGTTTGCGGTAGCGACGAAGGCGAATGCGTGTCGGGTGTCATCGATTGTGCCGGCGGCATCCTCGATTGCGTCGGTGACGTTGGACCGAAGTCGGAGCTCTGCAACGGGCTCGATGATGATTGCGACGGCGTCATCGACAACGGCATCGTCGTCGGCGGCTCCTGCACGCCGATGTACGACACGACGCTCTACCCTGGGCCTCGCGACAAGGGCGCGTGCATGCCGGGCATTCTCGAATGCGATGGCATGGGCGGCAACGTGTGCGTCGGCGGCACGGGCCCGCAGCCCGAGGTTTGCGACGGCATCGACAACGATTGCGACGGCGCGGTCGATGAAACGGGTCCTGCTCCCGACGGCATCGACGGCACGGCCAATCCGAGTCCGCCCCCGATGGCGTCCGTTGGCGACCTTTGCGGCGTCGACACCGGCGCGTGTCAGCAAGGCCAATACGCCTGCGTGAACGGGCTGTTCCAGTGTCTTGGTGGCACAGGCCCGCAAGAAGAGTCGTGCGATTGCGACGACAACGATTGCGACGGGACGAACGACGAACAAGATCCGAACGCGTCGCCGATCTGCGCACCAGGCAACTCGTGCGTGAAATCGGGCACCGTGTGCGCGTGCGCGGCTCCGTGCGACGTCGGCGAGTTCCCGTGTCCGCCCGGTCAGAAGTGCGAGGACGTCATTGCGAGCGACACCGGCACGAACCTCGGGCCCTTCTGCATCCCCGACAACTGCGGCGATTGCACGAAGAAGACGGTGCTCAACGCGGACAACACGGTGCTCTGTGCTCCCGCGGGTTCACCGGCGAATGCCAACTGCGTCGTGCCTCCGGTCTGCGTCTGCAAGGGCGCTGCCACGGGGTGCAAGAATCCGTGCGACGGCGTGACGTGTGCTGGTGGTGAAATCTGCACCGACTACGGTCCGAACGCAGGAAAGTGCGTCCCGAACAACTGCTTCGGCGCGCCTTGTCAAGGCTGCGATCAGGTGTGCAACAACGGTTCGTGCGTGACGAACCCGTGCAAACCGGATTCGTGTCCCGGCCAGGAGTGCCAGCCGAGCGGCGACTTCACCACGTTCACCTGCATCGAGTCTTGCGCGGGCAAGCAATGCAACCCCGGTGAAGTCTGCAAGAACGGCACTTGCGTTGCGGACTGCAGCCCCATGTGTGCGGCGGGCCAAGTCTGTGATTACACGCAGATGCCACCGGCGTGCGTGACGAACAACTGCACCATGCCGTGCGCCAACGGCGGGGTTTGCGATCCGGTCACGGGCATGTGCGGCAACGATCCCTGCGCCGGTGTGGTTTGTCCGTCCGGACAAACCTGCCAGAACGGCGACTGCTTTACGGGCCAAGGCGGCAGCGGTGGAAGCGGTGGCAGTGGCGGTGGTGGCGTAGGCGGCGGCGAAACCACGTCATCGTCGTCATCGTCGGGTAGCTCGGGCATGGGCGGCGCGGCAGGCGCGGCAGCAGATACCGGCGTGTGGGGTCTGCCCACGGGCGGTGGTGGCTGCGCTTGCGAAGTCGGCGCAAAGGACCGAACAAGCGGCTTCGCGTGGGCACTTGCAGCGCTTGCGCTGGGCATTTGGCGCAGGCGTACGACGGGCCGTCGCGGCGCCAAGGAGGTGTCGCGATGAACTCGCTTCGTAAACCCCTCAGTGCATTCTTCTCAATGCTCGCAGTGTCCGCGCTCGGCGCGTTCGGCACGACGGGCTGTCAGACCGAGGCGTTCTGCTGGGACAATTGTGCCGGTGACGCGCCGAGCGGTGGATCCGGCACCTCCGTCGGCGGTGCCGGCGGCACCGGTGGTCAAGGTCAAGGTGGCGGCTTGGGCGGCGAAGGTGGTTGCCTCTTCGGTCAATGTGGCACCAGCAGCGGTCAGGCCGGCAGCGGAGGGTGCGTCCAGACAAACGGAGGCATCGAGATCTGCGACAACCTCGACAACGACTGCAACGGGATGACCGACGACAGCGCGGACATCAACTTCAACAGTCCGAAGACGTGCGGCACGTGTGACAACAACTGTTACGCGTTGCTCGACAACGCCAACCCGGCCGGAATCGCCTGCGCTTGGGACGGGACTCCGAATACGCCGGGGACCTGCCAATGCGGCCAGAACGGTCTCGCTGCTTGTGCCGCCGGGTATTACGACCTCAACGGCGACTGCAAGTGCGAGTACTACTGCGTCAAGACCGCAGACGACGATACTTTGTGCAACAACAAAGACGACGACTGCGACAATCTCAAGGACGAGGACGTCGACGTTTGCACGAGCACGACCGATTGCGGCGCATGCGGCAACAACTGCGTCGTGCTTCACGGCACGCCCGACTGCACGTCGACGGCAATGGCTGGCGAAGCGTGCACGCCGGCCAATACGAAGTGCTCGATTGCAGCGTGTGATCCGGGCTGGATCGACCTCGACAAGTCCTACGCCACGGGTTGCGAATACGCCTGCAACCCGACCAACGGAGGCGTCGAGAAGTGTGGTGACGGCATCGACAACGACTGCGATGGGCTCATCGACAGCGCTGACGATCTGTCGGGTGACGTGCAAATTGGAGCGCTGTGCTTTGGCGATCCGAAGGGCATTTGCGGACTGATTGCCAACGCAGGCACGTTTGCGTGCGTGGGCAACGACTACCAGTGCGTCGGGCCAAACGTCAAAGTTCCGGGACAGGTGCCCGAGACCTGCAACAACCTCGACGACGACTGCAACGGTCAAGTCGACGACAACCCCGGCGATGCGGGCATGCTGTGCGGCATCAGCAACATCTACCCGTGCAAGCGAGGCACGCAGCAGTGCATCAACGGCGCGCTTCAATGCATCGGCGCCATCAATCCGAGCACCGAGACGTGCGATGGCATCGACAACGATTGCGACGGCATGATCGACGACAACCCGAGCGACGTCGGCATGCAGTGCGGTCCCGCGACGGACGTAGGCGCTTGTCAATTCGGTGTCACGCAATGCGTGGCCGGCGTGAAGACATGCCAAGGCGCCGTCTCTCCGACGACCGAAACGTGCAACATGATCGACGACGACTGCGACGGCACCATCGATGACGTCTCGGGCGTCGGTACACCTTGCGGTCAGAGCAGCACCTCACCCTGCATGCTCGGCACGTTCCAGTGCGTCGGGACGAACCTTGCGTGCGTCGGCAACGTCGATCCGACGACCGAGATCTGCAACATGGTCGACGACGACTGTGACGGCTCCGTCGATGAAGGCTTGCCCCCGCAGCAATGCGTTCCCGCGGGCACGCCCCCGAACCTCGTTTACGGCGGCTCGAGCCAGTGCAAGCGAGGCACGCAGGCTTGCGGCGGGGCGTGCACGGGATTCGTGGGTCCGACCAACGAGGTCTGCGACGCAATCGACAACGATTGCGATGGCGTCGTCGATGACAACTTGATGCTCGGCCCGTGCAACGTGCCCGTTCCGCCACCTGCCGGTGCCACGTCACCGTGCATGGCGGGCACGTTCCAATGCACGTCCGGCGTGCAGACATGTCAGGGTTCCGTTGGACCAACCAGCCCGATCGATGCCTGCGGCGTCGATTCGAACTGCGACGGCGTGCTGACGGGTCAACCCAACCTGCAGAATGACGTGGCCAACTGCGGCTCGTGCGGCAACAACTGCTACGCGAGCGCCGTGCACGCCATCTGGGGTTGCGTCAACGGCATGTGCGCCTTCCAAGGATGCGAAAACGGCTACTACGACTTGGATGGCAACAACACCTGCGAATACGCGTGTCAATTCACGCAGGCGCAAGAGTCGTGCAACGGCTTGGACGACAACTGCAACGGGGCGATCGACGAAAACGTCCAGACCCCGACGCCCGTTCAGGTTTGCGGAGTGAGCCCTGCAGCCACGCGTCCCGAATGCACCACGGGCATCTCCGTCGCGTGTATCGGTGGCGCTTGGCAATGCACGTTCCCCGCAGGCGTTTGCACGGGCGGCTGTTCGTCGAACGACGAGATCTGCGACCTGCTCGACAACGATTGCGACGGCAACCTCAACGAAAACGTCGCCAATTACGGTCAAGCCTGTGCAAGCGACGATGCCAACCCCGTCCCGGGCCATGGCGCTTGTCGCACGACGGGTACGTACCTCTGCGCGGGTGCCTCAGCGACCACATGCAGTGCCGTCAAGGCAAACTGCGCAGGTTTGCCCGGCGGTTGCACCGAGCTGTGTGACGGCGTCGACAACGACTGCGACGGCAGCATCGACGAGGTCTTCACATCCAAGGGCGCGGACACGGCGTACTTCGTCAAACCTGCCGTCACGAAGATCGCGGCAGCCAAGTGGATCTACAGCTACGAAGCCAGCAGGCCGACTGCGACGACCATTTCGGCCGGCAGCGGCAACGGCTATCAGACGAGCGCTCCAGCAGGCACGACGCTCGACAAGACCCGTGCGTGCTCGGTTCCGAGCAAGCTGCCCTGGTTCAACGTCACGCCGCTCGAAGTCGAACAGACGTGCGTAGCCATGGGCGGATCCATCTGCGCCACGGCGGATTGGACCAGCTCTTGTCAGGCAACGGCGTCGTGCTCGTGGGGCTACAACCCACGCGGCTCCGCATGCACGTCCGCGCACACGGGGACCAAGTTCTGCAACTTGCAGCCGTACGACTTCGTCCCCGGTACCACCGGCGACCAGGATGGCCTCTTGCCCACGGCGTCGAGCCTCTTGCAAAACTGCTGGTCGGACTGGTCAAACCTGCAAGGCAATACCGCCGCGACCAACAGGATCTACGACATCACGGGCAACATCCGCGAGATCACGCGCAGTGCGCCGGGCACGTATCCGCTCATGGGCGGTGCGTTCAACGCCGATACGGGCGGCTCGACGTGCACGTTCGACTTCTACACGACGACCAACAACGCGTTCCAACTCTACGACCTCGGATTCCGCTGCTGTTTCACGTCGGATCCGACGCTCTGAGTCCCCCTCGTCTGGGCGCCACTTTTCGGTGGCGCCCGCTGCCCGTCAAACCTCTGTTCGATCGCCGCTCATCGCAGGAAGCGTGAACGACACCGTGCTTCCGCGCGCAACGTCGGTCGTCATTTCAATGTGCCCGCCGTGCGCTTCGACAATCCCTTTGGCCACGAACATTCCGAGCCCCGTGCCGCGACACGTTCGTCGTTCGGGAGGCGGGCGTCGTGAGAACACGAATGGTCGTTGAGACTCCGGGACACCTGGGCCCGAGTCTGTCACGTAAAACCGTACCGCCTGGCCGATTCGTTCGGCACCGATGGTGAGCGACCCTGTCTTGGGCATGAAGCGCAACGCGTTGCCCACGATCCGTGAGAACACTTGGAGTAGCCGGCTTCGATCGACGTAAAGCAATGGCAGGCCGTCGGCGATGTTCGCTTCCACCGTGATCGATTTGTCGCTCGCTGATGCCGTGGCCGCAGCGAATGCTTCCTGCACGATCTCCGCTGCGTCGTACACGTCTTGACCAAGCAAGAGCCCGCCAGCGTCGATGCTCGAGGCATCCACGAGGTCTTCGATGATCTGATTCATCTCGCCCGCAGAGCGGCGGATCGCGGCGATTTGACGCGCTTGCTGCGGCGAGGCGGCTTCGCGCGCAAGCATCGTCGTCGTCACGAGAATGACCCCGAGCGGATTGCGCAAGTCGTGCGTTGCGATTTGCAACAGATCGGCACGCCGCGCCTCCGCCGCATCCGCCCGCTGCTGGATGCGCTGGCAGCGCTCGGCGAGAGACTCGCTTGCCGACCTGTTGCCAACGCCATCCTTACGATCGCGAACCGTTGTGTTGCTGTCGGCACTCGCCGCGCCCTGCTGCTTGGTTCCCTTGTTCGATGTCGCCACGCGTTCCCTCGACTGCTTTCAGACTACGGCGTATTCGCGGACAGAGTGCAGTCCGTGCCCTCCGTAGTTCCGGGTCGGTATTTCCATGACGGTGGCCCGTCAGGCGTTTCCCGACACGAGGATGAGGTTGCTCGGTCCGCCACACGCGGGACGATGGGAAGTCGCATCGTTTCTCGTATGCACCGCCGTCAAACGGTCAGCTACGACAGCGAAAGCGTGGTGTACGATCGAGTGTCTACGAGATGATGGCATCCTTCAGCATGGGGGGTTCAACACGTGACGACGCGAGATGACAGCAGGCGCATGGAGGTCCGCGACGCAGATTCTCCGCTGGTGCTGATCGTTGACGACTTCGACGACAATCGGGAGATGTTTACGGAGTTCTTGTCGTTTTCTGGTTTCCGAGTTGCTCAAGCTGCGACGGGCAAAGAGGCAATCGAGCGAGCGTTTTCTCTACTGCCCGACTTGATACTGATGGACTTGTCGCTTCCGGAGCTCGATGGACTCGAAGCGACGCGATGCTTGAAGAGCGACGAAAGGACCAAGCGCATTCCCGTCCTGGCGCTCACGGGTCACGCAGTCGCAGGCCACTCGCGTGATGCGCGCGCAGCAGGGTGCGCAGCGTTTTTGACGAAGCCTTGTTTGCCCGAAGTACTTCTGAACGAAATACGCCGAGTTCTTTCTGGAATGACGCATGCCGTTTGAGCGGAGTGATTCCGCACCAGGGGAGGGACGATGCGCCTCTGCGATGCACGTCAAGATTGCGTGTGCGCGTTGATGGTTTGCCAAAGCTGTCGGGCAGCCTCGTCCCAATCCACCGGCTTGATGAGGACCGCGTCGAATGCGCTGTTGGCGAGCATCGCGCGCGTCGACAGGTCGCGTCGTCCCGTACACGCAAAGAGTGCCGTGTGCCTCGTGGCTGGGTCTGCACGTAGGGCTTCAGCCACGACAAACCCATCGATTCCAGGCATACGCAGGTCGCACAGCACGGCATCCGGCACGTCCTGCGTCGCCAGAAACACGCCACGGAGGCCGCCTTTGGCACGATCCACGTTGAACCCGTGCGCTTCGAGGGCCGCTTGGGCGTTGTCCAGGAAGTCCGTGTCGTCGTCGACAATCAGTACTCGAGGGACCGATTTTCGCGTCGTGCCCGCCTCGCTAGCACTTTCCGACATTCCGTTTTCTCCGCGCGCGTGTGTCGATACGCCGCAATTGCTGCGGCGTGCGACGGTGCCGGCGAAGCATTGTTTTGATTCGGATTGGCGAATGCGCAACGTGCGGCTGTATGGCGTTGATTGCCCTGATGTACCCCGTGATTTCCGTTCTTTCGCGTTTGTCGTGTTCCTCTGCGAAAAACCTTCCCTTTCGGCCAACTCATGCGCGCCACCGTCCCATTCTGGCACTGGTTGGACCTGCGTCCGTGCTCCAGGTGAACACTCATGATTGTCGACGAGATCTTTGTCGATCGCGTAGCGCATGACCTCCGGGGCGAGCTGTCGACCATGCTCGCCGGTGTGCACTACATGCTGCGTTTCGGCCGTGACGCTGCGGTTCCCCCGCGCGACATGCTCGAACGTGTTGGGGACGCTGGCGAGCGACTGACTCGGTTGATCGAGGAGTTCGACGATAGCGTGTGGCTGCTCGACAAACCCAAGCCGCTCCTGCCCGCGCCCACACGCCTGCAGGAATTGCTCGACGACGTCGTTACACGGTCGACCAAGCTCGCAGCACTGCGTGGAGTTCGTCCGAACGTCGAGATCATGGACGGTGGAGATCGCGAATTCACGGCTGACGCAGACATGCTCGCGCGCGCTCTTCTGTACGTTCTGGACTTCGCCATGCTGCGTGCGCCAAGCCCATCCGTGCGCGTGTCGGCGACGTTCGACGATGGCGTCCCCGTCGTCCGTATCTTCGACGAAGGCCCCACCATTCCCGATCCAGTCAAGGAGCGCCTCTTCGAGCCATTCGTCGAAAATGAGCTCGCCTCTTTGCTGCCCCAAGGAAAGCGCAAAGTGCGGCTCGGACTGGGGCTCGCGATATCACGCGCGATCTTCGAAGAACATGGTGGTTCGCTGGCCGTCGAATCCCCTGCCGATGCGAACTCTTCGGGCATCGTGCTGCGCTGCGTGCTCACCCGCTGACCGCGAGTTGCGACATGCATGCGGACATGCTCCCGTGTGCGGATGCGCCATCCGTTGCTCGTCGTGTGCGGATTTGCCGTTGCTCCGTTCCTTGCAGGCTGTGGCGAATCGCCAGGTTTGTCGCGTACGTGTTCAGGCATCGCGATCGACGCCGCATCCCTCGTCCTCTTGTCGACGTTTCAAGTCAGTGGCCTCGGTCGTATCGATGCGGATGGCTGCTTGACGGAAGTCCCCGACATCGCACTCGGCACCGATCCCGCCTTGGCAGGCGGTCGCAACGACGTTTTCGTCGTCGCGCGTGATGATCAGCTCGTGCACGAGGTACATGCGGACAGCCTTTCGTTCGGACGAACGTTTGTCCCGTACGAGGATGCCGAGCTCGACGAAACGCACGTGCTCGCATGCAATCAAGCCGTCAAAGGGACAAACCCTCAGGATGCCGATATCGATGCAGACGGCCGGCTTTGGGTGACTCGCTGGGACAAACCCACCGTGGCCATCGTCGAGTCCGACGGCAGCTTTTCCGGAAAGGTCGACCTGTCGATGTTCGCCGATGCCGACGGACTTCCGGAAGCTTCTGCCGTGCGAATCGTGGGTGACCGCGCGTATGTGACCATCGAGCGGATTGATCGTTGCGGTGGCTATGAGCCGTCGGGACCTGGGATCATCGTCGAGATCGATGTCGCGACACGTCAGGTCGTGAAGAGCATCGAACTTGGTGGAGCGAATCCTTTTGGTCGCATGACTGCTGCACCGTGGGATGCGTCCGGAAGCACCATTGCTGTCGCACTGCCGGGCCGATTTCTCGAAATCGACGATGGCGACGCAGCGGCGATGGTGGATCTGAAAGGCGGCAACGTAGTCGGCTTCGGGCGTGAAACCGAGCTCGGAGGATCCGTGACGGAGGTTGTCTTGGCTGCTCCAGACGAGGCCTACATGATTGTTTCGAACACGGACAATCCCGACATCAATGCGACGCATGTCGTGCGCATCGATCCACAGACGGGGCAGGTGGCCTCCACGCTCATCGACAGCCGCGGTTCCGATATGCCCGATGGCGGCTTTTGCCACATGGGCTTGGCGGTCGTCGGTGAACGGATTTTGGTGGGTTCGAGACCGCCATGTGAGACGGGCGTCGTGGTTTTCGAGCGCCAAACGGGGCAGCAGTTGGGCGTGATCCGCCCATCAAACTTGCCGCCAATCGCCTTGCAGGCGGTGCCTTGATGCTTGCACGTCCTTTGCCCTCCCGGGGTGAACTTCGTCTACCATTGACGCACCAGTTCGGAGTGCCTTGGCGTTCCGAATCCCCAGTGTTTCCAAACGAGTCGAGGCGTACCATTGGCTGAACGCGCACCGTTATCGACGCTCAGTTCTCTGCTCGCAGGGCGCGGCGTGCCCATGCGCGCGATCGAAGACGCGATTGCACGGCAAGTCGTGCATGGTTCCGACCTGGCTACGAATCTGCTCGAAGTCGGCGGCGCGGGCGAGGAGCTGCTTTTGGCAGTGCTTGCTGAAGCGTCCGGGCTCGAAGCTGCGCCGCTCGGCAGCTTGCCCGCGGCATCGCACGAGGCGCTGCGGTTGGTCTCGGCGGACATGGCAAGTGAGCACAACGTCATGCCCCTTTCGCTGTCGGGTGCGGCGTTGAAAGTCGCGGTCGCCGAACCCTTCATCGATGCGACTGCGGCTCTGGGGCTTGGTTCGCCTTTCACGGTGGTGCAGCTCGTTGCTCCGCTAGCTCGTATTCGGCAGGCGATTTCCAAGGCATACCGAATGCCGCTCGAACGTCGTTTCACTCGACTGCTCGGCAAGCTTGGCGAACCTGGGGCGATGCCAGGGGAGTCGAGGTTCGACATTCAGGACGAGCCCACGCAGGTCTCTGCGCTGCCATTCGTGGAAATGGCTGCATCGCGTCCGGCGACGCAAACGCCGTCGACATTGCTGACGGGTGGAAAGCCGGTGCCTGTGGCTCCAGCCGCGCCAAAGCAAGCGCCTCCCGAACAGCCTACACGACGCAAAGAGTCGGAACCGCCCGCCGCTTCACTCGCAGGTGGATCGGTGGATTCCGTTGGTGCTCCGACGATTCCTCCGCAGACGATTCCAGGCGACGTAGCTCTTGCCAAGGGCAATGCGCCCGCATGGACGACGCGGGTGCCTGTCGTGCAAGTCGTCGAGCCTCCGGCGGATTGGCGGCCGCTCACGAGCGACGACATGCCGGAGACGGTGCCCGCTCAAAGGCTCGCAGCGATGGCGGGCAAGGCTGAAACCAAGGCTTCCGGAGAGGAAGAAGGCGCGCCGGTATCGCGCCGAACGGCAGGCTCGGTACGTCGCGACACTGCCCGCGGTCGAGCGGCAGGAGGTTTTTTCCGACGAACCGTCGTAGGTGAGCACAAGGCACGGGAGCAGGTGCGCAAGGCTGAAATCGAAGCGCCCGTGCAAGAGCGCCGCGGTTCTGTTCGAGTTCGTCGCAAGGGGCCGTTTACCGCGCAAATGGCCGAAGAGGAGCTTGTCACGGCAGCGACTACCGACGTCGTGCTCGACATCCTGTTTTCGTTTGCCCATCAATTTTTCGAATACACGGTGCTTTTCGTGGTCTCCGGCGAATTGGCCGACGGGCGCGATGCATCCGGTCCGGGGCTCACCGCGACGCAAATCAAGAACGTGAGAATTCCGCTCGATCAGCCGAGCATGCTGCAGCTCGCGCGCGAGCGAAAAGCGCCGGTCACGGTTTCACCGGTTTCACACGGCGTCGACGTCCAGATCGTGCGGGATTTGGCGCGCGAGGCACGCTTCGAGACCGGTTATCGAGCGACCATCGCCATCCTGCCGGTTGTCGTGAAAAACCGCGTGGTTGCCCTGCTCCTCGGCGATGACGGGAACGTCGATGTCGACCTGTCGGCGCTTGGCGACGTCATCATCGTTTTGGGTCGCACCGTGGAAGCGCTCGAGCGGATCATTTTGCGCAAGAAGCTCGGAGCGGCGGGACGATCGCCTTCGGTGGCGCCGCCCGCGATGCCTTCGTCGGAACGTGGTGAAGGCTTGCGACCCGTGGGGTTGGCCGCGCTTGCGCGTGCGCTCGATACGTCGACCGGTGTCGATTCGGAAAGCGCTGTGGAATCGCAAGCCGCGAGTCTTCCGCCAACGAAGTCCGCGCCTACGGCAACGCTCATCTCGGCGGCAGCCACTCGCTCTCAAGAGTCGCCGAGCCCGCCCGTTCGTCGCGATCCTCCCGATGTGCTTCCCCGCAGCGCGAGGCAAGCGGCTCGTTCTAGTGGGACAAACCATAGCGACGCTACGTCATCGTCTGGCGAACCCGCGCCGGACGGTGACGTCCCCGATCCAGCTGCCCCGTCCGAACGATCAGGTCCGGGTTCGCGTCGCCGGCGTTTTTTGAATGGGCCACTCTCGCGTCCGCGTATCGCGCCGGTTGCGCATTTCGACGCGGGCGCCGACGTGTCCGACGAGCCGCCGCAGCAGACGGTGCAAGGCCTTCCACGCTCGCAACGTCGCGGTTTCACGCCGACGTTCGGAGGCCGAAGCAGGACTGTCGTCGCTCCGCGTCCCTTGCCGGCAAACTTGGGTTCCGCAGGCAAACCTGCCGCTCCGAGCGCCACGCCGTCGACGCTTGCGGGGCCGCCGCTGCCTCCCACCGTTCAAGCGAGGCGCCTGGGTGGTTTGGAAAAGCAAACCTTCGCGGACACGTCCAATTTGGCCGCGCAACAAGCCGAACGGGAAACGGTCGCTTTGCTGCAGCGGTTTGTCGAATCAAACGGTGCAGACGATGATGCCGGGCAGGCCATCGTTCACATGGGCGAGCGTGCGTTGCCCGCCATCATGGTGCGTTTTCCCGGACCTCTTGCGCCGGGAATCGATCGCGATTCGACCGATTTGCCTGCAGCATCGTCTTGTGGGCCGCTGTTCGCACTCGTCGTTGCGATAGGTGCCGATGCGGTGCTGCAAGTTGCGCAACGGGCCACATCGATTCTTTCCGAGGATCGATTCTGGGCTGCTCACGTGCTTGGTGAGATCGCGTGTATCGAGTCCGCCGAAGTCGTCGGTACATTGCTCTTCGACGACGATGCCTCGGTGCGTCGCGTTGCTCGACGATCTGCGACGAACCTCATGGCGTCCGTACCCGACGCAGCGAGCGTACTCGCTCCGATGCTCGAGCAAGCGGCGCGGAGCCCGGCCGATCGCTCGGGTAGGCGTGTCATCGCCCTGGAGACGCTTGGTGAGCTTGCGATTCCTTCCACGATTCCGGCGCTGATTGCGATGCTCGCGGATCCCGTTCACGACGTCGCCGATGCGGTTCACCGCGCGCTCGTGCAGATGACGTGTCAGGACTTCGGTCGCGATACGCGTCGATGGAGTGATTGGTTTTCCGCGAACGCCTCGAGGCATCGCGTGGAGTGGATCATCGATTCGCTGTTGCACGATTCGGCCGAGGTACGACGCATGGCAGCGGATGCGCTTGCGCCTGTCATCAATCGAGATCTCGGCTTCGATGCCGATGCTGCGCGTGACGAACGCGCGGCGGCGCACGTGCGGTACTTGTTGTGGTGGGAGCAGGAGGGGCGAACGCAGTTCGCTCAGTAGAAATTCCCCCTCTCCAACGTGTTGGAGAGGGGGCTGGGGGGGGAGGCTACTTCTTGTCGCCCGCTTCTTTCATGACCATGTCGATCATCTTCTTGAACTTCGGGAACGGCTGCGCGCCGCTGATGAAGTAGCCCGTCGTCGAGCCGGCTGCGGAGATCAAGAAGCCCGGCGTGCCGCTGATGCCTGCCTTGTCGGCAACGGCGCTCTCGGCCTCGATGAACTTCTTGTGCTCTTCGGTGTCGAGCGCCTTCTTGAACTTGTCGAGGTTCAGGCCGAGCTCTTCGGCGGCCTTTTCCATGTTCGGGCGGCTGAACGCGTCGGGCGTGCCAGCGGCCTTGAAGAGCGCGGCGTGCATCTTCCAGAAGCCATCGTTGCCCTTTTGCTTCTTGGCTTCTTCAGCCGCGAGCGCTGCGGGCATTGCGTTCTTGTGGAAGGGGAGGGGTTTGTGGCGCCAAACGATCTTGATCTTGTCGCCGAACGCCTTCTCGACCTGAGCAACCGTGTCCTCTGCGCGCTTGCAGTACGGGCACTCGAAGTCGCTGAAGATCTGCATCATGACCTTGGCCTTATCGTTGCCCTTCCAAGCTGCCTCGCTCGGGGGAAGGTCCACGGTCTTCTTCTCGGGCGGCGGCGGGGTCTTGCCGTCCTTGATGATGGTGTCGTAGAGGTCCTTCGGCGCAACGCCCTTGCCGAGCAGTTCCTGGGCCTTCTTGATTTCCTCGTCGATGACGGCCTTGAACTTCTCGATCGGTTGGGCGCCGACGAGACGGCGGCCGTTGATGAAGAAGTGCGGTGTGCCGCTCGCTTGGAGATCATCGGCCAGATCCTGGTCGGCCGTGATTTGCGCGGAGTACTTCTTGTTGACGATGGCGTCCTTGGCCTTGTCGACATCGAGGCCGAGCTCCTTGGCGTAACCGAGGAGGTCGTCATCGGAGAGCTTCTGGTTGTTCTTCCAGAGCAGGTCGTACGCATCCCAGAAGCCCTTTTCACCCTTCTGCGCGCGCGCTTCGAGGGTCAGCTCCGAGGCAGGCTCGGCGCGGGGATGCATCGGCAGCGGGTTGTGCTTCCAGACAAACCGCACCTTGTCGCCGTAGGTCTTGACGATCTCGTCGATCGTGGGAACGACGCGGACGCAGAAGGGGCATTGGAAGTCGGACCATTCGACGATGGTCACGAGCGCCGTTTCGGGGCCTTTGGCCGGAGAGTTGCCAACGGGGACCTTCCAAACCGTCTTGTCCTCGGCGGGCTCTTGCTTTGCGGGCGTCGGAGGCGCCTTCGCCTTGTTCTCTTGCGAGAGCTTGGCGTAGACCTTTTCGGGCTTCGTGCCGCTCGCGATCGCCTTCTGGGCCGCAGCGAGCTGCTCGTCGATGACGGCCTTGAACTTGTCGATCGGCTGCGCGCCCGACAAGAGAATGCCGTTGATGAGCGACGCCGGGGTGCCGGAGACGCCTGCTGCTTTGCCGGCTGCAAGGTCTGCGTCGACCTTCGCGGCATACTCTTGCTTGTCGAACGAGGCCTTGAACTTGGCTTTGTCGACGCCTGCCTGAACGGCCCACGTCTCGAAGTTTTCAGGCGTGAGGGCGCGCTGATTCTGGAACGCAAGCTCGTGGAATTTCCAAAATGCTTCGGATCCCTTGAGGCGGAAAACCGTCTCGGCAGCAACGGATGCCGGTCGGGCGTTCTTGTGGAACGGAAGTGGATTGGACTTCCAAACGATACGCAGCTTCTGCGGGCCGTACTGCTGCTTGAGTTGTGTCAACGTGGCTTCGACCTTCGTGCAGAAGGGGCATTCGAAGTCGCTGAAGAGCACGAGTGTGACGGGTGCCGTACGTGAGCCCCACGTGGGATCTTTGGACGATACCGGTACGGCGGCATCCGAGTCGTCCCATGCGCCAGCGGGGGAGGATCCCTCTGCAGCGATTTCCGAGCCGCCGCGAGCTCCAGCTCCGCGGTCGACACCCCACATCAGCGCCATTCCTGCCATGAAGCACAGGAGGAAGCCGACGATGGCAGTTCCCTTGTTCATGATTCCTTTTCTCTCTTTCCCATGTGTGATGCTTGCCGTGCCGTGGGATTTTCCCTTGGAACTGCAAGCAAACCCGGTCCCGACACGTTTGTCGGAACGAAACTCTTCGCTTCCGGCGCTGATCTTTCGATAAGCGCCTCTTCTCGACGCACGGTCGAAATCGCTCCCGCCGGCCTTCAATGGCGCGTCGAGGTTCGATCTCGGACAGCTCGTCGCGTCGCCTGCACGGCTTTCGCGGTGCGGGCGGGACTTCGAGGTAGCGACTCGAAGCTTGTCGAATGCACCCACCGGAGTTGCCAAAGTGCGGGACTGTCATCGCGTGGATCGCGAGCAATCGAGAGCACGTTTGGCGAGTGCGGCGGGCGCCGCGCGGAAATCCGAAGCGCCCACTGACGAAACGTCAGCAGGACGCTCGGAACGATCACGCGCGTGGGGGGTGATAAACTTCGCGCTCGAAGCCGGCGCGCGGCGAGCCTACATCGATGAACATTGGTGGGAGCTCAAAGTAGATCCCCGGACGAACCACGATGGGCCCGGAAAGCGTCGCGGGCTCCACGTTGACCCAGGACAAACCGTCGACGCCGTGGTTGCTCTTGGGCGCACTTGCGAACGGTCCGTGATGGATCCCATCACAAGAGACGACGGCATCGATGCGCGCGTCCGACATTGGGTGGATTCGGTTTGGCGCGACGACCGTGGCGGCTCGAGCGTCGCACATGGCGGCGACTTGGGGATCGAACTCGTCGGATGCAGCGGCGCTCGAGGGGCAAGCGTCTGGGGAGTCGGCATCGGACGGCGGAGGTGTTTGTGCTGCGGGGCTCCAACCAGAGACCGCGTCTCCGTCGCAGATGGGGATGATCGCGGCAAACACGCGCAGAGGGGCAAGCCACGTGGCGGCGAAAAACGCCAGCATGGCGAGCAACCGCAAAAGCGCGATCCGCAACATCGGCCTGATCCATACCGGAGTTGAGGCTGGTCGGCAATTGTGATTCGAGGCACGTGGAAAAATTGCGTTCGTGGATTCCGTTTTGGACGTGCGGGGGAAGAGGGGCAGGGAAAGGTGCCAGGCACTTTTGGAAAAGGTGGGGAAAAAGGTGCCAGGCACTTTTGGAAAAGGTGCCAGGCACTTTTCGAGGTGTAAGCGCGCGCTCTTCCGGGAAAAGGTGCCCGCCCTTCTAAAAGGTGCCAGGCACTTTTTGAGGTGTAAGCGCACGCTCTTCCGGGAAAAGGTGCCAGGCACTTTTCGAGGTGTAAGCGCGCTCTTCCGGGAAAAGGTGCCAGCCACTTTTCGAGGTGTAAGCGCGCGCTCTTCCGGGAAAAGGTGCCAGGCACTTTTCGAGGTGTAAGCACGCGCCCTTCTAAAAGGTGCCAGCCACTTTCGGAGCTGGTCCGTTGCGCAACGCAACCCACACAACTACATGCTCCCAAATATTTGGCCCACCTTGTCCTACATGTGTACCTTTATCCCATGGCCACCGCCCCCCTCGACTCCAACCGCATCTCACGTGCAGCCGCATCCCAAACCGACGCTGCCGGCAAAGCCTCGCGAAACGCCACCTCCCACGATGACGCCACCCCCGGTGTGCTCGGCGACGAGCTCCCGCGCCCGCTTGGCCGCTACCTCCTGCTCCGCAGGCTCGCGCGCGGCGGCATGGGCGAGGTTTTCCTCGCCTCGACCATGGGCATCGAGGGCGCCGAACGACCCGTCGTCGTCAAAGTCATTCGTCGTGATCACTCGGCCGATCCCAGCTTCATCGCTCGTTTCCTCGATGAAGCACGCGTCCAGGCCCAGCTCCAGCATTCCGGCGTCGCACAGGTCATCGAGGCGTCGCTCGACGATGCGAGCGGTCAACCTTACGCCGTCGTCGAACACATCGAAGGCAAGAGCCTCGGCGACGTGCGTAGTCGAGCTTTGGCGCTGGGATATCGTGTCGGTTGGGCCGAAGCCGTTGCTGTTGCAACGATGATCGCCGAGGCTCTCGCGCACGTGCACGAACGCAAGGATCCCTCGGGGCGAGGCCTGGCGATCGTTCACCGCGATCTGTCGCCGCAGAACGTCATGGTCAGCTATGCGGGCGATGTGAAGATCATCGATTTCGGCACCGCCCGGGGCCTCAATCGACGATGCCGCACGGTGAGCGGGGTTGTTTTTGCCAAACCCGGATATGTCGCTCCCGAAGTAGCCAATGGCGACACCGGTGATGCTCGAGTCGACCTCTATGCGCTCGGCGTAATGCTTTGGGAGCTCTGCGCAGGCCGGCGTTTCTTGCAGGGCGATGCTGCCGTACACATGTCGGCCGTAGCGAAAAACGCGATGAATTTGCCGCCACTCGCCGCGGATATCGGCGCCCCCATCGAGATCGACCTCATCCTCGCCAAACTCACCGCTTTCGACGTCGACGAGCGTTACGCCGCAGCACGTCTTGCAGCCCGAGATCTCGCCAAACTCCTTGCGGCTGCACCGCCTTTGCCCGGCGGTGAACGAGGCGTTCGAGCTCGCACGGCGAACGTCATGGCGAACCTTTTTCCTGCCGAACCCGGCAAGTCTCGCCGCGAATTTGCCCGTCTCGTATCAGCCGCGCGCGCAGCCATGCCGGCCCCGTCCACCAAGGAAGAACCCGCGGCCCTTTCGGACGCACCCACGCCCGGTCACGGAGTTTTACCAGGTACGCGCCTGCGTCTCGTTCGCGAGATCGGTGGAGGCGCGAGCAGCGTCGTGCACGAAGCCGAACACGTGGACCTCGGTCGTCGCGTTGCTGTCAAGATCCTCGCGCCCGAACACGGTTCATCCCCTGAATACGCTGCGCGATTTCGTCGAGAAGCCCGCGCCATGTCGCGCCTTGCGCACGATGGGCTCGTGCAGCTTCACGACTTTGGTCGCGCCGCAGACGGCCGACTGTTCTGCGTCATGGAGCTGCTCGAAGGCGAAACCGTGGAAGCGATGCTCACGCGAGATCGCGATGTCGATTGGCAGTTTGCTGCCCGCATTGGTCTGCGCGTCCTCGGCACGCTCGAAGCGGCGCACTCGGCGGGTGTCGTGCATCGAGACGTCAAGCCGGCAAACATCTTCTTGACCAAGGATGGTCACGTCAAAGTGCTCGATTTCGGGCTCGCGCACACGCCCGAGGACATCGGTGAAGCCGTGCTTGGCGCGCCCAATGGAGACAATGCGGTTGCTGCTGGTTTCACGCTGTTTGGCACACCGGAATACATGGCCCCCGAGCAAGCTGCTGGCGGTCGAGTCGATGGACGCGCGGACCTGTACGCTTTGGGATGCGTTCTTTACGAGATGATCACGGGACAGCTCCCGTACCTTGGCGCAAGTGCCGCGGCGATTGTCGATGCAAAGATGAAGGGAAGTCCCGAGCGACCGCGAGATCGCGTGCCGAACAAGCGGTTGCCCGATGCGGTGGACGAACTGCTCATGAAGGCGCTATCGCGGCATCCTGGGCTGCGCTTCCAGAACGCGAACGAAATGCGCCAGGCATTGCTCAGCGTGCTCGCTGCGCCCGCGCGAGCCCGTAATCGTCGTAGGGCCATTGGCTTTTCGGCACTCGCGACGGTCATGGCCTTTGCTGCCGTGCTGTTCGTTGGCAAGTCACACGAAATTGGACGGCTCATCCCGCAGTCGCTTTCCCTCTCGCCGGTTGCCGAACAACCTGCGCTCGTGGCGCCAGCCTCGCCGGAACAGCCCTCTGTCGAAGATCCCGCGGCAGCGCCTGTCCTTGCGCTCGAGCTCGAAGAGGAGCCGATTGCGATTGACGATACGCCCTCCGACGAACCGGCGCCGACAGTAGAAGAGCCCGGCAAAGACGAAGTGGCTGCCGCCGCGCGGCCGCGAAAACGACCGTCCCGATCACCAGGATCGTCACGCTCACGTGCGGCATCGCCATCGTATGAGCCTGAGATCGAGGACCAACCCGAGCTCGTAGCGGAATCGGAATCCGAATCCGACTTCGACATCGTCGTGGAAGAGCTCGACGAGGACGTGTCGCAATTGCCGCGAACGGTGGTCGTGATCGAGCCCGTGCCGGGAGCGAACGACGACACGATCGTCGCTGGCGGAGAAGACGCAGCGTCATCCGAGCCTGCAACGCAACCTGCGCAGGTCGTGGCCGAGGCGCCGGAGCCCTCCGCGGACAAACCCGAACCGGCACCCGTGGCGAAGGCCGAACCAAAACCGAAGCCCAAGACCGTTCGAGCTGGAGGCAAGGACAAGGCCGAACAGGCTCGACTTCGTCGCAAGCGCAAGACGCGAATGGCATCCAAAGCGACCGAAGGCAGCACTGCGTCCAAGCCGGCCGGCAGATCCAAGTAGGAATGCTGCAGGACTCGGCGAGACCGTGAAAATCATGAGCAGAATGCGCACTTGTCGAGGCGCATTTTGCTCGCCCGTTCATCTCCACGTTGTATACCGCGCGCACACTCGATGGCCCAAATCGCTCCGCCGGTAGCTGGTTCGAACGCAGTCACATCGGGCCCTCCGCATCGCGCGATCCTGCGTCTCGCGTTGCCGACGGTCGGCGCAATGCTCACGCAAAGCGTCGTCAACGAAGTCGACATCGTCTTCTTCGCCCGCCTGCCATGCCCCGAATCGTCGAATGCTCAGGCGGCGCTTCTGCCGTCGCTCATCATTCTTTGGCTCTTCGGCGGATCGCTCAGCGCCATCAGCGTCGGCACCCAGGCCTTCGTCGGTCGGAGGTTTGCTGAGAAAAACCGAGAAGATGCCGGCGCGGTTTTGTGCAACGCGGCGTTCTTCGCCGTCGTTGCCGGCATCGCGTTCTCGATCATCGGTTATCTGCTCACGCCAGCCATTCTGTCGTTGCTCATCAAGAACGAGGGAGCTCGGGTCGCGGCCGAATCGTACCTGAAGTGGCGTCTTCTCGGCGTCACGTCGATGGTCGCAACGTTTGCGTTCAAAGCGTTTTTCGACGGCATCGGCAAGACGCACATCCATCTCGTCTCGGCGGTCGTGATGAACGCCATCAACATCGCCCTGTGTTTCGTGCTGATTTTCGGCAACGAAGCCCTTGGCGTACCAAAGATGGGCGTTGCAGGCGCCGGCATCGCCGGGTTCGTCTCGACGTACGTAGGCCTCGCGATCATGATCGGCTACGCGCTCAAGGCCGAATTCCGGAAGGTTTATAGACCGTTCGTCCCGAGCAAACTCGAGACGGGGTTGACCTGGTCCATCCTGAAACTCTCCATCCCGAGCAGCATCGCCACGATCGCCGTCATGACTGGCTTCGCACTGTTCGCAATGATTGCGGGCAAGCTCGACGAAGTTCAGCCCATCGGCGTCGTCTCCGCCATGTGTCCGGGAGGCAAGGCCGAGCCCGTCAACGGAGCCGCAACCACGGTCATCGTCGGCGTCCTCAAACTCACGTTCACCGCATGCCTCGCGTTCGGCACGTCCACGGCCACTCTCGTTGCTCAATCTCTCGGCGAAAAGCGAGCGGATCGCGCTGAGTTGTTCGGCTGGACGTCCGTGCGTCTTGGCCTCTTGATATTCGGCGTCGTCGGTTTGTGCGAGATGGTCTTTGCCGAGCAGATCCTCGCGTTCGTTTCGCACAGCGAGATCGTGCGCGAAACGGCGCTCGGTCCCATGCGTTTGGCAGGTGCATGCACGCCTATGATCGCCGTCGGCATGATCCTCACGCAGGCGCTCTTTGGTGCAGGAAACACGCGTTACGTGATGATCGTGGAGCTCGTTCTCCACTTCCTGTGCCTCGTGCCGCTCGCGTGGATCCTCGGCATCACGCTGAAGATGGGGCTGATTGGTATCTGGGTGGCTGGCGCCGTGTATGCCGCTGCGCTTGCTGCGCTCATGGCGCTCGAGTTCAAGCGAGGAAACTGGAAGAAGATCGCGCTCTAGCTCGCGATTGACCGGTCACTTGCTGAAGCCGTTCGTCTTCCAGCGATAACGCACGGGGGGCAGGTTGCTCCACGGAAGGATGAGCGGCTCGACGCCGCCGACGGGGCCCGTGTCCTGCATGAACGGGTAGTTCCCGCCATTCCACTCGATGGCTTTCCCCGACGAAACTTCGATATCCGTGCCGCGACCGGCCTTGACGAACTTGACGGTTCCCTCGACGCGTTTTCTGCCCATGCTTCGTGCCGTTTCCACGGCGAAAACGCGCTTCAAGCCTTCGCCGTCGACCATCTGGTACACGAACAAAACATCTCGACTCATCTGCCCTTCGTTCGTGGTCGCGCCCTGGATCTTGCCTTTGACAATGATCTCCGCTTTGCCGTCGCCCGTGAGATCGGTCGTGCTGACGTCGCTGATGTCCGTGCCTTTGGCGAATTGACCGAGGCTCATGTAGGTGAAACCCGTTCCGCCCTTCCAGCCGTTGCCGAAGACGACCAAGTCGCGATCGTGCAGCAGCACGGACTCCGCGCCGCTGTCTCCGGTGACGTCGGCAGACAGGCTGAACCGGGGTTTGCCCGTGACGCCTCGATCCCGCTTGTATTGCCCGTACACGCGCTCGAGCATTTCGCTCATGCTGGGGCCTGCGGGTCGTTGAGCTTGTGCTTGGGAAGCTGGTCCTGTCGTCACGGCGGCGACCGGAGCGGGCGTGCTTGCCTGTTTTTCCTCGCCCGCCTTGACAAACCTGCTCCCGTTCCATTTGTACGTGCGTGAAGCAATCGTTTCCCAGGGCAAGAGCGCGGGATCCATCGATGTCTCACGCGATTCGGCGTAGTTTCCTGCGTCGAAGTTTTTCGCTTGGCCCGGCGTGATCGTGATGGCCGTCTTGGCCCCATCAGCCGCGAATCGGACCTCGTTTGCGACCGACCCTTTTTCTGTGACGATTCCAATCTCGGTCTGGAAAATCATCGTTGGCGCGTCGGATTTGCCGAACTGCAGCACTTGCAGGTACTCGCGGTAGTTCTTCGGTTTTCCAAGGCGTTTTCGCAGGATGATTTCTGCCTGCCCATCGCCCGTCAGATCGCGCGTCTCGCACGACGGGAGCATTCCGGCGGAAGCATCCACGCCGAGGTCGGTCCAGAAAAACTCGGCACCTTTGCGGAAGGTCGGTCCAAGCACGACGAGCACATGATCGAAGACGATGACCCGCTCTTTCAGCGCGTCGCCTGCGACGTCCGCGATGAGGTTGAAGCGCGGAACGTTTCGGATCTTCTTGGCTTTGAGGCTCTCGCCGAGGGCTTGTTCGCTCTCGATCGAGACGGGAGGAAGTGATTCGTACGAAGCCGTAGGAGCTGTACCGACGGACGCTTCGATCGTGGTCGAACGGTCGGCATCATGGGCGAAGATCGCGCCGCGAAGGCCCACACGCGTCGTCGATGCAGGAGGAAAAGCGGACCAGGGAATGCTTGCTTCGAGGGTCCACCCGCCGCTTCGTGGAGCTTCGATGACCTTGGCTCCTGCGATGGTCTTGCCGTCTTTGGTTTTCGCGGATGCCGCGGACTTTCCTGGCTCACCCGGAAATAGCTCGACTTCGTGAATGGCTCCTCCGGGGAACCCGATGACGACCGAGATGCGGTCGCCGCCGCCTCGAAGTGCGTCGTCGGTGACGTCTGCGGCGATGAAGATGTTCGATGCGTCGTACGAGATTGCGGCTTGTGCTTGGAAGTCGGCTTTGGACGGGGCGCCTTTCACCTTATGGCCGAGCGTCATCAGGGCTGGCCATTCCTTGGGAATTCCGTCGAGTTTGATGGACGAAGTTTCCACGAGGGACGCCTTGATGGGAGACCCTGCAGCGCTGGCAGGTTGGGCGGCAAAAAGTGCTCCGGCTGCACAAGCAAGAGCGGTCAAGCGAGTGGTTCGACGAGTGCGGATCATGGGCCCGCAATGGACGAGTTCCTGGCGCATATGTTCATGCATTTGTCGCCGCAGGCTTATGCGGGACGTCGACGCAAAGCTCGATCAATGGCCTTGGCAATTTCCACTCCAGGCACGACCAGCGCCGAGAGGCCAAGGAGCAGCATCCACTCGTTGGCCGAGACTGCGTAGGTGCGAAACACCGGACGAAGCGCGGGCACGAGGATCGCCACGAGATGAATCGCGGCACTTGCGGCGCACGCGAGCACGAGCGGAAGGCTCACGAGCGGGCGCATGGAGAAGATCGACTGGTGCGGGCTTCGGCAGCTCCATGCGTGGAAGAGCGGCGAAAGAGCGAGCACCGAGAACGCTAGAGCGCGCGTTTGAAGGAGGTGCTCCTCGTCCTGCGGGGACAGCACATACAGCGCGATGGCTGCGGCGCCCATCATGCTACCGACGTAGAGAATGCCGAGATAGTCGCGCTTTCCGAGCAGCCCTTCGGACGTGTTGCGCGGTGGTTCTTGCATGAGATGCGGATCGGGCGGATCGATGCCGAGCGCCAAGGCAGGCAAGCCGTTCGTGACGAGGTTGATCCACAGGATCATGAGCGGCGTCAAAGGCGGCCACTTGCCGAAGAACGACACGACGAACACCGCGACCAGCAAGCCCATGTTCGACGACAGCAAGAAGAAGATGAACTTCTGGATGTTGCGGTAGATCGCGCGTCCCTCGCTCACGGCATCGACGATGGTGGCGAAGTTGTCGTCGGCCAGGACGAGATCGCCTGCTTGGCGGGCGACGTCCGTGCCGCCTTTGCCCATGGCGACGCCGATGTGGGATTCGCGCAGCGCTGGTGCATCGTTCACGCCATCGCCCGTCATCGCGACGACGTGTCCCTTCGACTTGAAGGCGCGCACGATACGCAGCTTTTGTTCGGCGGTTGTCCGGGCAAACACGCGCAAATGTTCGACTCGACGTGCCAATTCTTCGTCGTTGATCTTGGCGAGCTCGGCACCTGTGATGACTTCGTCGCCTTCGTCCCACAGGCCGATTTCTTGAGCGATTGCGGTTGCGGTGAGTTTGTGGTCGCCGGTGATCATGACGGCGCGGATGCCTGCGAGCTTGCACGTCGCCACGGCTTCTTTCACGCCGGCGCGAGGCGGATCCATCATGCCGACGAGGCCGAGGAACGTCAGCTCGCGCTCCACGTCGCCCTCGTCGGTCTTTTCGCGCTTGCGCACGCGACGACAGATCGCGAGCACGCGCAACGCTTGTGCACTCATGCGATCGGCTTCCGCCGTGATGGCTTGGCGGTCTTCGTCGGTCATACCGCGCACGCCATTGTCCGCAGCGAACTTGACGCACAGCGGAAGCAGCACGTCGGCGCTGCCCTTCACGTGCGCGATTTCGCGGCCGTGCTTGTCGCGCGTAATGACCGTCATGCGCTTGCGATCGCTGTCGAAGGGCAGCTCGTGGACGAATTCGTGCGACGGAGCGATGGACTCGCGTGGCAGGTGTCCCTTTGCAGCAAGCGCGAGGAGGGCAGCTTCCGTTGGATCTCCAACGATGTACCACTTCTTCTCGGCGTTCTGTTCGAGGTGTGCGTTGTTGCAGAGCGCGGCGGTGGCGAGCGTATACGAAAGCGGTGCCGGCAGTTTGTCGAAGTCGATCACTTCGCCTGCTTCCGCGATGAAGTCGCCCGTCGGATCGTACCCTTCGCCCGTGACCTTGTAGCGCTTGCCGCCAGTGTAGACGGCACGCACGGTCATCTCGTTTTGTGTGAGTGTGCCGGTCTTGTCGGATGCGATGACCGTTGCAGCACCAAGCGTTTCGACGGCGGGGAGCTTGCGAACGATGGCCCCTCGGCGCGCCATGCGCTGCATACCGAGCGCCAGCGTGATGGTCGTGATCGCAGGCAAGCCTTCGGGAATTGCGGCTACTGCGAGGCTCACGGCTTCGAGGAGCAGCTCGTGCCACGGCCTTCCACCGCGCAAGAAGCCCCAACCGAGCAGCACGGCGGAAAGCAGCAAACAGACGCGCAGAATCATCGACCCGAATCGGTCGAGACGTTCTTCGAGCGGCGTCTTCTGCTCGCCGACCGATTGAATCATCTCGCCAATCTTGCCGAGCTCGGTCTTCGATCCCGTGGCGGTGACGACGGCGCGCGCCTTGCCGCGAACGACGGTCGTACCGGTGAAAACCATGTTTCCGCGATCGCCCAGCGGTGCGTCGAGCGCGACCGGGGCGAGCGCATCCTTCGTGCACGCCGTACTTTCGCCCGTGAGGGCTGCTTCTTCCGTCGCGAGATCGATCGTCTGTACGAGACGTGCGTCGGCCGCGATCGCATCGCCAGCCTCGAGCTCGAGCAAGTCGCCTGGCACGACATCTTCGGCCGGGACCACCTTGACTTTGCCGCTTCGACGTACCCTCGCGGATGGCGCACTGAGCTTCTGCAGGGCTTCGAGTGCCGCTTCTGCGCGCCGCTCTTGGTAGTACCCGAGGAACGCGTTCAGGATGACGATCAGCAGGATCGCGATGGCATCGCCGAAACGACTCAAAAAGCCGTGTTGTCCGGACGTGTCGGTGAATCCTACGACGACGGCGATGGCTGCGGCAGCAAGAAGCGTGAGGACGAGTGGATTGGCGAATTGCTCGAGCAGCCGCATGAGCGTGCTCTTCTTCGCCGATTCGGGCAGCTTGTTCTTGCCGTACTTCGCGATGCGCGCGGAGGCTTCGGCTTCTTCGAGCCCTGCGTTCGAGCTCGCGCCTAGGCGCGCGAGAAGCGCTTCGAGTTGCTCGGCGTAGACCGGTTTGTCTTGACCATTTGGTGCAAGCGCCGTCTGTGAGGCGGGCGCTTTGCGCTCGGACGCCTGCACCGACTCTTTGCTCGTCGTGCCCGCTTCATTCATGTCGTTATGCCTGCCTACCGCTTCATCCGGGCCTGCTCACGTTGCTCTTCTGCTTCGAGCTCCGCGAGCGCTGCTGCGAGTTCGTCCTGTTCGGCCTGGATCGATGCGGCCGGCGCCTGGCCTGCTCCAGCAACACGCACCTGGGCTGGCGGAGGCGCGGCGACTTCCTTTGGCGCTTCTGCCGGCAAGACGCCCATCTTGCGCTTGAGCGCCATGAGGTCGTCTTCGGCGCCCGCCGTTGCTTCCAGTTTGCCAAATCGAGCCGCCAGGGTGTCTCCGCTCGCTTCTTCTGCAAGCTCGGTCGTGGCCTCCGCTTCGGCTTCCATCTGGTCGATCTTCGACGCCATGCGGTCGAACGTTTCGAACGCCGATGCGTTGTTCAGGCCAGACAGCGTCTCTTGAATCGCCTTTTGCGCTTCTGCGCGCTTCTTGCGCGCCACGAGCACGTTCTTCTTGCGCTTGGCTTCTTCAATTTTGGTGTTGAGCAGCTTCAGCGCCGTCTTGAGCTGGTCGACGGCTTGCTTTTGCTTCTGCCACTGCTCTTTGTAGGCGGTGACGAGGCTGTCGTGCTCCTTCTTCCGCGCCAGCGCTTCTTTCGCCAGGTTGTCGTCCCCGGCCTTGATCGCGAGCATGGCACGACGTTCCCATTCCGCTGCGTTCGCCGCTTCTTGCTCGACCTGCTTTGCGAGTCGCTTTTCATCGGCGATCGATACGGCGACCTGCTTTTTCGCCTCGATGAGCTGATTGCCCATGTCGATGACGACCTGATTCAGCATCTTCTCGGGGTCTTCCGAGCGGCTGATGAGGTCGTTCAGGTTCGACTTGATGAGGGTGGCTAGGCGCGCGAAGATTCCCATCTCGATTGGCCTCTCATTGCTCTCGCGGCTTCCGATGCTGCGGAAAGTGCGCCCCAACTTCTTCCGGGCGCGTCGATGTCGAGCGATACACGGTCATCCAAACCAAACCAGGCGGCGTGGGCGGGGCCTTCATTCCATCTTGGCCGTCGCCAAGTCATGCAACGTCGGCACGTGCCGCGTCAGCGCCAAGTCCACGTCGCTCAACGTGGCATCGAGCTCGTTGAGGTCGAGGTTGTCCAGCGGCAACGCGGACGATAGCACCACCGTGCCGTTGTCGATTCCGTACGCTGCGTGCATCAAGTCCGTCGCGTTGTACTCGAGCAAGCGACGGAAAAGGGCGAGCTGATGGTCTTTGTCGGCAGGGACCTGTCCAATCGCAACGCGCACGGCAACGATCGGCGGCACGACACGAAGTGCGATGGGCGGTTTTTCTTCGCCCACCGAAACCAAGTACGTGCCCTGGTCGTTTTCGAAACGCCTATCCAGCTCGAGCAGGAAATTCTCTACGTCCTCGGAAGTTCGCGGCATGGCTGCGGCGAGACTACAAGTTCAAAGGCTTCCGGTCGAGGGGGAGTGGGTTCTTTTCGCTGCGGATCGCGGCGTTTGCATCCGACGCGTTTCTTCCTTTCTTTCCTCTACAGTTCACTGGTACGGTCCTGATCCTGGTCCCGTGGCGATCCACCCTGGCGACTCCCTCGCGGGCTACCGTGTAACCCGCCTCCTAGGCCGCGGCGGCATGGGAGAGGTGTGGGCTGCGCGCAGCGACACGGACGGCCGCGAAGTCGCCATCAAGGTCCTGCTTGCCCGAGCGGCGGTCAAACCCGACCTCGTTCGCCGCTTCCAGCGCGAGGCCGAGATCACGTCGGCCATCCAAAGCCCCTACGTCTGTCGACTGCTCGAAGTCGGCATGACGCCGGACAACGCGCACCTGCTCGTCTTCGAAAAACTGGAAGGCGAGAGTCTCGCCGACCGGCTCAAACGAGAGCAATACCTGCCGTTTGCCGAGGTTTGGCCCATCATCGAAGACGTTCTCGAAGGACTCGTCGCAGCCCACGCGGCCGGCGTCATCCATCGCGATCTGAAGCCTGGAAACATTTTCATCGAACGCACGGGTCAACCCGATCGACCTGAACGCGCCAAGATCCTCGATTTCGGCATCTCGAAACTACGCCGCGGTGACGGTGAACAAGCCGAGCCAACGCTCACCGCATTCGATGCAACGCTTGGATCCTTCGCGTACATGGCGCCTGAGCAGGTTCGCGGCGCTGCTCGCGCGGACGAACGCGCGGACATCTATGCCGTCGGGGCAGTCGCCTTTCGAGCTTTGAGCGGGCGACTTCCGTTCGAGGGCATGACGGCCGCGCTGCTTGTTGCGATGAAGCTCGAACGTGCAGCGCCCAGCTTGACCGAAGCGACGGGTGACAAGTGGCCTGCGGCCATCGAGCGTTTCCTCGAATGCGCGCTGCATCGCCATCGAGAACATCGTTTTGCATCGGCCAGCGATGCGCTCGAAGCATGGCGCTCACTTGCACCGAAGGGTCGTGCGCTTGCGGCTCCGCCACCGACCGAAACCTCGTCGTTCGTCGCCGCTCCGGTCGATCCACCCACCGTCGCTGATGAGGTCGTCAATCAGGACGACCAGCCCACGTGGGCTGGCAACACAGCCGCAATGATTGGCATTCCTGGGGGATCCAGGAATTCCGATAGGTAACCGCTCGTGGTGACATCGTGATCGAGTCGACCATTCTGTCTCGAAACAAGGTCGAAGTTCGTGGCGGGCGAATCAAGGCGGCCAAGACGAACTGGTTCGAGATCGGCACCGAACCGGTCATCGTCGGCCGAAATTCGCAGTGCCAAGTGGTTCTCGATGACGCCAAGATCAGCGCCGTTCACGCCGAGTTTGTCGCGACTGAACATGGCGTACGCGTTCGCGATCTCGGGAGTCGCAACGGGATATTCGCCGGTGGAGTACGCATCGGCGAAGTGTTTCTCCTGTCGTCGTGCAAGCTGCGTCTTGGTGAAACGGACATCTCGTTCGAGCCTGCGCGGCCCGAAAAGATCGTCATTCCAAGCATTTCCTCGTTCGGAACACTCGTTGCGCAGAGCGCTGGCATGCGCGCCATTTTCGAAAAGATCTCGAAGGTGGCACCTACCGACTTGACCGTGCTCATCACGGGTGAAACCGGCACGGGCAAGGAAGTCGTTGCGCAAGCGATCCATCAAGCGAGCCCTCGCGCGAAAAAGCCCTTCGTCGTCGTCGATTGTGGATCCATCCCGCAGAGCCTTGCGGAGGCCACGCTTTTTGGGCACGAACGAGGTGCTTTTACAGGCGCGATCGACAAGCGCATCTCGCCCTTTCTCGAAGCCGATGGCGGCACGATTTTTCTCGACGAGCTCGGCGAGCTTCCGATCGAAGTTCAACCAAAGCTTCTTCGTGCCGTGGCCGAGCGCCGCATCAAAAGCGTCGGCGGATCTTCGTACCGCGAAGTGGACGTGCGCGTTCTCGCGGCAACTCGTCGGGACCTCGTTCGAGCGGTCAACACAGGGACGTTTCGCAGCGATCTGTACTTCCGCGTAGCGCAAGTTCGTGTCGAGCTTCCCGCGCTTCGACAACGTCTCGAGGACATTCCGGTTCTCGTCCGTCGGATGCTCAAGGATGCCGGGGACGAGGGAGCTTTCGAACGCGTGAGTAACACGACGCTGGAGCGACTGATGCGTCACGATTGGCCGGGCAACGTGCGCGAGCTGAAGAATGCGGTCGCGGTTGCGTTTGCCTTGTCGACGGACTCGGAAGAGCTCGACATCGCAGCGCACCTCGGCGCGCTGACCGAGATGCACGAGCCGCACTTTGCGACGCATGCTGCGCCGGCGCTTGCGGGTGATGCCGTGCCTTCGTTCAAGGGCAAAGCATTTCAGGAAGCGAAGCACGAGGTGCTCACGCGATTCGAGCGTGAGTACTTCGCAGCGCTGTACGAAGAGGCGAAGGGGAACATTTCGGAGATCGCGCGTCGGTCAGGGATGGAGCGCGCGCACGTGCGTACGTACTTGAAGCGCCATGGAATCGTCGCGCGGCCGTCCGAGTCTGAAGGTTGACGGGCGGGCCAAAAAAGGTGGCGGCGGCCAAAAAAGGTGGCTGGCACCTTTGGCCAGCCAGCGGCAAAAAGGTGGCCCGGCCAGACGGGCGGGCCAAAAAAGGTGGCAGGTGGCTGGCCAAAAAAGGTGGCTGGCACCTTTGGCCAGCCAGCGGCAAGGCGAGACGGAAGCGCACAGGAATCGAACCCGGGCCAAAAAAGGTGGCAAAAAAGGTGGCTGGCACCTTTTGCTGCCGCACCTTTGGCCAGCCAAAAAAGTGGCTGGCACCTTTTGCTGCCGCCAGCAGAACCTGCCCAGCACCTTTGGCCGCCAGCAGCCACCTTTGGCAAGGCGAGACGGAAGCGCACAGGAATCGAACCTGCCCAGGACAGCGGAACTGCCCCGCACCGATTTTGAAGACCGGGGGTGGCACCAGCCAACCGCGCACTTCCACTTGCTCTTCTACTCGCGATCGCCCCGAAGCGCCATTGGGTGTGGCCGGGAGGGACAAAGGTGCGGGATAAAGGTGCCAACCACTTTTTCAAAAATCTTCATCGAACCACGCAACTGGTGCCTCGCTCGTTCGATGGAAAGGTATGCGAAGAAAACGCTGCTTTCTGTCCGATGAAATCTACTTCGTGACCATTCGTACTGTCGAGCAGCGTTTCGCCCTCGACCCATACGCATGTCCCAAGGCCTGGATGCTGGCCGAGGGCAAACGGGTTGATTTTGACGAGAAGCAAGCAATGCGCGAGCGTGGCCGTGCGTGCGTCGAGCAAACGCAAGCGCTCACCGATGAAATCGCTCGAGTCGAGCTGGACGCCACACTGCCGCGCCCGGTCGTTCTCTATAATACGTTTACCGATGCGATTCCAAACATCATTGGGAGCTGCATGGCGCGCGGCGTTGAATTGTTCGGCGTGCGCGTCTATGGCTTTGTTTGGATGAGCAACCATGGGCACCTGCTCCTGGGGGCGCCGAAGGGCAAATTCGCAGATTTCATGGCGTATCTGAATGGACAAATTGCCGTCAATGTGAATCGATTTCTCGGGCGAACGCATCAACTGTGGGGGCGGCGATATGCTGCCGCCCAAGTGCTCGACGAAGCTGCGGAACTCGAACGGTTGGGTTATCTTTTGGCGAACCCGCAAAATGCCGGCATAGCGGATTCCATCAATGAATGGCCTGGTTTGTCGAGTGCGGCGTTCTTATTTCAAAATCATAAGCAGCGATTCTTGCGCTTCGATCGAACCGCTTGGTACAGTGCCGGATGCCCTGACGACATCGCGCCATTCTTGTCGACGGTCATCCTGGAGCAAAAACTCTTACCACAATTATTGAGGCTCAACAAGAAAAAGCTTCGGCGAAAAATACGCAGAATAATCAAGGCGCAAGTGAAGCCATTGCCCATTGAAGCGACGAAGCTGGAGCTCGAGCCCGAGCTTCCGATTCGACGCCGCCTGATGGCGCGAACTGTCATTCCAACGGATCGACCTGGATCGCCCAGGAGCAATCCGCGTAAGCGCTCACCTCAGCCGCTCTGCCACACGATGGAATCGTCATTGCGAAAATGCTACGAAGAGTGGTACCGCGCGTTCCGCATTGCATATGAGAAGAGCTCGCACGAATACAGACATGGCAATACGGCGGTCGATTTTCCACCGGGCTCATTTGCACCGTCGAGATATCCAAAGGCGCGTTATGCGAGTGACCCAGACGCTATCTCGATGCTTCATCCCACGCGCAGAAATTTGGAGATTGCGGATGCGTTGACGTCGCTGGTAGCATGAAACGGAAATGCGGCCATTGCGATTCGGTTGGCTTGGAAAGCAGACATTATCGATTCGCATGTCCGAGTGCGCAGTGGACAGTTGTATCCAGCTCCCGTATCGTTAATGGAACCTAAGGCTTGTCGAGCGCCCCGACACTGTCCCCCCAAGGCAGATGACTCAAGCGGTGCTGCGTAGCTTCGGTTGTTGCGTGACCACCACGCACGTTGGGCGGGCGTGATCATGTTGTTGCGGATTCTCTGCCTGCGCTCAAAGTGGCTGGCACCTTCGGACGACCAGCACCTTCGGACGACCACCTTCGGACGACCAGTCGAGCTTCCGGCCAAAGTGGTTGGCACCTTCGGACGACCAGTCGAGCTTCCGGCCAAAGTGGTTGGCACCTTCGGACGCCGCGACGCTGGCACCTTCGGACGCGACGCTGGTTGGTCGAGCTTCCGGCCAAAGTGGTTGGCACCTTCGGACGGACGCGGCAGCACCTTCGGACGGACGCGGTTGGCACCTTCGGACCGGACGGACGCGGCAGCACCTTCGGACGGACGCGGTTGGCACCTTCGGACCGGACGGTTCGCAGCACCTTCGGATGACGACCGGACGGTTCGTTCATTCCGACACAACGTTGGTCATCATACGTCAAAGGTCCCTCCCCGAACCATTGGAGGTTTTGCCAAGATCACGATAGGATACTTACACCATGCGTTCCCCCACGCACCGTGTGCTGCTCTTCTCTGTCGCGTTCGCGGGCTCGACGTGCAACAGCAGCCCCCCGACGAAAATTGATGTCCCTACGATTGCGGCATTCGCTCCCAATGCACCATCTCTCGTCACGACAGCCGAGACGAAGATTGTTGCGCCAAACGGCAAGCCCAGCGATCTATTCGGTTTTTCGGTAGCCATGAGCGGCGATACCATCATCATAGGTACGCCCTACGAAGATTCAGCGGCGCAGGATGCGGGGGCCGCGTACGTCTTCGTGCGAAAAAACGGCGATTGGCTCTTCGAACAGAAACTCGTGGCTCCCGATTTTGGGGCAACTCGATGGTTCGGGTATTCTGTCGCAATCGACGGCGACAACGCTATTGTCGGATCGCCCCAAGCCGATGGCAATATGCTCGATGCAGGTGCGGCATATGTCTTCTCGAGGACGAACGGCAGTTGGAGCGCGCTGCCGAAAATCGTTGCGAGCGACGGGAAACCGAGCGACATGTTCGGGCACGCGGTGGCCATTTCGGGAAACTCGCTGCTCGTGGGTTGTCCCAAATCGGATGCCAAGGGTATCGACGCCGGAGCGGCCTACGTTTTCGTGTGGAATGGCGCCCAATATGCAGAACAAAAGAAGCTGCTGACCGCAGATGCTGCGCCGAATGACCATCTTGGCGCAGCCGTCGCCATGGATGGCGAAACAGCGCTCGTGGGGGCTCCCGACGCAGGCGTATTTGGACCTAATTCGGGCTCGGCGTATGTCTTCTTTCGCCAAGGAACGCTTTGGAGTCAACAGAAAAAGCTAATCAGCCCAAACGGCGCGGCTGGCGATGCGTTTGGCTGGGCCGTAGATATCGAACATAATTCGGCCATCGTCGGCGCACCGCATGCAGATTCGATGGGGGCAGATTCGGGCGCGGCGTATTCGTTCGTCCGCACGGGGATCGCTTGGAACCCAAACGCCATTCTGCTTCCCCAGGGTTTGGCGGCAGATGATCGCTTTGGCTCGAGCGTCGCGATGAGCGGCAATTCAACCGTCATCGGCGCTTTGCTCGACGACACGACGAATGCGAACACCGGGGCCGCCTACGTATTCACGCGCAATGGTTCGTCATGGTCGCAGGATATCGAGCTCGTCGCGAGCGATGCGGTGATCGGCGATGCATATGGTTTTGCGGTGGCGATATCTGGAGACACGACGGTCGTGAGTGCATACCTGGACGATGATCTGGGTACGAGCTCCGGGTCGGCCTACGTGTACGTTTTGAAAAATGACACGGGAGACGATTGCGTGTCCGCCGCCGAATGCGCTTCGGGGTATTGTGTGGACGGCGTTTGCTGCGATAGCGCATGCGACCTCGGTCCCTGTGACGGATGCTCGATTGCGACAGGGGCGAGCGCGGACGGCATTTGCACATTGCTCGATGGCGCAACCTGTGACGACGGCAATGCATGCACATTGACGGATACGTGTTTGGTCGGGCAATGCGTTGGGGCTAGTCCCATGGTTTGTTCAGACGACCCATGCTTTGCGGGGATTTGCGATCCGGCAACAGGTGTTTGCCTTGCCGAGGTCAAGCCCGACGGTGCAAACTGCGACGACGGAAATGCCTGCACGGCGCTCGATGTTTGCACGGGAGGAGTTTGTCTTGGGACGAAGAGCACCGAGTGCCTGGCCATAAATGCTTGCCATGCCGAAGGCACGTGCGATACCATCAGCGGCGCATGTTCGGCGCTCGAATTGCCTGACGGAACGGTTTGTCCTGGTGGCGCTTGTCGATCTGGCACGTGCGTACCGAATGAATTGCCGCCTACCGGCGTATTGGTAACGGGCGGCGGGTGCGATTGTCGAATGCACGTGGATGCAAGTGCATACACACGCGGCTGGGGATCTGCGGCGATGATCGGTTTGGTTGCGATGCGAAAGGCTCGTCAGCGCAGGTCGCTTCATCATATGAAACCTCGGTAGGAGCCCCTCGCAAGCGCCGGAAAATCGAGGGCCCCTACCTCGTACGAGATTAGAACGGGTGCTCTTCGAATCTTGCAGCAAGTTTTCCAAAGGCCTAAAGTGACGCTCGTGAACGCCCAAGTAAACCAATCGCTCGATCCTCGTCCCGAAGACGTACTTGCCGCTGCCGAACGCCTTCGAGGAAAAGTGACGCGTACGCCCGTGCTGCGCATTCCGGCCATCGATGCGGCGGCAGGCGCCGAGGTGTGGATCAAGGCGGAAAACTTGCAGCGAATCGGGGCCTTCAAAGCACGCGGCGCGCTGCATGCGGTGGGAAGGCTGGATCCGACCGTTCGGACGCGAGGCATCATCACGTACAGCTCGGGCAATCACGCGCAAGCCGTGGCGTTGGCAGCAAAAGAGTATGGAATATCAGCGGACATCGCAATGCCCGAGGATGCGCCGGCAATCAAAGTGGAGGGCGTGCGAGCGCTGGGGGCAAACATCGTGTTTGCCGGGACAACCTCGACGGAGAGGCGCAACGCCGCGCATGCGATTCGAGAACGTACTGGCGGGACAATCATCGAACCCTTCGACGATGCTGACATCATCGCTGGACAGGGCACGGCCACACTCGAGCTCATTGAAGAAGTTGCAGCTCGTACGAATGGGGGATCGCTCGAAGCACTGTTCGTTCCGGTAGGCGGCGGGGGGCTCATTGCAGGAGCGTGCTTGGCAGCGGCGAATACGCCTACGCGGGTTTTCAGTGTCGAACCCGTGGGCTGCGATGCAATGGCGCAGAGCTTGGAAGCGGGACAGCGGGTCGAGGTTCAACCGGGACCAACTTTGGCGGATGGATTGAAGCCTGTCATGGTGGGCGAACGGAATTTTCGAATTGCGCAGAAGTATGTGGCAGGATCGTTTCGAGTAACCGACGACGACATTCGTCATGCGCTGACCATGCTCCTTTTTGCGGGCAAAGTGCTCGCGGAGCCATCCGGTGCCGCAGCGCTTGCGGCGGCATTACGACACGGGCTGCCGGATCGGCCGAAACGCATTGGTGTGATCGTGTCGGGAGGGAATGTGGATCGGGGAGTGCTGATGGGGTGCTGGGGAAAGACTGAGTAACCATTTTGCCAAACGCCCAATTCAACGTAATTGCTGCAAAAAATCCCTCGCCACAGCAGCCGGCATTCGTTTGTCCTGGTCAACCTCGCGGTTCAGCTTCCGCATCGTATCCGCGTCGATACGCCCGCACAATCCCCGCAATGATTCGATGACCTTTGGTTTGTCGTGGCGCAAACGAGCGCTCACGAGAATGACCGCATCGTAGGGTGGCAAGGCACCTCGATCGTCCTCGAGCACCAACAAATCATACGCTGCGATACGCCCATCGGTCGAAAATGCTCCAATCAGATCCACTTGCCCCGTCTTGATGGCATCGTACATCAGCGACGGGTCCATGCTGCGCTGCTCGGCAAATGCGAGACCATACGTGCTCGTCACGGACTTCCATTCCGCTCGCTGGAACATCTCGTAATCACCGCCAACTCGTATCGTTTTCGCCTGGGGAGCAAGATCCCCAATTCGCCGAGCATTCAATCGCGCCGCATCCTCCCGACGCATCGCCAATGCGTACGTGTTTTCGAATCCGAGCGGACAAACCAAGAGAATGCCGTACTTCTCGTCGAGCAAACGACCGGCCTCGACGAGCATTGCTTTGCGATCGATATGCGTTTCACCCTTGCCGAGAACCGACGACCACAATGTACCGGAATAATCGACATACGCATCGATTTGACCTGAAACAAGCGCATCAAAAGCCACCGTCGACCCCAAAGATTCGAGAACTTTCGTAGGCAAACCCGTTTGCTTCTCCGTTTGTCTTGCAAGGGCATGAGCGAGGATATAACTTTCCGTAAATGTCTTTGCTCCAATCGTAATGGGAGCATGTCCGGTAGACGTTCGCGATGGCCACATCGGCGTCGTCGCAAACACAGCGAGCAGTAAAAAGCCGGACAAACCAAGCCCGGACAAACGCCGATTTTGCAGCTCGATTCCACGGGAAATCACATGCACGAGCCCGTCGATGACGAGCGCCAAAAGTGCCGAGGCAACGCATCCGACGAGCACCGACGCATAATTGCGCGTCTGTAGCCCTCCAAAAATATAGTTGCCCAAACTTGGAGCCCCAACGGGCGTCGACAGCGTCGCCGTGCCTACGGTCCAGACCGCCGATGTGCGAATGCCCGCGACGATGACCGGCATCGCGAGCGGCAACTCGACTCGAAAAAGCGATTCCCGAGGCGTCATGCCGACACCCCGCGCCGCCTCGACGACCGCCGGATCGACACCGGACAAACCCGTGATCGTATTGCGAAGAATGGGCAAAAAGCTGTATAGCGACAAACCAATCAATGCGGGAAGAAATCCGATGCTGCGTACGCCAAGAGCCGCAAGCGCCGGAACCATGAACGCCAAAAGCGCGAGGCTCGGAATGGTTTGCAAAACGCTCGCCGTCCCCACGACCGGAACCTCGAATCGCCGAACGCGCGAAACGAAAATACCAAGTGGTACGCTGACCACGATTCCCACGACGAGCGCCGCAAGAGACAAAAGCAGATGAGCCGCAAGATGACCCGGCAATTCGGCGAGAAGGTCCGTCATCGGACGGCTCCTGCAAGCTTTTCCGCAATCAACGACGATTGCCTAGCCGGCGCGAGAACGATTTCTTCGACATAAGGATCCGCAGGGTTTGCCGCAAGATCGTGCACCGTTCCCACTTGAAGAAGCTTGCCGTCCTTCATCACCGCCACGCGATCCCCGAGCGCCATGGCTTCGACCATATCGTGAGTAACGAACATCGACGTAAAACCAAGTTTCTTGCGCAATTCGCAAAACGAAACCTGAAGCCGCTCGCGCGTCATCGGATCGAGCGCCCCAAAGGGTTCGTCGAAAAGCAGCACCGGCGGCTCGGCCGCGAGCGCTCGGGCGACAGCCACGCGTTGCGCCTGGCCGCCAGAAAGCTCGTGCGGACGGCGTGATGCAAAAAGCGCCGAATCGAGCTCCACGAGCTCGAGTAGCGTGTGAACGCGAGCGCGAATGCGCGCGTCGTCCCACCCCATGAGCTTCGGAGTGATACCTATGTTTTCAGCGACGGTGAAATGCGGGAACAAGCCCAAACGCTGAAACACGTAGCCAATACGACGACGCAATTCATGCGGCGGTCCACAGGTCACGTCTTGTCCTGCCACGACGACTCGCCCCGATGTCGGTTCGACGAGACGATTGACCATCTTGAGGGTGGTGGTTTTTCCGGACCCCGATCCCCCCAAGAGCACCAATGTTTCGCCCTTCTCTACGCGAAGCGTGACGGAATCGACGACGACGTGCTCGTCATACCGCTTGGTGAGGTCCGAGATTTCTATCATGAAAACATCATTCCCTGCGCTCTGCCGTCACCACCCAGGATGCCGACGGAATGACGACACCGGCCCCATTCTCGAATGGCGCAATGGCTTCGCGAATGGAAACACGAACGGCATCGACGAGCTCGGGGCCGGCTTTGGCATCACGAAGCGCTGCGCCGGCGAGGCCGATACGCATGAGAAGCGCAACGGCGCCATCGAGCGATTCACCAGCCGCGATTTGCATGGGCTCGTCCACTTTTTCTCGATTCACGTTGACAAAACCGGCTCGTTCGAGAATGCCCCGAACGCGTTCACAATCCGCAAATGCAAAAGGCCCAGGTGCATTGGGCTCGGGACGCTTGATGGGGAGATGTTTGGCAACGGCCATCGCGGGCAAGACCATCCAAGGGTTTTCCGAAAGGTCCCTCCAACAGACGAATGCCATGCGCCCACCAGGTCGCAATGCGCTGAGCAAATTGGAAAAAGCCGCTTCTGGATTGGCAAAAAACATGACGCCGAACCGCGAAAACAAAGCATCGAACGCTTGCGGCTCGAACGACGTGATTTGCGCATCGGCAATGCGAATTTCGGCGTGTCCGAATTCGGCGGTCGAAGTTCGCGCACGTGCCGCGAGCGGTTCGGAAATATCAATGCCGACGGCGCGCCCGCCCGGACCAACTCGACGCGCAATTTCGGCGGTGGTTTCCCCGCCCCCACAGCCGATATCGATCACGCGCTCGCCCAAAGCGAGCGCCAGGCGTTCGAGCGCCCGGAGGCCATGGGGACGAATTTGTGCGGACAAGGTCGTATCAATCGCGGCCCACTGCGGCCCCATGACTTCATTCCAATAACGAATTTGCTCGGCGTTCGGTCCTTCGTATGCAATCACGGGGCACTTCCTTGTGTATGAGTGGACGGGCGGAACACCAAGCATACACGTTGCCACGGGGCACGCAAGCGCTTCACGACAAACTCGTCAGAAACGATTCATGAAGGCAAACGCGTCTCGACGCGACGGCGGAAGCTTACAGGCAGGCAGGCATTTGCATGGCAGCTATCCACTCCGAGACGAGCTGAATGCCGGCTTGGTCCGGGAGGAGGTTCGGGATTTCCGGCATTTTGATTTCCGGATCCGTCGATTTCATGCGGAAGATCATGATGCTTTCTTCGGGTTTGCCCGGGACGACGTCGTATTCGAGCGCTCCGGTTCCCGAGCCCGCGGCGACGGTCCCCTTGCAAATTCCATTTTTCGTCGGATTGGTTTCCCATGCGAGGAGCACGAGACCAGATGACCCCCCGCCGCCGCCTGGTCTATGGCAATGGGAGCAATTCGCGTGAAGGTAGGCTCGGGCGCGATCGTCGAGAGGTGCAGATCCGAAGGGTTTTGACAGTGCCAGCAAGACGGCAGGGTCGGGCAATGGGGCATCGAAAATGCCGGCTTGCTCGAGGCGCGTGAGCTGGTTTTTTACGGCCCCGCCGTCATCGAGATCGAAGTTGACTTGGGGCGTGACGAGCCCCAGCAATTCGTTGACATCATTGCGCTCGTGGCAGTTGTTGCATTGGTTCGTATTGGGAATGATGTATTCTTGCGATGCTGCGGCGCCCATTTCGTCGATATAGTCGAGCGTGATGCGTTTGCCCGCCACCTTGCGATAGGCTTCCGTCTGTTCGTCGTTCCAAACATATGTATGTGAAGTAATGCCTTTTTCGGATGACGAGTCACGGATCAAGAGTCGCGTCTCGACGTGTTGCAACGTGCCGTTTGGATCGCGTTTGTCGCGAGGTAATGCGAAGTGTTTGACGACGATGGTTCCATCAGGGAAAACCCATGTTTCCTCGGGGCCAAACGTCACCTTTTGCCCCTCGGGCAATACGATGAATCGCTGTTTGTGCGCCCCATCGGACCAGAGCGGGGATACGACGTCGTAAGGAATCACCGCGGGCGCTGGTTTGATGTCCGATAGTTTACCTTCAAACAATCCGTATTCGCTCAGCGTCTCGTAGGGAATGGATGGAGCTGGCAGAGGTGGTTTGGTTTGTTTCGCCGTATCATCGCTGCACCCGGCGAGGGGCACCACGAGCAGTATCGTAATGGCATGTAGGAGCATCATGTCCGCGACTTTTGGCAAGATACCGCAGGTGATCATGCACGACGTATGTCACGATGGAAGAAGCAATGTCAACGCCGAAAATCGATTCGTATCTTTACCGAACGGAATACCGCCGTATCGGAATGTTTTCATCGAACCCCCAAACCTGCGCGTTCATCAAAAACTCGCCTTCCGCCGCGCGGACGTGGAGGCCAGGGAGACTGCGCGCATCACATTGCCGTCCAAAGAGTAGCGGATTGCCGAAGGCAACGTATCGCCCCGCTGGTAACTCGACTTATCGGTTTCCGGCGTGGACATCCCGAAATATTTGGCTTTTTCCACGACGCGGCTTCGGTTATTCTGCTGGCCAAGCGCGCTTTGTGACGTTGCAATTGTCGGAGGAAATACCATGCGGCGAGCATTCGACTTCACCTTGGTTGCCCTATTGGGGCTGTCGTTTCAGGTCGCAGCATGTGCTGAAGGCTCGACGTTGCAGCCCGCCAATGGGGGTGAAGGAGGCAACGGGGGTACGGGCAACGAGGGCGGAGGAGGCAGCGGGGGCAACGTGGGAGGAGGCGGCGGGGGGGGCAGTGGGTGTACGGAGGAAGTGTGCGACGGGATGGACAACGACTGTGACGGAATGGCGGATGAAGATTGCGAGTGTCTTTCGGGTCAGACGCAATTTTGTTACTCGGGTCCTCCGAATACGGCGAACGTCGGGTCTTGCAAAACCGGAATGCAGACGTGCGACGGGGCAACGAATACCTTTGGCGCGTGCGTGGGCGACGTGCTTCCGGGCACGGAAATTTGTAATGGTCTGGATGAAGACTGCAATGGCGTCGTGGACGACGGCATTCCGGAGAAAACGTGTGGTATTGGTGCGTGTGCGAACGTCGTTCCTGGATGTGTGGCCGGCGCACCTGGCATGTGCGTGCCTCTGCAGCCCTCGCCGGAGATATGCGATGGCATCGACAATGATTGCGATCAATTGACGGACGAAACGTATCCTGAAAATGGGCAAGGTTGCGACACGGGGCAACCGGGCGTATGTGCTGCTGGAACGAGCCAGTGCGTCATGGGTGCGCTGACGTGCGCACAAATGACGATGCCGAGCACAGAGCAATGCGACGGGCTCGACAACGATTGCAATGGAATGGTGGACGACAATCTCATGGGGCTCGGCTCGGCCTGTTCGACGGGACAGGTTGGGGTCTGTTCGATGGGAAGCCTTGCGTGTCAAGGTGGCGTCATCGATTGTTTTCCGAATGTGCCTGCATCATCCGAAGTATGCGACGGGCTCGACAATGATTGCGATGGCACGACCGACGAAGGCAATCCTGGTGGAGGCGGGTCGTGCAATACGGGGCTCATGGGCGCTTGTGCTCAAGGCACGAATAATTGCGTGGGGGGCATGCTCGTTTGTCAGCCCAATTCACAAGGGCAGAGCGAAACATGCAATGGTACCGATGACAATTGCAATGGGCAGGTCGACGAGGGCAATCCGGGATCGGGGCAAGTGTGCTCTTGTGGAGGAACGTCGAATTGCACGAATGGTCAAATCGCTTGTACGGGGTGCACCAAGGAGGTCCATTGCAACAATGGGCTCAATGACGACGGAGACGGCCAGACCGACTGCCAGGATTCGGATTGCGCGCTTGGTTGCGTGGCGAGTGTTGGGCCCTGCGCAGCCGGCGAAACGCTGCTCGTCCTCGCGTCGACCAACGTGCCCAAAGCCATTCCGGATTTTTCCAGCACGGATAGCACAGTCGTTTTCTCCGAAACGGCGACGGTCAAGCGCGTGGTGCTGCAAGTCAACGTGACGCACACGTGGATATCGGATGTATCGATATCGTTGACGTCACCGAGCGGCACGACGCTGAACATGACGAGCGGCAATGGCGGGTCGGGAACCGCTTACAACAACACGATTTTTCACAGCGGTTGTGCGACGTTGATCTCGTCGGGCTCGTCGCCTTTCAATGGGTGTTATGGACCCGAACAGGCACTCACGGGATTCAACAATCAGCCGCTCAAGGGCACGTGGGCACTGACTCTGGCGGACGAAGCTTTCTTCGACACCGGTACGCTGAATTCGTGGACGCTGGCGATGTGCGTGCAGTAGTGCGGCTCGTCGAGGCTACGAGCCTGGCATTTTGAAGGCTTCAATGGCCTTTTGGAAATCGGCCTCGAGTTTGCCGAACGATTCGGCGTGCGAAAACGCTATCACTTGAAACGCGCGAGGGCCTTCGGCAAAGAGTCCATATAGGTACTCGAACTGCGCTCCCTCGACCGTTGCCTTGGCATGCAAAATCCGACCCGTTTTCGGCTGTGAGGTCGAGGCACTTCGAGACAACACTTCACCGCGAAGGTTGGTTTTGATGTTGTCGGCAATGGCGTCGGCATACTTGTCCGGATCGATGACGGCACCGGGAGCTTCCTCGGCAATGACGAGAATATGCGCGCCCTTGTCGGGACGAACGATCCACCGGTCGGCAAGCTCGTTGTCTTGTTTCGCCGCCTGAGCGGTCCGCAAAAACCAACCTTCACCGGGAGGCGTGAGGACGTATTTTTGGGCAGCGCCGTCGACGCGCGTGACAGGATTCGGCTCGCAATCGTCTGGAGCGCCTGGTTTTTCGTCCGTGGGGGGCTTGAAAGATTCGACGATGCTTCGCAGTTCCGCTTCGACGGAGGCAAACGACGTGCGCGGGGCAAATGCGACGATTTGGAAACCATGTTCGTAATACCCGACGACGCCGACGAGCGATTCGATGGCGAGGCCGTTGACGGTCGATTGCGTGTGAAGCATGCGGCCGTCGTCCGGTCGGGTTCTCAGGGGCTTTCGATCGATGATGGCGAATTGCGTCGAAGCTTTTTTCGCGTTGTCGATGACGGCATCGGTAAGCGCGTCCGGCATTACCATACCGCCGGCGACCTTTTCGGCAATGACGATGACGTGAGCGTCGACGTCGGGCCTCGTGAGCCACCTGTCGGCGAGCGGGTTGTCCTTCTTGGCGGACTCACGTGTACGAAGACGCCACTTGTCCGAAGGGGTCGTGAGCTGATAATGCGACTCTTCCCCGGTCACGACGCCGGCGGGTTCGCTTTCGAGTTGCCCTGACGCGCTTTGAATGACCGACGCCAATGGGTTTTTCCCAGTCACCGTGGCCCCGATACCGACGAGACTGAGCAGCCCATAGATGCCGAAGAGTGCGCTGCCGACCGCAATGCGAGGTTTGCTCGCGTCACCAATGAGCAAAAGCAAGAGCGAACCGCTCACGGCCATTTGCATGACCGCAAGGAACATGTCGCCTTGCACGAGGCGGAGGGCGACGAACACCACGAGCCCGAGGGCTGCGCGAAAAATTGCCCAGGGCAGAACGCTCTTGCTCTTCGAGAGGAGCGCGATGCCAATGCCAACGTCGATGAGTGCGGGTAGAACCGATCGTCCGGGGGAGTCGAATGGGTTTTTGGAGGTCGGGTCGGCGGGTATGATGGCAAGCTCGAGCCCGACGATGATGGCGTTGGCGATGAGCAAGGCGCCGGCAATGCGCTGTCCAAGGGTCGCCTCGTAAGGGACGACCGGGGGCGGCGCGGGCTGCATCGGCGCGGTGGGCGGCGCGTATGCGTTGGTGTTGAATGGTTGCTCAGGGGTCGGATCGGGGTTCGTCATGGCACGCGCAAGGGATGGTACGCGATCGCGCGAAGGCGATGGAGAAAAACTTGCGACGTGGTGCACTTTGCCACGTTGCCCATGATGCAGGGCCGATACGTGGTGCGTCACTTCCCCGCGACGCGACTATCGTCCGCTTCGCGCTTCGTCACGCCTTCCCGATCGAATAGTTCGAGCAGCGGAATTGCCTGGCGCCGACCAAGGCCCGACAAATCCTTGAAATCCGCTATGGTCATCCGCCCTTGCTTCTCGAGGTGCGCTTTTACTTTGTCACGCAAACCATCAATGTCTTTCCGGAAAAACCAAAGCTCTCCTGCGTGAATGGATTGTCCTTCTCGAACGAGTTTCGCCAGGATGGCCTTGACTTCTTTGGGCACGGCTCCCGTTGCTTCTTTCACCATGAACTCGGTCAAACCCTTCAAGCCGGCTTTTTCGAGCGCATCGAGTGCTCGGCCCACGGGTCCTTCGGCACCACTACGTGCCGGAGCTGCCGCCGCCGACGGCGACCGCACGATATCGCCATCAATCACGAGTGGTTCTCCCGCCACCGTGCTGCTCGACGAAGCCGCCATTTTAATGATTTCGTCCGCCGCTTCGGCTCCCGCAATATCCGAAAGTCGCGTGCGCAACGTTTCCTTCACCATGCCTCGATCGAGCGGCGCCTTGCGATGATGCTCCACGACCCACACGCGTGCTTTCGCCGCCAGTTCAATGAGCGCCGTGCGCAACATGAATCCGTATTTTTTCACTCGAACGAGCTCGCCCTTGTCCCCGAGCTTGTCTCCTGCCCGTTCGAGATCGACGGCGGACATCGAAAAGCGCGACGGCAATTCATGGCGTGGAAACGGATGCGGCGACGATTCATTTGCCAATGCACGCATCACGTCCTGCGGTTCACGGGCCTCTACCAAATTCTCCAAAACCGCTCGCCGCAGCCCTCGAGGACGCTTACGCGGAGGTCGCGCATCGAGAACGATTCCTCCACCCAAGACAGCACCTGACGGACCATCGATATCGGAACCTCGAATGACGAACCGATCGCCTCCAACGACCGCCAATGCATCGGCCAATCGAAGTCGTGCGAGATACCGCCCATCTTCGAGCGGATCACCCAGAATATCGAGTTTCCCAGAAGAGCGCGCGGTACCGACATAAACAGAAATGGTCATGCCATGACGAACGGGGGCAACGGCACGCAATGAAACATCGAGGCGCCTCGTGGGCAAGGCCGTCGCATCATCCGTGACGAGATCGCCGCGATGTACCGATTCCAGTGGCAGTCCTGCGATATTCAATGCAAGGCGCGTTGGGGCTTCGGCAAGGTTGACGGGTTTGTCGTGTACGTGAAGGCCGCGCGCCGCAGTTTTGTGCACTTCGCCTTCGGCGCTACGCTGGCCAGCTCGGCCCGTACCGACGACGAAGAGCGGCGCGCCTGCAGCGATCTGCCCGGCAACGAGAGTGCCCGTGACGACCGTGCCGGCACCTCGAACGGAAAACACGCGGTCCACGCTGAGACGAGCTCGAGGCGCGGCGGCAGGAGGCGGAAGCTCGAGCAGCGCGCGCTTGACCATCGCGCGAACGTTGTCGAGGCCTTCGCCGGTGCGTGCAGAGCAAAGAACGACATCGGTTTGCATGCGCCCCGAGAGCAGCTCGACGGCTTCGTCACCCGCAAGCTGCGCGAGCTCTTCGCCGACGCGATCCATTTTGGTGACGACGACGATGGCCCGGCGAATTCCGAGCAGCTCGCACGCCGCGATGTGTTCGCGCGTCTGGGGCATGACGCCTTCGTCGGCTGCAACGACGAGCAAGACGAGCTCCATGCCGACGGCGCCCGCGATCATCGTGTGCACGAAGCGGCGATGACCGGGCACGTCGATGATGCTGACGTCGATGGATTCGTCGAGATGCCAGGGGGCGAAGCCTAGTTCGATGGTGATGCCACGGCGCTTTTCTTCAGGGAGACGATCGGTGTCGATGCCCGTGAGCGCTCGGACGAGGGTGGTTTTTCCATGGTCGACATGGCCGGCAGTGCCGAGAACGAAGCGGCGCACGGGGCGAGGTTAGCGCGGATTCGACGAGCGACACAGGAAGGATGGCGCGTTAGGGGGAACACTCGCAGGTAATGTATGGAAACGCACGGTTGAACCAAGGTGCCGACCGACCAAGGTGCCGCCACTTTTGGGACGACCAAGGTGCCAGCCACTTTTGGGCGCAGGGCGCGTCCGCCGTCGCCGTCCAAAGGTGCCGCCACTTTTGGGCGCAGGGCGCGTCGGCGCCGTCGTCCAAAGGTGCCAATCACTTTTTGGGACCAGGACCAAGGTGCCAACCACTTTTTGGACCAAGGTGCCAACCACCTTTTTACTTGAGAGCGGCATCACCGCTGTTCCCGAAAGCATGTCTCGGCACCTTCCACGACTGTTTCTTGTCCAAACCGCTTCCGTCCACTATCCTGCGCACTTGGCAGCGGAGATCGTTTCTGAATGCGCGGCTCTTCGGACGAAAACAAGTATTTGGACTTTGGTCACGAGACAGCCTCGAACGACCTCGCCTGGACCAACGATGTCGTCGACGAGTTTTTCATTCAGACCGATGCGATCCGCGACTTCTTGACCCGCACCCCAACGCGCCCGTTCATCGCTGGCCCCAAGGGCAGCGGCAAGAGCTTGCTGCTTTTCAAGCGCCTGCTGCATGCCAAGACGCAACCGGGTGTCATCGTCCTGCCGCATCATCCTGTCAAAGCTTACAGCCCCGCGCTCGATTTCTCCACCGCCCCGTTTTGGCACCTGTTCAAGGATGACAAACCCGTCATGCACTTGTGGGGAAGCCTCTGGTCGTGGGCTCTTTGCCGCACCATCATCGCCGGATGGTACGAGCACGAACGAATGACGCACCATGACAAAACGCTCCGCATGGCGACGATGGCCGAGCTCATGGTCGATCGTCGGCACGATCCTTTCGAGCTCGTGTTCGATTACTTGCACGAAGTCGACACCGGGCTCAATCGGCGGCGCGGCCGGGCGCTCGTCCCCGATGTTTCGGATTTGCGCAATTTCATCGTGCGTAATGCCGACGAATATCCGCCGACGTACGTATTCATCGACAACCACGATGATGCTTTCGAGGAGCAACCGCAGTATTGGATAGCATCGGCGTACGGCGCATTTTTGGCCATCGAAGAATTGCATGCGCTCACCAATCGCCGCCTCCATTGCATGCTCACATTGCGTCCCGAAGTCATTTGGCGCCTACGTGAAAGCCAGCATTTTCCCAAATGGTCCAGGGACATTTTTCAAATCACGTGGGAAGACCACGAGCTCATGGCGCTTTTTCGAAAGCGCGCTTCATATCTGCACCGTAGTTTGCTCGCGCGACCCGATCTTGCTCAATCCGATCCCATGCACGCCTTTTTCGGCGACGAGCTCGTCGATCCGGCCACCGGTAAAGTCACCATTCGCACGGTGAACCTCGAAACGGACGAGCCCATTCACGAGCGTGTCGAGAGCTATCTTTTGCGTCACACGCTGCGGCGTCCGCGCGACCTCATCGTGGTCGGCAATGAAATTTTGGAAAAGGTGCGCACTCCGGTCGTCGCTGGGGAAAGCCGCGCGCGTCGCATTCGTGATGGAGTCAATGCTGCGAGCCGCGTGATTCGCGACGGTTATCTCGCGGAATGCGAAAGTCGCTGGCCGTGGCATGGCGACGATGCATCATTGAAATCGTTCATCAAGCGTTACATTCGGTACAACATCATCCCTCAGACGGAACACGCGCGCATCAATCGTGAATTCGCCGAACGTATTGGCCAGGACCCGACGGTGACCGATCCGCTGAGTGCGCTGGTGACGTTCGGCCTATTGGGCTTTCCCGTCCCCGATGCCAATCAACCCGTAGCAGTGCAGCGATTTCTCCGGCCGGATGAAAGCACGTCGGCGCAAATTCCTTTGAGTGCCGATTATTACCTCGTGCACCCCGTCTTGTATGGCGATCCGTTTCATATTCAGCCCGTCAAAGGACAAGCCGTCGGGCCGAATCTGCCATTCGACCCAATGAAGGTCAATTGGGATGCCCGCATTTCCCAAGGAGCGCGCAGGTCTTCCATTCCGGATTTCCAGAATGTCACGGTGTTTTCCTGGATCCACCTCTCCGACTTGCATTTCGGTGCAGGAAATATCTCGCATCGATTCGATCAAAAAGCAGTGGCCAGGTCCATTCTTCGAGACATCGAGACGAATGCTCCGAAGCATCCCAATTACGTTTTCATCACGGTTGCTCGTAAGTGACGTCCACGCTCGCGTGCGCTCGAACCCCGAAGACCTCGACGAACGCCTACATGACGACGACGCGCGCAAAGCTTTGACCCAAAAGCTCGAAGCGTACGCCGCATTTGCGAAAAAATACGGCGTATCGAGCAGGCGTCGAGGCCCCGTTGAAATCGATTGGTCGGACGCTCAGCGCATCGATCCATATGGTTATCCAATTCGTCTCGTGGGACTCTCCACCGTTTGGGTCAGTGACGCGTCGGACGGTCGAGAAGCTCCGCACGCGACCGATCCATTCGTGCCCAACATGGTGCTCGGTCCGGCGCAAATTCGCAGCAAGGTCGATGGTACCCCCGACGACGAATTGCTTTTCTTGCTTACGCACCACCCGCCCGAGTGGTACCACCGAATTTCAGTGGATACTTTATCGAGTGCCTTGTCGCGTAAAACGCATATTCACCTGTGCGGGCACGTGCACGATGCATCCGCACGCGCCGTCAAACGTTTTGGTGCGTCGTTGCGCGCGGTTCGTTGTGTGGCGGGCGCAGCGCACGGTTCGCCCTCCGAGGGTGATCATGGTTATGCATGGGGAGCATTGCGTTGGAATGCGCAACGAGCTCGCTGGGAAGTCGGTTGGGCTCCAAGGGTTTATCGCCCCGATCCCGAAGGGATGTATCCAATGGCATACCCGCTCGATCCGTCCGGGTATGCGTGGGAAGAAATCGACCTCGCGTGGACCCCGCCGCCCGTCCCGAATTCCCTGCCGAATCCACCATCGAGCTCAATGCGGTGGGGGTGAGCGCTGCGCGAGCCCGGCGCTGACGGGCCTCTATTTTTCGCCACACGGTCGTCGCAAAATCATCGCGAATGCGTCGCCTTGCGTATCGCCTCGAGGCGCGACGAGTACTGCGGCACCATCCGGTGCAGCCATTGCATAACCTGCAAAACCACCTTGACCAGGACCGTGCGCGTTGTCCACGAGCGTCACGACATCGGACGCATTTGGCGTTTGTCCGAAAGGTACGAACAGCGCACGCACACTGCTGTACCAGGCATTACCGCCTCGTTCTTCGTCTTGACCCGCCGAATGAATGGACGCCACGATGCCGTCGTCCGTCGCACCTGCCGATAAAAACGACCCCTCCGCTGGCAGCGTGAACACGTCGTTCACGCCGAGCCCGTCTTCGGATAGTTTTCCAATTCGCCAACCCACGCGAGCTGCTTGCCATGCGAGCAGCGGACCTTCGCGCGTCATGAACGCTTGCGGATCCTGCAAATCCTGCTCGACGCCGCTCATCGTATACGGCACGCCATCGAATTCGCCCTTCATTGGATTGATTTTGCGTGCCCAGAGCCCTTTGGCATCGAAACGCGACCATGCCGTGAGAATTCGATCGCCCCACGTAAGACTCATTGATTCCGCCACGACACCCGGGCCGATTTCTTCTTGCTTGTGATTGCCTGCTCGATCGAACCACCGCAGCACCATATGCCGCTTGGCCTCTTCACCCTCGGGCATGATCGACAAACAGCCGGATGCACTACAATGAAGCCATGGCGATTCGGATGCCTTTGCGTCCGGACGCACACGCGAGCCTATGAGGGCGCTATTTTCGAGGTTCCACGGCACGAGCTCACCCGGCGACCCCAGGAAAAACAACGCACGGTCCGACCATAATGCAAATCGGTTTGGCTCGTCCAAAGGCAGCTTTTTCGAGCAGCTCGATGCGCCCGATCCGCGGCTCTTTGGGATCACGAACGTCGACCAGCACCCATGCGGGATCGGATATTGGTTTGTCCGAGCCAGTTCGCAGCACCCAAATGAAATGCTCGCGTGCATGCGCTGAGACAAACCCTGTGTCGAACGCCTCGGGTAATACTACATTTTCGACTTTACCGCTGACGAGCCGCAGCAGCACGCGATGTCCACCCGATTTGCCCAGGACCCACGTATGATTCGCCGCTCGGCCGAGCCACTGCACGTCGCGCAGATCGATGGGCTGACGTTCGAGCGGATTCGCAGGGCAGCTCGCAACCGCCGGCGCGACCGGCATTGCAGTTGGCACCGGCGCAGGACGAACGCGCACGGGCCCACAAGCGACGAGAGATGCTGCGAGAATGAGTCCGACGGTGGAAAAAGTCTTCTGAACGGTCATGGGCAGTCGACGCGACGTAGGGTCCTACAACTTCGTACGAACGCGCTCGCGCGTCAAGCGGTACGTGGTGGCATCGTCAAATGCTGCGGACGCCATCGACTTTCCCGATGCAGAGCGAAATTCCTCGTGCACGAATCGCGACGAGCTGTGATATACGACAGCGCCATGGTTCTCACTGCGCCGCCCGCCGCTCGTCCGCCTCGTGATGCCCACCGGATCGACGAAACCAAGCTTGCAAGATGGTTCGAGCAGCACGTGCAGCGTTGCCGAAGCGGAGGTCGCGTCACGGCGCTTCAATTCAAAGGTGGTCAGTCGAATCCGACGTATTGGGTGGGTTTTACCGGGAACGATGGGGCCGGAAATGCAATTCGTTCTCCGCAAGAAACCGCCGGGGCAACTCTTGCCTTCCGCGCATGCCGTGGAACGCGAATACCGCATCATCCGAGCGCTCGGCGAAGCGAACGTGCCCGTGCCTCGTGCGATTGCACTTTGCGAGGATCCAGGCGTCATTGGAACGCCGTTTTTTGTGATGAACTATGTTCCTGGGCGGATTTTTTGGGATCCAAGGCTCCCGGATGTGGCGACTTCGGACGAGCGGCGGGCCATTTACGATGATCTCGTGCGGGCACTGGCTGCGCTGCATCGAGTGGATTACGTTGCTGCAGGGCTCGAAGATTACGGCAAAATTGGGGGCGCGCGTTGGTCGAAGCAATACGAAGCGTCGCGTACGTCGGAAGTGCCCTCGATGGAGGCGCTGATGGCGCATTTGAGCGCCCATGTTCCGCCCGATGACGAAACGACATTGGTCCATGGCGATTATCGTCTGGATAATGTCATCATTGCGCAAGATGGTCCAAAAGCGCTGGCGATCATCGATTGGGAATTATCGACGCTCGGGCATCCCATCAGTGATTTGGCCTATTTTTGTATGGGGTATCATTTGGCATTGCCCGGCCGCGGGAGCCTCGTGGGGGTCGATTTGAAAGAGCTGGGAATTCCTAATGAAACCGAGGTCGTGGAGACGTATTGCCGGCTCACGGGGCGCGAAAGCATCGAGAATTGGCCCTACTTCATGGCATTTGGCATTTTCCGGCTGGCGGCCATCGCGCAAGGCGTTTACAAGCGCAGCTTGCAAGGAAATGCAAGCTCCGATCAGGCGAGCATGTACGGCGCAGCCGTGGGCGTTTTGGCCGATTTGGGATGCGGGATTTTGGGGATTCGAGCCTGAGAGCCTGCCATTAACGAAAGACGCAAATCGGGGGGGTATGGGGGGCGTCCGCGCCTCGCCGTGCTTTTGCGAAGCAAAAGCACCGGGAGGCGAGCCGCGGACCCCCCCATCGTAAACTGGCCTCGCGAAGCGGGCGTCCCACGCCCGCGGAGCGAGCGCACAAATCCAGGCCCGCATTCAAACTGCATAGCTCTCTGTCAGAATGTGGTCCCAGCATGCTCGTACGTGCTGCTCTTCCGTGTGCGTTCCGCCGATTGCAATGCGAAGCACGTACCGAGCGGGTTCGCCATGTACGCCCGGAAGAACCGTATGCGTCAAAAACGTTTTTCCTGTTGCATTGACGCGATCGAGCAGCAACGCGTTTCGCTTGTCAATCGATGCCGGCTGCTCGCCTTCGCGCGGGCGGAGCCGCAAACACACGAGCGACAGCGATCGCGCAACGACCTCGAAACGCGCGTCGGCATTGACCCATTGTTCCAATTTATCTGCTAGCGCTACGTGACGCCTGATGTGCTCGCGCAAGCCAGTTGCACCGTAATGGCGCATGACGAACCATAGTTTCAGCGCGCGAAAACGACGACCGAGCGGAATTTGCCAATCTCGATAATCGATGACACTGCCGCTACCACTGGCCGCGTTGCGCAGGTATTCCGGCGTCACCGAGAGAGCCGACAACAGCGCCTGCTTGTCGCGTGTGTAAAATGCATTGCAGTCGAAATTCGTCAGAAGCCATTTGTGCGGGTTCCACGCGAGCGAATCTGCGCGCTCGATGCCCTCGAGAGGCGCGCGCAATTCAGGACAAACAAAAGATGCGCCGGCCCACGCTGCATCGACGTGAAGCCATCCACCCATCCGAGAAAAATCCGACCGCGACAAGACGTCAAAGATGGCAGAAAGATCGTCGAATGCGCCCGAGGATGTCGTTCCAAGCGTTGCACAGACGAAGAACGGTTGCCGCCCACGCGCAATGTCCTCGGCAATGGCTTTTTCGAGCAAGTCGGGACGCATGCGAAAACGATCATCGGTCGCAATGGTGCGCAAGTGGTCGTCAGCCGTGAGGTCACTCGTCACGTCCGCAATGAGCGCGGCTTTTTGAATGGCAGAATGCGCTTGCGTCGATGCGTACGCGACGAGCGGCCCGTGGTTTGGATTTCGCGCGCGTACGCGCTGCCTCGCGGCAACCATCGCAACGAGCTCCGCTTCACTCGCGGTTCCTTGCACGACACCACCGCCTGTCGGGGATGTCGAGAAAAACTCCGCGGGCAAACCTGAAAGTTCGCCGAGCCAATCGAGCATCCGCGTTTCGATTTCCGTGCACGCGGGGCTCGTGGACCAAAGCATGCCCTGAACACCGAGACCTGCGGAGAGCATTTCGCCGAGCACCACGGGGCCCGATATGTTCGCGGGAAAATAGGCGAAAAAAATTGGGTGATTGCCAGTGGGTAATGCCAGGAAGGACGATTCTTTCGAGGTCATCGAAGACCGCATTCCAATCACCCTCCATGCCAAACCCATGCTCGGGCGGATGAATCGGCAATTTCGATGCAGTCTCACCGGGCCGAACGGGCGAACGCACGGGGAACGATTCGACGCGTTTCCAATAGTCGACGATGAAATCGACCATTCGATACCCAAGGCGTCGGAACGTTTCGGGATCAATATGACCAAGCGCAGGGTTGTTCTCGTTTTCTTGCGTTGTCATGTTCGTCCTGGCGAATGCGGCATTGCGTGTTCATGGAAACGAAGAGCCGTCGCGATGGTCAAGATCGCGACGGCTCTCGAGCAGCCTGCGGAGTCTCTACTACGAGTTTCTACGCGCTGCAAACGGACGCAGAGATGTGTTCAGATGTTGCCGAGCCGGCCGTCGATCGCTTTCCAAGAAACGTTGGCGAAGAAGTCATCGAGGTACTTGGCGCGCTCGGTCGGCTTCAAATAGGCGCTCCAAGCATGCTCCCAAAGGTCGAGCACGACGATGGGCGAGTGGCCGGCGGGGTGCCCTACGTCGTGCCGGTCAATCCAGTAATTGTCGAATTGCTTGCGAGCGGGATCGAAATAGGTGACCGCCCAACCAACGCCCGGCATTTTCGCAACGCCCAGCATGTCCTTCTTCCAGTCGTCGAAGCTGCCGAATTGCCGCGCAATCGCTTCGGCAAACTTGCTCTCTTTGCTGTCGGTTCCGCCCGGCGTGAGATTGTCGAAATAGTACTCGTGAAGCAAAACGCCGTTGATTTCCCAGCCGGCACGACGCTTCAACTCGTTGTACTCGAAGCTGCTCGCCTTGCCGTCCGCAACCATGGACGCAAGCGTTTCATTGAGCTTGTTCGAGCGCGTGACGTACCCATTGTAGAGCGTCAGGTGAACGGCAACTTGGTCGTTCGTAATGCCTTGAAGGTCTTTCAGTGACGAATAATCTTTCGCGACATATTTTGCAGGGGTCCAGGCCATGGTCGTCTCCTCTCCGCGTTCCGTGCCGCGGGCGATGTCGCTCAGTAAACGCGAATGGAGCGGATTGCAAGCAATTTGTCAACCTATCGGCAACTCTCCAAAAGATTGGCACCAGGACGGACGAGCGCGCCAGGGACGATTCTCGCGGGCCATCAGTTTGCGTGTTTGGCACAGCGGACGCCTGTGCTGACGTGGCCGGTGCGGTGATCGTATGCGTATCGGAACGTGGACTTGGCAACGGAGGAAGCGAAATCCCACGAACCTCCGCGTAAAACGCCTTTCTCGGCAGGTTTGTCCACGAGCGGATCGCGGCGTGCGTCTTGGGTATAAGCCTTTTGATCGAATGAATCGGCGACCCATTCCCAGACATTGCCTGCCATATCGAGCGCCCCGAACGGGCTCGCATGCTGCGGGAACGAGCCCACGTCGATGGGTCCGCGAGGGCGGCCAGTACATTCCCCGGCATTACGTCCGTGCCCATGGCGCATGTGGGATTGTCGTTGCCCCAGGGGTAGACGCGTTCGTCCGACCCGCGAGCAGCATATTCCCATTCCGCTTCGGTGGGCAATCGTTTGCCAACGAATGCGCAATAAACGCCGGCTTGCGCTCGGTCGATGCAATTGATGGGCTTTCGTTCGCTGCTCGCATCGGCCGTCGTGCAGAATGATGAAAACTTGGCGACGACGGCATCGTCCACGAATGGCCCGTGCACGCCGCTTGGCGTGCATTTTTTTGCAGCCACGCATTTGTTGTAATCACCCGCCGTAACTTCCGTGCGATCGATGTAAAATGGCCGCGATATGACGACCGTGTGCGGCGGCTTTTCCGTTTCACCCGCTTTCGCGTGTCCCATGATGAAACTGCCTGCAGGGACGAGAACCATATCGGACGGCACAGCGGGAACTTCGACCGAAGGTAACCACTCCACGCCAATGCGATTCGCCGTGTTCACCGATTTTGCCATCGCACGTTCTCGAATGAAAAGCGACGCGCCCACGAAAGCCGCGACGATGGCAACCGATCCTGCCATGGCCATCAGTGATCGCCGTGAAGACGAAGCCGTCTGCGAAGGGCGCTGGCTATTGACATGCGCGGCCGTCGTGCGATTGACGGTTGCAGGAGAGTCGAGCGTGGGGGGCAATGGTGCGTCCGGACGAACGGCAGCATCCTCGATCGGCTGAGCAAGTGCGTCCCGCAGAGCGCTCCAAAAAGCGCGTGCGGAGGTGTATCGCGCCCGAGGTTCGACCGCGAGCGCCTTTAGAAATACCGATTCCATCGCATCGCTCGTGCGCACGCCGCGGCTGCGCGGAGTCGGACGAATGGAAATGTCGGTCGTGGCAATGTAAAGCTGCGTCGCATCGTCTCCATCGAGCGCGCTATGGCCGGTGACCATTTCAACGAGCACCAGCGCGAGCGCATAGACGTCGGTCCAGGGCCGGTTGCACCGAAACGTCGATTGAATTGCTCGGGAGCTCCATAATAGGGCGTGAACATCGACGGAGCCTGCCCGGTTTGCTCGAATGCGCGCGTGATCGACGCATTTTCGGCAATCACCTTGGCAATGCCGAAATCGAGCACTTTCATCGTCGGTACGCCGTCGACGTCGGTCGTGAAAAAGTTCGCGGGCTTGATGTCGCGGTGGGCAATGCCCTCGTCATGCGCGGTGGCTACAGCCATGGCCGCTGGCTCGAGCAGCTCGATGGCGTCCTCGATAGCCATTGGGCCGCTCCCATTGCGACGACGTTTGGCGAGGTGATCTTCGAGCGATTCGCCTCGAAGCCATTCCAATACGAGGTACGGCGTCCACGTACCGTTCGGCGCGACGGCGGCGCCAATATCCAACGCTTGCACCACGGCAGCCGTCGAGCGCGACAACTTGCGCAGGATTCGTCCTTCTTCGAGAAAACTCTGATGAAAACGTTCGCGCTCGCCAGCCGGCAACGCCGCGGGAATCTTCAAACATTTGATCGCGACGGGTTCCCCGAGACCCAGGTGCTGCGCGCGATAAACGACACCAAAACCCCCCTCGCCAACGACTTCGTCGACACGGAACTTGCCATCGATGGTTTGGCCCACCCAGGCAAAAGGATCACTGTGCGACGCGGACATGCGAGGGCCTCATTCTAACGCACTACGCGGCCCGAAGGTCAATCCTCGACACGGCCCGCTCGCCGCTTTTTCCGGAGCGAGGTTTGCTTTTTTTCGTCGAGGCGTTTTTCCACGGCACGTTTGGACGGACGCGTGGGCTTTCGAGGCTTTGGACTTACCAAGGATGCCGCGACGAGGGCCCGGATCTTTTCGTATGCATCCGCAATATTTTTGACTTGATCTCGAGTTTTTTGGCTTGTAACTCGCAATTTGCCATCGGCGTCGAGCCGTGATTGCGCCTTCGCGGCAAGACGAGCTCGTGCAGCCTCGTCGAGACCCGTGATGGCCGAAAGATCGACCCGCACGTCCACCTTGGAAGCCACCTTGTTGACATTCTGTCCGCCAGGCCCCGACGCACGCGTGGCCGTTACGGTCAGCGCGCTCTCGGGAATGTAAACGTCCTTCGTAACGACGATTGTGATGCTTGGCGGGAGCGAAGGCTGGGCATTCATGACACTTGCGGCGTGGCAGCGTACTTCGGCCGAACGCGATGTACAACGTATTCCTTGCATTCCTGTCGGAAATGGCCCTACGATGTCACGAAGGAACCTCAACATGAATCGGCATTGGTCCTTTTTGTTGCTCGGGCTTGCGGCTTTCACGCCTGGATGTGGGCCGGATATCGCCGCGCTTTGCGAAGCGCAGGAAGCCTGTCTTGGTGGTAATGACGCAGACATCGACGCGTGCGAGGTAGCCTTCGATGGGGCGCGGGGTAACGCGTACGATATCGGATGCGGTGAGGAGTACGATCTATTGATTGAATGCTTCACGCCGCAATACGAATGCATGACCGCGGGTGCTTGTTCGACGAGCGACGAGTGCAACGGTAGCGCATGCATCAATGGCGAATGCAAACGCTACGGTGTGGACGGCGCGAATGCAGATGCATGCGAAGCGCAACTGAATGCATATTCGCGGTGTGATTGAGGAGGCGGATACCATGAAGCGATCCATCATTGCTAGATCCATTCTTTTGCTCGGGCTCTCCGCTTCGATCACCGGGTGCACGCAGGCCGCCAAAGTCTGCGACCTCATTTGTACCTGCGAACATTGCAATGATCAGGACAAGGTCGAATATTGCAATGACCTCGAAACGGCATACGACGTCGCGGATGCCTATGCTTGCGGTGACGCGTGGAATGCGTACATGGTCTGCTTCGAAGAACGCGGCACGTGCGACGAGACCGAGGCGAGGTTTTCGGTGCGAAATGACGCCGGTGAAAACCGGTGCCAAAAGGAAGAAGATGCATACCTGGATTGCGTCACCGATGCATCCGCACACGATGGCTCGGACGGCAACTTCAATTGACGCCTCTGACGCTCAACTCGACGGCCATCGCATCGCGAGAAGCTTCCACTTGGCCTTCGAATACTGCGATACCTTCACCGAATTGCTCTGATTGCCCCCGAGCAACACCCAATGCGTTTTCGTCTCTTCGACGAGAAATGCAACGTGGTTTCCCGTCGCCGTGAGGCTGGAATTCGCCATGCCAGCGTTGTACACGACCGCGATGGCGCCATAACGTGACGTCGACGAGCTGCCCCACTTCTTCCAGCTCGCCGCTGCTGCGGAATCAGTCCCCCGTATTCCGCACTGCTTCATGCACCAATTCACGAATGACGAACACCACGCCACTTCATCCGAACGCGCACGCAAGCCGGTGGTCGCATGGTACGCAATGATGCGCGGATTGGCCGCTCTTCCGCGCACTTCGCGCGTCCCTTCCTCCTTTTTGGCGACCTTCATCCACGCCGGACCATCACCCGAAGCCGGCTTCGCATTCACTGCTGGATCAGTATCCGGTGTGTCCGCGTGTCGATCGACGAAGCTGCTGCCGATGTTTTTCGCGTCGGCCGCGAGCACTGCGTCCCACGTGCCCGGACCAACGATGCCGTCGACTTTCAGCCCTCGCTTGCGCTGAAAATCGCGCACGATGGCATCCGTACGCGGACCAAACTGACCGTCGGCCGGCACGTTGTATCCCCATCGCCGTAGCTGCTGCTGCAACTGTCGCACTTCGTCACGCAAGTGCGGTCCAGCATCGCCATATCCACAAGGCATGCGCAACGTCGGGCGTAGCATGCACGCTATTTTACTCCTCGAGCGGCTTCTCTGCGAACCATCTCATGAGTCGCTCGAGATTTTCTCGATCTTCGTCGTCGAACGCGTTCGGCCGATCCGAATCGATGTCGAGCACCGCGATGAGCGCGCCGGAAACGTCGAATACCGGCACGACGATTTCGGAACGGGAACGAGCATCGCAGGTGATGTGACCCGGAAACACATGCACATCCGCGACGATGACCGTGCGTCGCTCTTGCGCCGCAGTGCCGCATACCCCTTTGCCGAAAGGGATTTCGAGGCACCCGAGCGTCCCTTGATAAGGTCCGACGCGCAGGAGATTCGGCCGGACCACGCGGTAAAAACCCGTCCACAAATGGCCGAATCCATGATGCAAAAGTGCGCTCGCAGTCGCCATGGCAGCAGTGGGATCCGTGATCCCCTCGAGACAAGCTCGGAATGCGCTGCCCAATTCGTCGTATGCGACGGGCTTTGCCAGGTTACGCACGTCAGGTGTCGACTCGGCCATGGTTCATTCGCCTCGCGCGAAGTGTGCGGAAAGGATTTGCATTTGGAAAGAGTCGATCTCGACAGATGCCTCGATGATGTGCGTCAATGGCAGCAGTTACCGCACCCGCGTCAAGGGCGGGAGAATCTGAAAGCTCGCTACGGAGGCGCTTATCATGACAAAGCAGGATGCCACTACGGCGCAAAGTGAGGATCGTTCCATGGTCTCGAATGGCAAACGTGCTGCAACGTTCGGTCTCGTCGCGCTCGCTCTTTCGGGCTGTATCGTCGTGAGGGTACCTCCGCCTGCGCGCAACGATCCCTTCCAGCCGCCCAGCGCGTCGGCGATCACCATCGCAAAAGGAAACACGCACCGCATGCGTCTCGACTGCGGCGCGCAGCAAGTCTTCAAGTCGCCCATGGCACCCATCGAGAACCTGGTCATCGAGTACAACGCGGAAAACCTGAGCCCCCTCAAACAGGTCCCCTCGGCCCCCATTCGGCTGACCTGGCGAGGACCAGGCGCTGCGATGGACGTTCCGTTCAACGTGGGCAGCCAAAGCACGCGCACGGCGATGGGCAGCGTCACGATGAACGTGAGCGCGGGCGCGCATGAGTTTGTCGTGGCCATGCCGAACGGACCCGACTGCGGCCCGACGAATTTCAAGGTTGTCTTCCGCTGATCGCCGCCGCGCCTTGATTTGAACGCTCGCTCCGCGCGCGTGAGACGCGGCATAGAGGGAGAGGGCGAATCGGTTACAGTTGATCCGGGGGGGGGCCGAGCTCGCCTGCTTTTGCAAGCGCAAACCCCCGGGAGCAAGCCTCGACCCAACGAGAACTAAGCCTCGCGAAGCGCGCGTCCCACGCGCGCGAAGCGAGCCACCAACTCCAGTCCCGGCTTCAAGACGACAAAAAACCGAAAGGTCCGAAGGACTTGCATCCTTCGGACCTTGTCGGGGCGAGTGGATTTGAACCACCGACCCCTTGACCCCCAGTCAAGTGCGCTAACCAGGCTGCGCTACGCCCCGAACTGCTCTGTGAAGTCATGCCCCGCAGAGCGACCGGCACGCTAGCCGAATCGCGACGGAATGCAAGCACTTACCGAAACTCGTGCTGCGCCACCGGCGTTCCGTCCCGCATCACCGCGCGAATAGCCGCTGCGATTGCTTCTCGCGAAGCATCCGCAAGCAAAATTCCCGGATCAGTTCGGGCCCACGTTGCCAGATCCCCCGACGCAGTTGCCACGACCGGCACGCCAAGCGCTCGCGCTTCCCGCACGACCGTAGGAGCTGCTTCGGCTCGCGACGCGTGCACGAGCACGCTCGACGCCGCAATCCACGCAAGCGCCTCGGTTCGCGATACGAGCCCCACGAACGTCGCCCGCGCTCGAGCCGTGCGCGCGACATGTTCGAGCTCCGCGCGCGATGGCCCATCACCCACCAAGACGATGGGAGCTCCGATCAAAGCAGCAGCTTCGATCGCCAAATCGTGTTGTTTGGGCTCGATCAATCGACCAACGGCCACGACAAACCCAAGCCGATTCGCACGCATCGATGCGCGAATTTCGTTCACTCTCGTTGTCACGTCGGGCAGCTCGATGGCCGCAGGTTCGACATACGACGCCTCGGCCAAACGCCCTTGCAGTTTGAAAGGGAGCGCGCGACAGAGCGTTTCGAGCGACGCTCGTGCAACGAAACGGAAACGCGTTTCTCGTTCGACGAGAGCCGTCACGACAGCCGAACGCAGTGGCGCCGCAAGTGCACACAGAAGCCGCACGTCCCCGCCATGCGCGACGACTTCGAGCGGCGCCGAGTGATCGATGAGGAGCGGCACACCCGAAGGAACGATCCAGTGCCCGATGACGCGATCGACACGTCCAATCGATGCGATTCGCGCACGCGCAGCCGAGCCGAACGAGAAGGCATGAAGCAAACGCAGCGGGTTTGTCCGGGCGCGCGTCGCCACGCCGGGCCAGCCAAACAGCGATCCTCCACCAGCTCGATGAACGAACAGCGACGGCGCAGCCGGATCCTGTTCGATCGGATCCGTGGCCGCTCCGAGCGGCGCCACGACGTGCACTTCATGCCCGCCTCGAGCCAGCATTCGAGCCTCCGCACGAACGAAGTGTCCCGAAGGATCTTCGTCATGCGCGGGGTACGATGTCGTGACGAGAAGGAGTTTCAACGGCGGACAAAGGCGCTCTTCGACACGCGAGCGGTGATGCGTGGACCGAGACAAAATGAAAAACGCCGAATCGCTCGTGCGAAAATCGGCGTTTCAAGGAACCGGATGAGCGTCGATCTATTGCACGACGTCCATCTTCGACCGCTTGCGACGACGGCGAGCAGCCTCCGATGCCTTCTTGCGACGCTTGACCGAGGGCTTCATGTAGTGCCGGCGCCTCTTGAGCTCGCGGAGAATTCCCTCAGCGGCCATCTTCCGCTTGAGGTGCTTGATCGCGCGCTCGATTCCTTTGTCACCCACGGCGACTTCGAGCGGTTTGCACTGAATGGCGTCGGTCGGCATTTCTGAACGCGTCCTCTCGGTTCTCTCGTTGTCTGTAAAGTCTGTGTTGGGGTTCGGCCCGGTCATCGGACCGTGCACTGGAGATGCCAGCACCCTTGGTTTCACCGAAGCGAGCACGATCTCGCGCACGCATGGGTAACCTTGCGGGGGGCGGAGTATGTCAAAGGGGTTTTCACATGGCAAGTCGGGTCTTGCATGTTTTTTGCGCGTCAGATCCGCGCAAATCCGAAACACCCGCAGCCATCTGTCGTTAGCTGCCCTTCAATCATCCCTCAGTCAAAGTATTTCTGTACACAAATGAGATTTTTCTTTCCTTTATAGATCTTGCAATTGAGAAAGATTCTAACTACTGCCGGTTCTGCGAACCACGAGGTCGCGTGGCCGGTGGATGTTGTCGGGACTGAGCGGCATGGGCGTGACGGCAAGGGCAGTGATGGATGGCGATGCTCGCGTGACCGAGATGTTTGCGCGTGTTCGAGCGTCGGGCCTCAAGCTCACCCCGCAACGCATGGCCATCGTGCGTGAAATCGCGCTCGATCCAACGCATCCAACAGCCCAGGAGCTCTTCGAACGGCTGCGCGTGTCGATGCCGACGATGAGTTTTGCCACCGTCTACAACACGCTCGATGCGCTCTCGTCGGCGGGGCTCTGTGCGGCTTTGAGTTTGTCCCCGGGAGCCGCTCGGTTCGACGCCAACATGCGACCGCACAATCACGCCGTCTGCGATCGCTGCGGGCTCGTTCGCGACGTGCCTCGAAGTGAACAGCACGAGCCAACCGAAACCGATGACGACGTCTCGGCGGGCGTCGTGCCGGGTTTTTCATTGCGGACGGTCGAACGAATTTACCGCGGAATTTGCGCTTCTTGTTCTGAGGAAAAACCCTCGGGACATTCGGACAAACCCTGACGTTTTCGCGAGATCTTTTCAGCCGACTGGGACATCGTTCGCAGTCGGTAGCGCAGGTGGATGTTCATCACCTGCAGGCAGTGCAAGGAGGAACAACCATGTCGAAGCAACTTGCAGGAACCAAGACACACCAGAACCTCAAGGATGCGTTTGCCGGCGAGTCGCAGGCAAACCGTCGCTACCTGTATTTCGCAAAGGTCGCGGACGTCGAAGGTCGTCCCGACGTGGCGGGTCTGTTCAAGGACACGGCCGATGGTGAAACGGGCCATGCGCACGGACACCTCGACTACTTGAAGCAAGTGGGCGATCCGGCGACGGGTTTGCCCATCGGCACCACCGAGAAAAACCTCAAGGCATCCGTCGCTGGCGAGACGCACGAGTACGAAACGATGTACCCGGGCATGGCCAAGGAAGCTCGCGAGGAAGGCTTCGACGACGTCGCCGAGTGGTTCGAGACGCTCGCGAGGGCCGAGAAGTCGCACGCGGGGCGCTTCAAGAAGGCGCTCGACAACCTCGACTTCTGATCACGCATGGCAAAGTGCGAGCGATGGACGAAAAACCGTCGCTCGCACTCGTCGACTCGTTGCAGCTCAAACGTTCTACCCGACGAGAAAATCCGTGAGCGTCATCCCGCGTAAGCCGCCCGCACCTCCGGCCGTGAGCCCTCACGACCCGCGTTATTACGACCCGCGCGACCTCGAAGCCGAACTGCGTCGAGCATTCCAGATCTGCCACGAATGCCGCATGTGCGTGAACTACTGCGGCTCGTTCCCCGTCTTGTTCAAGCACGTCGATGCAGCCATCGAAAGCGGCCGCGCCGAAGGTGCCGAGACCATCGACGACGCAGCGATCGAAGCGGTCAGTGACGAGTGTTGGCAGTGCAAACTTTGCTACATCAAGTGCCCGTACACGCCGGATGAAGACGCGTCCGAGATGCTCGACTTTCCGCGTCTCATGGCGCGTGAAAAGGCCAATCGCGCCGCGCGTAAAGGCATCGCTTTCGTCGACCGTATCCTCGGCGAACCGCAACTGATCGGAGCGCTCGGTGGCGGCGTGATGGCGCCGATGTCCAACTTCGTCCTCGCAAGTCGCTTGGTGCGCAAAGCGCAAGAAAAAGTGACGGGCATCTCGGCAGAATTTCCGCTTCCGCCGATGGCGCGCGAATCATTCTCTGCGTGGTTGTCCGGACATACCCGCAACGAAAAGGCCGGACAGAGTGGCGAAGTCGTGCTCTTCGCGACGTGCTACGGCGAGTACAACGTGCCGAATGTCGCGCGCGCTGCGACGCTGGTGCTCGAGCACAACGGCGTGCGCGTGCGCTTCCCGGGCGTCGGTGATGACGCTGGCCAAAGTTTGACGTGTTGCGGAATGCCAAACCTCGACGGCGGCGACGTTGGTGCCGCGGTTGAAAAAATTCGTCACAACGTGAGCCTCATGTTGCCTCACGTGCGCGCAGGTCGGCAGATCGTGGTGCTTGGACCGACGTGTGGCTACACGATGAAGAAAGAGTGGGTCGAGTACGTGCCCACGGACGAGACGCGAGCCGTTGCTGCTGCGACGGTCGACCTCATGGAGTTCATGGTCAAACTCGGTCGCGAAAAGAAGCTCGTACGGGACTTCCCATCGAGTCTCGGAAAGGTCTCGTATCACGCGGCATGTCACCTGCGCGCGCAGAAGATCGGCATTCCCGGAGCGCGCGTGCTCGGCATCGTACCGGACACCGACGTGACCGTCGTCGAGCAATGTTCGGCTGTTGATGGCACGTGGGGCATGAAGGAAAAACATTACGAGACCGGACGAAAGTACGCGCAGAAGTTGGTGCGTGAGGTTTCGAATAACGAACCGGATCTCGTCGTGAGTGATTGCACGCTTGCGGGACTTCGCGTCGTCAAAGAGACGGGGCATCACGTGATGCATCCCATCGAAGCCCTCGCGCAGGCATACGGGCTCTTGTCCAAGAATGAGCTAGCAGCACCGTCGACGAACGCGGAGCAAGCCTGAGAGGATCGAAGAGGAGAAGACGATGCGGCCGATCGATCGAAGCGAGGTTCTGCCGATTGGCGAATACGAACAGGTGAGGGCGCGTTTTCGTGCGCGGGTCATCGACGAGAAGCGTCATCGTCGCGTCACCGTGGGACCGCACATGTCGGTGGTGTTCGAGAATCGCGACACGGCGCTCTTGCAGATTCAGGAGATGCTGCGCGCTGAGCGGATCACCAAAGAGAGCAGCATCCAGCACGAGATCGACACATACAACGATCTGATTCCGGGCGACGACGAGCTCAGCATGACGCTCTTCATCGAGATCGTGGACGCCGTGCTTCGCGAAAAGACGTTGATCGACCTGAGGGGACTCGAAGAAAAGGTCGGCCTCGAGGTGAACGGCGTGCTGTTTGGCGCGACGCACCCGCCGCATGGAGTCATGCCGGATCGCACGACGGCGGTGCATTACTTCAAGGTGAAACTATCGACGGAAGCTCGTCAGGCGATCCACTCGAAGTCGGCTACCCTTGCCGTGCGCGTCGATCATCCGCAGTATGCGGTGCGCGTGGAGCTCCCTCGAGCTGTCGTTGCGAGCCTTTCGGAAGACTTTTCCTGACGATGATCACCCTCGTAAGACCCATCAAGTTCGAGGACGTCGATGCTGCGAGCATCGTCTTTTTCGGTCGATTTCTCGGGTTTGCCCACGAAGCGATGGAGCATTTTTTCAGCGGGCTCGACGGTGGATACGCGCATCTCATCGTAGGTCGGCGCGTGGGTTTGCCCGCGGTCAAGGTCAACATGCAGTTTCATGCGCCGGCCAAGTACGGCGACGTGCTCCGCATCGAGACGACGACGGCGCACTTGGGCAATCGCAGTGCAACGCTGCGCTATCGCATGTTTCGCGAACGTGATGGTGTTCAGGTGGCCGAGGTCGAGCACACGGTTGTCACGACGAACCTCGAGACGCTCTCGTCGTGTCCGATGCCCGATGACGTGCGAGCCATCTTTTCGGCGCATCTTCTGGTAGATTCGCCAGCCGTGTGAGCACTCCGGGCCGGCGTGTCGAGCTGAAGCTCATTCGCGATCGCGAGCACTACGACGTGCTCGTGTTGCGCGTGATGGCCAAAGCGCGCGTCAGTTTGTGGATTGCAACGGCGAACGTGAAGGAGCTGCGGATCGAGGCGCCTTTGGGGTCACGTGCGCGTGCGCGAGGTCGTTACGTCTCGCTGCTCGAACTGCTCGGCGACTTGGCTTCGCGCGGAGTCGAGCTGCGGCTTTTGCATGCGGGGGTGCCTTCGCGGGCGTTTCGATCGGAGCTCGAGCGTCATGACAAACTCCGGTCCGGGGCGCTCGAGATGCGTTGTTGTCCGCGGGTGCATTTGAAGATGATCGCGGTGGACGGTACGTCGTTGTATTTGGGTTCGGCGAATTTGACGGGGGCGGGGCTTGGGGCGAAGGGGGAGGGGCGGCGCAATTTCGAGGCGGGTGTGTTGCTCGACGACGACGTGCTTCTCGACGAAATGCAGGGGGTATTCGATCGCATATGGACGGGGAAGGAATGCAAGGGTTGTCGGTTGCGCGAGGTTTGTCCGCGGCCGCTCGATATGCCCGTGGCGCCTTCAAAGACGGTCGTGCGTCCTGTGCGATTGAGTCGGAAACGCGGCTAGCCGAATTGGCTGGCTCATGAGCGCGTTACGGAACATCATTTGTGGCGCGTTAAAATGAACACCGTGAATTGCTATGTGTATGAATTGCTATTGTTGCATGCATTTTGTGGAGTACGTACGATTGCATTGAGTGGTAGCTAAAATAATCGCCCGAGACGACAAAATTCGATTTGGACAATACTTGATTACTTGCAATTCGGGTAATGGATGTCTTGACCTCGATGGAGCATGCATGTAATGCTGTGAGGATGATTGCAATAGATCGAATCACAGCAATGGGAGTGGTTTTTGGCGCGTTGGCATTCTTGCCGGGTTGCGGCTCGGGATCGACGGGGCCCGAGCAGAATGCGCCGACGACCGTGGACGAGTTTGCCGCCGTTCCGGCGCCGCCGACAGGTGCCGTGCGATATGATTTTCCGGAACAAGTTGTCGCGCCGGGGGCTGATGTACAGACCTGTTACTTCATGGAGCCGGTGGCCGAAGACGTGTTCATTCGGGCGCTGGATAGCTATCAAAGCAGATTTGGTCACCACCTCATTCTATTTCGAGCTGAAAAGCCAGAGCCTGTAGGATCGGTGCGTGATTGCACGTCGATCCAGGACATGATCAATTTGATGCCCGTGATTTCTTCGGTGAATTTCGGATTGCAAGAGTTCCCCGAAGGAATGGCGGTTCGCGTGCCAGCCGGGACGCAACTCGTTCTGCAGCAGCATATTGTGAATACGAGTGAAAATTCGATTCGTCTCCGTGATGCGGTGCATGTTCGGTACGCGCCGAAAGCGGAGGTGCAAATCATGGCTGGGTTCTATGGACTGTCGGACGTGAACTTCATTTTGCCGCCTCATAACCAGCACACGACGAATTGGGAGTGTGTCGTTCCCCGTGACATGAGTGTGTTGCTCATGGGGCCGCACATGCATGAGTGGGGCAAGAGTTTCGTTGCGCAAGCAGGCCCCGTGGACAACCTGCAGACGATCATCGACATTCCAGAATGGCGAGCCGAAATGCGCGACACACCTCCAGTGACCGAATATTCAAAGGATGCGCCGCTACTTCTCAAGCAAGGAGATGTGATTCGCACGAAATGCACCTGGATGAATACGACGGCGGAAGAGCTAATCTTCCCGTACGAGATGTGCGCGACGTACGGATACTATTTCCCCGCGCCTGAAGGGTCGGAGGTATGGACATGCGGAGGATCGCAAGTGTTCTGATATTGGCGTTCGTCGCGGGCTGTGGAGATCCGGATGCCGAACCGGAGGCCCCGGCGACATTGCAGGAAATCGAGGCCGAGGTATTCGCAAAGAGCTGCGCATTCAGCACGTGCCACAAGGGCGCGTCACCAGCCGGCGGAATCGCGCTCGACGGGCCGACGTACGATGTTCTCGTAGGCAAGGAATCCGTAGGCGCACCTGGGCGAATCCTCGTCGTTCCCGGCGATCCAGCGGCGTCGTACGTGTATGAAAAACTCACGCAGGAAAAACCCGCCAATGGCACCCAAATGCCGCCGACCGCTCCGCTCGGCGCGGCTCGACTCGAAATGATCAAATCATGGATAGAAGCAGGCGCGAAAAACGATTGAACCGGCAGCGGGCTTGGTTGATGCTCACGACGCTCGTCATGGGCGCAATGGTCGCATGCACCACCGAGTCACAGAATGGAACGACGGCGGCTTCGAGCAGCGGCGATCCCGTCCTGAAGCCGCCGGCGGGGGCTTGTATACAACCGGGCGACACGGGCAATGAAGTCGGCGTGGGTACGCCGTGTACGCCCAATGGAAAAGAATGCATTCATCTGCAGCCAAAACCACTGAGCTGCACGGCCGATTTCGGTCAAGATGAATGGTTCTGCACGGTCGCATTTTGCATGTCCGACGAGCAATGCGGCAGCGGCGCAATTTGCCATAAAACCGACCTTGGTTCGGGATGCGTCCTGAAACGTTGCTTCAGCGACGGCACGGGCGGCAATGGCGGTTCGGGCGGCGCTGGCGGTTCGGGCGGCTCAGGTGGTGCTGGTGGTACTGCCGGTGCTGCTGGCATGGGTGGCACTGCCGGTGCCGGTGGCGCTGGCGGTTCGGGCGGCGGTACGTAACACTTCGCTTCATGTCCATTGCTCGCCGCGATTACATTCTCAGGCTCATCGAGCAGTTCGCCGAAGCGCTCGCGCGAATCATGGGCCTGAGAAAAGCCGGTAAACTCGACGACGCCCAAAAGCTCGCAAGCGAAACGGCCGACGGCATCTTCGGCGCGCTTCGCGTCATGATCGATCAGGTCGACGCGAGCAGTGCGGCGGCGCTTTTGGGATCGCGCGAAAAGATCTCGGTGTACGCGGCATTGACCGCGGAAAATGCAGAGATCGCCGCGGCAAAAGGCGATGCTCGCAAGGCGCAGGCTCACCGCCGGCGTGCGCTCGAGTTGTTCCTCGAAGCTTCGCGTGTGGGGACATTGGATACGCAATCACGGGCGACGGTCGAATCACTCCGACAAACCATCGACGTGGAGCGTCTCGGCGATCGTTATCGCGAATTGATCGCTCGATTGCCTACACTGACGACCTGAATGGCTGCCGTGCGGTGTGGTAGGTGAAAACCTAGAACCAGTCCTCGTCCACGCCTACGTCTTCACCGGCCAGCAATACCTGGCCTTGCTGGCTGACGAGCACTTCGAGGTTTTTCCCCTCTCGCTCAATTTCCGCCATGTATTGAATGCGCGATCCTTGACGGACTTCGTGCACCTCCTTGATGGTCGCACCCTGCGCCCACTTTTCGATGGCCTGCCGTACGGCCGGCGGAGTTTGCGCAAGTGCAATTTCGGTCGTGTCGACGTCGCCTCGCAGCGGCTCCTCCTGAATGGGTTGCGGCGCCTGCGGCTGCGCCTGCCCCTGCTGCTGCTGGGCTTGGTCATCTGCGAATGCCGGTATTGCTACGAGACCCGCGGCGAGCGAGCCGATGATGCCCCACCTTACGTGCTTCATCTTCGGTTTCTCCTTCCAAACGGTCGACCTGCACCGTGCAGATCGAAACGTCCGAAGTGAATGCGACAGCGATGCCGCTTCGAGCCTGTTCCCCGAGTGCTCATTTACGCAATTGGCTGCGTGCGTCGGCTCGCGAGTATTCGCGATTTTCTTGTACATTGCGGTTGCCGCACGCGTCGTGATCGACCAAGGGGCTCGGCATGAGCACGTCGCAAAGTCCCGATCCAGCCGCGCTCGACCGCGTGGCTCTTGCCGCATTGTCGCGCGTGGCCGATGGCATGACGCTGGGCCTTGGCACCGGCCGCGCCGCCGAAGCTTTCATCCAGCGTCTTGGCGAGCGCGTTCGTCGCGGCTTGCGCGTGCGCGGCGTGCCAACGTCGAAGCGTTCCGAGGAGCTCGCGCAGCGCGTGCAAATCGAATGCGTGTCGCTCGATGCGATCGATGGGATCGACATTGCGTTCGATGGCGCTGACGAAGTTGCTCCCGACTTGGCGCTGACGAAAGGGCTTGGTGGAGCGCTGCTTCGTGAACGCGTCGTCGCCTACGAGGCCGAGCGGCTCGTCATTCTGGTGACGCCGGAGAAGATCGTCCCGAAGCTCGGCACGCGCACCGCGATTCCTATCGAGGTCGTTCCGTTTGCAGTTCCTACGGCTTCGAAACATTTGCGCGCGCTTGGAGGCAACCCGCAGGTGCGCAAGAAGCCGGACGGTTTTCCCTTCGTGACCGACAACATGAATTGGATCCTCGATACGAAGTTCGAGCCGATCGATGACTCCGCAAAGCTCCATGACGAAGCGCGACGCATTCCAGGCGTCGTCGACACGGGCCTGTTCATCAACATGGCCGACGTCGTGCTCGTGGGCGGTGACGACGCCGTTACCGAGATGCGCTGAGCGCCTTCATTCGCGCCTCGATCCGATCCAATCGCAAGTCCCCCGGTGCACCCGGTGAAACCCGCGCGTCGAGGCTCTTCGCTGCGTCGCCTTGGACGAGCTGCTCGAGCTCCAGCGCGACGCGCCGGTACGCATCACGAAACGGCATGCCCGAAGCCGTGAGCTCAACCGCGCGATCGGTCGCAAAACATTCCGGCGTAATCGCAGAAAGCATCCGCTCGCGATCGAACCGCAGCCCCGCAATGAGCCGCGGGACGAGACGCACCGTCGTCAGCGTTTCATCGATGCCTCGCAAAAGCGGCGCCTTGGTCAATTGCAAGTCGCGGTGATAACCCGAAGGCAACGCGACGATCGTTTGTACTTCAACCATTGCACCTTGCACGACCGAACACGCAGCGCGCATCAGCTCCACCACGTCCGGGTTGCGCTTCTGCGGCATGATCGACGAACCCGTCGTGAACGCATCGGGGAGTTTGACGAAACCAAACTCGCTCGTCGTGAAGAGGCTCAAGTCCCACGCGAGCCGTCGAATCGTCGCCATGACATGCCAAGCCGCCGCCAGGATCGTCGCTTCCACGATGCCGCGCGACGTTTGCGAGCCAAGCGGATTCCATGCGACGTCGGCAAAACCGAGGTCCCGTGCAACGCCCTCGCGATCGAGCGGCAAGTTCACGCCATAACCCGCCGCAGCACCAAGCGGCGAACGATCGACCAGCGCACGCGCCGCTCGCACGGGGATCACTCCATCGAGAAAACCGTCTGCAAAGGCCGCGGCCCAAAGGCCCACGGAGCTCGGCACGGCACGTTGCAAATGCGTGTAGCCCGGCAGCGGCGTCCTCGATTCACGTGCTGCAAGCTCGAGCAGCGCTGCAGCGGTTTCGAGACAGAGTTTGTCGAGGTCATCCAGCGCGTCACGCTCGTAGAGGCGCAGCGCGACGAGGACCTGGTCGTTGCGACTTCGGCCCGTGTGCACCTTTTTGCCAACGTCGCCGAGCTTTTCGACGAGCGCTGCTTCGATGGCCGTGTGCCCATCTTCGTCTGCTTCGGTCAGGACGAGCTCACCCGCGTCGTTTTTCTGAACCAACTCGGCGAGCGCGTTTGTCAAAGCGGAACGTTCGTCCGCGGACAGGATCCCGATTCGATGGAGCCCTTCGACGTGAGCTCGCGTCGCGACGAGGTCGTATGCGAGCAGGCGTTGATCGAGTTTCCAGTCGTCGCGTGAGGTGTATCGGAGCATGGCGGCGTCGGGGGCGCCGCCCTTGTCCCAGAGGCGTTTTGTCACGGGCTATCGAGGCTCTCGTCGACGAGCGCGCGCAGCTCGGCGAGCTTCTTCGCGCGTTCGGGATCGATGGGTTTACGGGCAGTGGGTGCGGGCATGGATCGTTCGAGCTCTGCGAGGGTTTCTTCCGCCGTCAGGCCGCGCTTGCTTCGACCGAAGCTGAACACGCGCGAAAACCAACTCTCGGCTTGATCGAGGACGAACGCGTCGCTGCGAATCCCTTTTGGATCTTCGCGCAATCGCCGCACGACCGCCGCATTGGCGCGGACCCACATTTCGGATCGATCGAAGTGTTGGCGCGGAATTGGATCGAGGTGCTTGTGCGCGAGGCGCATGTCCACGCCGAAGCTCTTGCAGAAAATGGCGAGCGCGAGCGTGAGCTCTTCGGTCGTGAGGCGCGTGGCCGAATGCACTTTGGCGCCGCCGCAACCTTTGACGACGACGTGCGAACCGTTTGCGACGAGCACGCCGAAGCCGAGCATCGTTGCAGCGAGATCCGTCACGGGCTCCCGATCTTGGGGATCCACGTCGTCGTACGCGCCAGCCTCGGTCATGAACACGCTCGCGACCGAGCGCACGAGCGCCGTCGTCAAGACGACCGGATGGCCGACTTCACCCGTGCCGACGGAGACGACGTACGAACCATCCTTGCGTCGCCCTACGCGATCGAGTCGCGTTTCAATTTTTCCACCTGGCCCACACGCGCCCGATCCGCAACCCCCGGCGCTCGCGGTTTCACCTTCCGGCGTCACGAACATCAGCTCGACATCGACGTCGGACAAACCTGCATGCGCTTGCATGCGCTTCATCAGCGCAACGACGGCTTTGGGCGAAGCGTCGAAGACATCCGGGAAAAACTCTTCCGTGGGCAGGATGATTCCGCTCACGGGTTCCGCGCCTTGTTCGAACAGCGCTGCGGTGCGGTGAAGCATCCAGCGAATGCGAGGTTCTGCCGGCAGGTTCATTCCTCGAGTCTATGCTGTGAAGGTCGCGGCGTCGAAACTCGAAAAGCGAATTGGCTTTTGCTTGCTTGCGAGTGACGACAGGCGCATGAGGAACCCACGAAAACATGACTGCCGTCGAAGCATCAAATCCAACGGATCCGGAAATTTCGTCGCGCAAGGCAGACCATATCGATCTCTGCGTGTCGGGTGATGTCGGGTTTCACGCGAAGACGACTTTGTTCGATGCAGTCGAGCTCGTTCACGATGCGCTGCCGGAGCTGTCGCTCGATGACGTCGACACGTCCGTCACGCTTTTCGGTAAGCGCTTGCGAGCACCGATCATCATCGCGGCGATGACGGGTGGCACCGAGCGTGCGCGCGGGATCAACCGCGAGCTTGCGCAGATCGCGGAAGAGCGCGGGTATGGTTTTGGTCTTGGGAGCCAACGAGCGATTTTGAAGGGGCAACCTCGCGACACGTACGAAGTGCGTGACGTTGCGCCAACAGCGCTCGTGCTGGGCAACATCGGAGGCGTGCAAGCTCGAACGCTCGCAACCGATGCCGTTCGAGGGCTCGTCGACGACGTTGGTGCCGATGCGCTTTGCGTGCATTTGAACCCGGCGATGGAGATCGTGCAGCCCGAAGGCGACCGCGATTTCGTCGGTGTCGTGGATGCGCTCGAGCGGCTCGTGGCAGAGCTCGGTGTGCCTGTCATCGCGAAAGAAACGGGTTGTGGTCTTGGTGCGCAGGCCGTGAAAAAGCTGGCGAAAGCAGGCGTACGGCATGTGGATGTATCGGGTGCGGGGGGAACGAGCTGGGTGGCGGTCGAAGCTGCTCGAGCGGCGGGGAATGCGCGATCGCTGGGCGATGCGCTGCGCGAGTGGGGTGTTCCGACAGCGGCGTCGGTGATGATCGCGCATCGAGTGAGGCCGCGGTTCAAGACGATCATTGCGACGGGAGGTGTGGCGAGCGGCATGGATGCGGCGAAAGCGATCGCGCTCGGTGCACACGCGGCTGGGATGGCGCGGCCCGTGTTGCAAGCGCTCGTTGCGGGAGGACGGGACGGCGCCGTTGCGTTCTTGAATCAAGCGGAGGCCGAGCTTCGGGCGGTCATGTTGCTCGTGGGCGCGCGTAACGTGCGCGACTTGCAAAACGCGCCGATCGTGCTTGGCCCGGCACTCGAGCGGTGGACGGCTGCGTCTCGACGTCGCCGAAAACGGTGATGTGAGCGTGTTGCGATCGAGAGGTCTTCCTGCCGGCGAGCGGAGCGTGCTACCGTCCGGGGCGCTGGAGATCGCTGGGAGACGATGAGCGTCAACGAAGAGCAATCTACGCCGTCGAGCGAAGAGCCCCCGGAAGACCTGAAGAAGGAGCGGGATCAGTTCATCCAGCAGTTCTTCCGCAAGGGTGCGCAACTGACGGAAGAGCTTCTGAAGGAGAACGAGCGCCTTCAGGACCGCATCGCTGCGCTCGAAGCCGAAAACGGGCGCTTGCGTGCGCACGTTGCGAGCGACACGGCGATGCGCGATCTGCTCCACAAGATCGAAGAGCTCGAAGCCGAAAAACGGGCGTTGCTGCAACGTTCGGCGGCCCTGCAAAACGTCGACGAAGACCGCTTCTCGTCGCGTCATGCGGAGGTCGAGGCGGAGCTTGCGAGCCTGGCCAATTTGTACGTGGCTACTTCACAGCTTCACAGCTCCGCGAACGTGCGCAACGTGCTCAGAAACATCAAGGAGCTCTTGGCACAGCTCCTTGGTGCTGCGAAATTCGGGGTTTACATCGCCTCGAGCGATCGAAAAGAACTCGTAGCCGTGGCAAGCGAAGGTCAGAACTTTGCAGACATTGCTACGTTGGTGGTGGACGACGGGGTGGTTGGTCGTGCGTTCACTTCGGGTAAGTTGTTTTATGACACGGACAATGACGTATCGAAGGGCAACGTCGAGCAGCCCGCAGCAGCGGTTCCACTGCTCATCGACGGTGATCCCATCGGCGTCATTGCGGTCTTCGGCACGCTCCCTCAGAAGACGGCCTTCGACGACCAGGATGGAGAGCTTTTCCGACTCCTGGGCACGCAGGCTGCCCTCGCGCTCGTCAGCGCGCGGCTTTTCACCGATGCAGGTCGCAAGGTGCCTGGCGTCCAGGCATTTCTCGACCTGGAGGACTGATTCATGGCCGAGTACTCCTGCCTGATTGTCGAAGATTCGCCCATGATGCGGCAGCTCTTGGTGTTCGCTCTCGCGCGACTCAAGAACCTGCGTGTCACCGAGGCGGACGACGGCGTGGATGGTCTGCGCAAACTCGCGTCGACGAAGTACGACGTCATCATCACCGACATCAACATGCCGATCATGGATGGTCTGAAGCTCGTCAAACGCGTCAGATCCGATCCGGTACACAAAGACACGCCGATCATCATCATCACCACCGAAGGGTCGCAGGAAGACCGTCAACGCGCCCTGCAGCTCGGCGCAAACGCGTACATCACCAAGCCCATCCAAGCGCCTCAGGTGATCGCGAAAGTCAAAGAGCTCCTCGGCATCGAGTGACTCCTCCGCTCGATTCGTTTCACGTCAAAATTTGCGGCATCACCCGCCCCGTCGACGCCGAGCTCGCCATCGCAGCCGGTGCCGACATGCTCGGCCTGAACTTCGTTCCATCGTCACCTCGCTGCATCGACGTCGCATGTGCGCAGGCGATCGCTCGTGTCGTGCTCGGACGCGCACGGATCGTCGGCGTGTTTGCCGATGCCGACGAAGCGCGCATACGCAGCATCGCGGATGACGTCCCGCTCGATCTCGTGCAGCTACATGGAGATGAGCCGCCCGAGCTCGTCGCGACGTTAGGGCCCCGCGCATTCAAGGCGGTTGCCGTTGGTTCTGCGGACGACGTCGAGTTTGCCAAGACGTACCCTGGTGACTTGCTCCTCGTGGATGCTCGCGTCGTGGGTCAGCGAGGGGGCACGGGCGTGCGTATCGATCCGGCGCTCGTCGCGCCGCTGGCTCGCGAGCGGCCCATCTTGCTCGCAGGTGGGCTCAAGCCGGACAACGTGGCCGAGGCGATACGTCACGTTGCTCCACGAGGCGTCGATGTGGCCAGTGGTGTCGAGAGCGCGCCGGGCATCAAAGATGAAGGCATGATGCGAAGGTTCGTTGCGGAAGCGCGGCGTGCTGCGCGCGAAGTATTCGATTTGCTTACTTGAACGAGCGAGGTTTCGATGAAGCGTTCTTCAGCTTTCCTGGTCGTCGCCGGATTGTTCAGTACGTCGTTTGCGTCCGCTGCGACGCTCGAGGTTGGTCCTGGAAAACCGTACGCCAGTCCTTGTCAGGCCGTTGCGGCGGCGAGCGATGGAGACGTGATCGAAATCGACGCGTCGGTTGGTTATGGCGGTGATGTTTGTGGCTGGAGCAAAAATGGTCTGACGCTGCGTGGTGTCGGCGGCCTCGCGAAGATCGACGCTGCAGGAAAAAACGCGCAAGGCAAAGCGATTTGGGTCATCGCTGGGAACGACACGATCGTCGAGAACATCGAGTTCACCGGTGCCACGGTGCCTGATCAAAACGGCGCGGGGATTCGACAAGAAGGCGCCAACCTCACGGTTCGTGGCTGCTACTTCCACGACAACGAGAACGGCATTCTCGCCGGCAACAACGCAAACAGCACGATCACGATCGAGTACACCGAGTTCGCAAACAACGGTTTTGGCGACGGACAAACCCACAACCTCTACATCAACCACGTCGGCAAACTCGTCTTCCAATACAACTATTCACACCACGCGAAGATCGGACATCTCCTGAAGTCGCGCGCTACGGAGAACTGGGTTCTCTACAATCGCCTAACGGGAGAAGACGGCACGGGCAGCTATGAGATCGACCTTCCGAACGGAGGGCGCTCGTTCATCATCGGCAACCTGATCCACCAGGGGCCGAACACCGACAACGGTTCGATCGTGTCGTATCGGCGCGAAGGACCGCACGCGGACAATCCCAGCACGGAACTGTTCGTCGTGAACAACTCGTTCGTGAATGAACGACCGAATGGCGGAACATTTCTCAACATTGATTCCGGCGTCACCGAACCCGTGATTGTCCGGAACAACATTTTCGTGGGTCCAGGAACCCTCACCAACCAGGCAAACGCCGTGCTTGCGTCGAACTTTCAAGGTGATCCGAAGTTCGTGAATCAAGCGGCTTTCGACTACCACCTCGATGCCTCGTCTCCATGTGCCGACATGGGCGAAGAGCCTGGCACAGGGGGCGGAATCGATTTGACCCCCAAGTTTCATTACGTGCATCCGGCGGATGCAACGGGCCGAGTGACGAAGGGCGTGATCGACATTGGCGCCTACGAGCTCGGGGGTGATGGAGGCGCTGGCGGCGCCGGTGGTGGCGGTGTTGGTGGTGCAGCAGGCGCCGGTGGTTCTGGCGCTGCGGGCGGTGCTGGAGGCGCTGGCGGAGGTGCTGGAGGCGTCGGAGGAAACGGCGGCGATGCGGGTGGTGCAGGTGGTTCGGGTGGGGGCGCGACGAGCGATGGCGGAAGTTGTGGTTGCACAGTCGTTGGCTCACAGAAGTTGCCCTCGCACGCGCTGCTTGGAGGGCTTTTCTTCGCTGCGTTCCTCGCTCGTCGTCGAACGATCAAACGCGCTCGATCTTGATTGATCATCGCCGTTTCGCGGTCACACCTCGCTTGGACCAGCGTCCAACGGCAAGCCGCACCGTAGGTGCTCGGTATCGTCCGACATGTCGCGTGATGGGAGATTCGTATGCGTTCGCGTTCCGTCGTTCTCGCTTCGGTAGGCCTTTCGTTCGCGCTCGGGTGTGCATCGTCTTCGCCCGAGCCCATCTCGTCGGCGGGCCCCGTACCGCTCGTGATTCCGCCGCCGAATCAAGGCCCGCCGCCCGTGCATACGACGCTTGCAGCCGTGGGGCTCGATGGAGCGGCCATCGATCGCACCGCTGATCCTTGCAAGGACTTCTATCAATTTGCGTGCGGTGGATGGATCGCGTCTACCGAGATTCCGAGCGACGCCGCGATGTGGGTGCGCAGCTTCAGCGAGATCAACAAGCGTAACGAAACAGCGCTGAAGGCCATCCTCGAGGACGCAGCATCCGCGAAAAACCCCGACCCCGCGACGCAGAAGATCGGCGACTACTTTGCAGCATGCATGGACGAGGCTGCGGTTGATGCGGCTGGAGCCGAACCGATCAAAGACCTCATTTCACGCGCGCGAAGCGTGAGCTCGGGCAAGGACGCTGCTGCGTTCGTGGCCGATCTGCACCGGAGGATGATCTTCCCCATCTTCACGATTTCGGGCGAACAAGACTTTGGCGATGCGACGCGCGTCATCGCGTACCTCGATCAGGGAGGTCTCGGCTTGCCTGATCGCGACTACTACACGAAGGACGACGACGAGAAGAAGCGTATCCGCAAGGCGTACGTGGAGCACGTCGAGCGGATGCTCGTGCTTGCGGGGTTCAACAAGAAGACTGCGCCGCGGGCCGCGGAGCAGGTGCTCGAGACCGAAACGGAGATCGCCAAGGTCTCGAAGACCAACGTCGAGCGTCGCGATCCCAAGAAGCAGTACAATCTTTTGAGCCGCAACGATCTTGCCAAGAAGGCCCCGCAGTTTCCCTGGGACGGCTACTTCAAGACGCTTGGAATCGGGGACGTGAAGCAGGTGAACGTCACATCGGTCGCGTTCTTCGAGGGGCTCGACAAGCTGCTCACGACGGTCAAACCGGACGCTTGGCAGAGTTACCTCGCCTATCACGTGGCGAAGTCCACCGCGAAGTATCTCTCCAAAGCGTTTGTCGAGGAAGACTTCGTGATGCGCAAGCTGCTTACGGGGCAGAAGGAGAACAAGCCACGCTGGAAGCGATGCGTTGCGTATACGGATCATGCGCTGGGTGAGCTGCTTGCACAGCCGTTCGTCTCGAAATACTTCGGCGGCGAATCGAAACGCGCCGCTGAACAGATGGTGCAAGAGATCTCGAAAGCGTTCGCTGTCGAGGTGAAGTCGCTCGACTGGATGGACGACAAAACGCGCGAAAAGGCGATCGCGAAGCTCGAGGCGATGGAGTACCTGATTGGGTATCCGGCGAAGTGGCGTTCGTATGATTTCAAAGTAGATCGCAAGAAGTTCGCGACGAATGCACTGACCTCGAACGAGCACGAGCAGAAGAGAGTTCTCACGAAGATCGACAAGCCCGTGGACCGTGGCGAATGGCTCATGAGTCCGGCGATGGTGAATGCCTATTACGATTGGTCGCGAAACCAGATGGTTTTTCCTGCCGGCATTCTTCAGCCTCCGTTCTATGACGTGAAGGCTGCCACGTACGTAAACCTCGGGGCCATCGGCATGGTTGTCGGGCACGAGCTGACGCATGGCTTCGACGATGAAGGATCGCAATTTGCCGCGAACGGGAACCTCGAAAACTGGTGGCAGCCCGAGGTGGCCAAAAAGTTTGAAGACAAAACATCGTGCGTTGCGCAGCAGTACTCGAGCTACGAAGCGATTCCGGGACGCAAGGTCAACGGTGAGCTCACGCTCGGGGAAAACATCGCCGACCTTGGAGGCATGAAGCTCGCCTTCATGGCGTATCGGCAATTGCGCAAGGGCGCTGCAAACATGACGGTTGCCGATGGTTTTACCGAGGACCAGCAGTTTTTCCTGGCCGCTGGGCAAGCATGGTGCGCGAAGGGGCGCGACGAATACCTGAGCATGCTCGTGCAGACGGATCCGCACTCGCCGCCGAAGTTTCGCGTAAACGGATCGGTGTCCAGCACGCCCGAGTTCGCCCAGGCCTTCTCGTGCAGCGAAGGTTCGCCCATGCGCCCCGCAAAGGCGTGCTCCGTCTGGTAGCGTTATCAGGCGCGCCCTGATGCCCGTCCTGCCCGCTCGCACGCATGCTCGAGCGTGTGGAGAGCTTGGATCGTAAAGGAACTTTCGGGCGGTTCGGCGGAAGGTTCGTCGCCGAAACGCTCGTGCCCGCCCTGGAAGAGCTCGAACGCGCCGTCGCCGAGGTCCTTCCGTCGCAAACGTTTCGTCGCGAGCTTTCGGAGCTCTTCGACAACTACGTCGGTAGGCCGACGCCGCTTTTCGAAGCTCGTAGGTTTGCCCGAAGCGTCGATCCCGACGGTGCGTCAATCCAAACGTTGTGGCTGAAGCGCGAAGACCTTTGTCATACGGGCGCGCACAAGATCAACAACGCGCTCGGACAGGTGCTGCTCGCCAAGGCGATGGGCAAAACGCGGATCATTGCGGAAACCGGCGCGGGGCAACACGGCGTCGCTACGGCAACGGCTGCCGCACTTTTGGGGCTTCCGTGTGACGTGTACCAGGGCGAAGTGGACATGCAGCGACAAGCGCCAAACGTCGCTCGCATGGAGCTGCTCGGGGCGCGGGTTCGACCGGTTCGCACAGGCTCGCGAACGCTCGTCGATGCGATGAACGAAGCGATGCGTGATTGGGTGACGAACGTTCGAACGACGTACTACTGCGTTGGAAGTGCCGCGGGACCGCATCCGTATCCAACGCTCGTGGCAACGCTTCAGCGCGTCATCGGAGACGAAGCTCGCGCGCAATGTTTGGCCCGTGGAACGCTACCCGATGTGGTCGTGGCGTGTGTCGGTGGAGGGTCGAATGCGATCGGCATGTGGAAAGCGTTTCTCGACGATGCCGACGTGAAGCTCGTTGGTGTCGAAGCTGCTGGCCGAGGACTCGATACGAACGAACACGCGGCGACGATCCATCGGGGAAGAGTAGGGGTGCTGCATGGGGCGAAGACGTACGTTCTTTGCGATGAATTCGGGCAGATTGTCCCGACGCACTCCATCAGCGCCGGACTCGATTATCCGGGCGTCGGGCCCGAACACGCGGCGCTGCGCGACTCGAATCGCGCGACGTACATGGCGGTGACCGACGATGAAGCGCTTTCGGCGGCGCACGACATGGCTCGTACCGAAGGCATCATCGTGGCGCTCGAATCCGCGCACGCGCTCGGCGCCGTTGCGGAAATTGCGCGGCGTGATGCTCTCGCTCGAGGTCGTCCGGTGCGGATCGCCGTGTGTCTTTCCGGCCGTGGAGACAAGGACCTGTCGACGCTCGCTTCACACGGGAGGTGCTGATGCATCGCATGGATCGCTGCTTCGCTGATCTCGAACGAGCTGGGAAAAAGGCGCTGTGCGTGTACCTCTGCGTCGGCGATCCATCGCTCGACGAGTCAGTCGCCTTGGCGCTTGCGGCGCTCGATGCAGGCGCCGATATGCTCGAGCTGGGTGTGCCGTTCAGTGATCCGACGGCGGATGGTCCCGTGCTCGCGCAAGCATCGAGGCGCGCGATAGCGTCGGGTTCGACGATCGAACGTGTCGTGGACGCGGCCCGCGACATCCGCCGGCAAACGAATGCGCCTCTCGTGCTGTTCACCTATTACAACCCCGTTTTCGTCGTGGGTGAGGCGCGTGTTGCAAGCTTGGCGAAAGATGCGGGAATCGATGCGATGCTGGTCGTGGACTTGCCGCCCGAGGAAGCGTCGGGGTTGCGCAATGCGTGCGCTGCGCGCGGCATGGGCCTCTTGCCGCTCGTTACGCCCACGAGCGATGCGGCACGCATGGAAGCGATCCTGCGCTTGTCGGTCGCACCTTTCGGAGCACCTCGAGGATTCGTTTACGCCGTGTCGATGACGGGTGTCACGGGAAGCTCGGCTGCGGATGTGGCGGCGATGGGTCGATCGGCGGAGACGATTCGCGCGATGTTCGGCATGCCGGTGCTCGTTGGATTCGGTATCGACGGTGGGGAGAGTGCAAGGGGTGCAGCGGGACCACGCGGCGCCGGGCCCGATGGTGTCGTCGTGGGGACGGCGGTTGCACGTCGCATCGAACAAGGTGTTTCGCAGGACGAACGAGTTCGTCTTGTACGAACGTTTGTCCAGGAACTGCGCCAGGCGCTCGATGCTTAGGTGGTGCCGTGCTTGAGAAGCACGCGGTTTCTGCCTGTGCGTTTGGCTTGGTAAAGCGCTTCGTCGGCGGCCCCGATGAGCTGCTCGGGCGTATCCATTTGCAGCTCTGGAAATGCCGCGACGCCGACGCTGATCGTAATGGGCATGCGCGTACCTTCGTGCTCGAAGATGGCGCCTTCGATGGCCGAACGGAGTCGTTCTCCGAGAATCCCCGCGTTGCTGAGGTTCACGCCGCGGCATAGAACCGCGAACTCTTCACCACCGTACCTGGCGAACACGTCTTCGGTGCGCACCGTGTGCTGCGTGATCTTGGAGATCTTCATGAGCACGTAGTCACCGGCGAGATGACCGTACGTGTCGTTCACGCGCTTGAAGTGGTCGACGTCGAACATGACGAGCGACAGCGCGGACATGTGCCGCTTCGCGTACGCGAGCTCGGTTTCGATACGGCCGAGGAAGTAGCGCTTGTTGAACGCTTTGGTGAGACCGTCGCGAAGCGCCGCGTCGATCATCTGCTGCTGGAAGCTGACGTCGAGGTGATCGTGGTAGGTGAATTTGAGGACCGTGATGGATCCGAGGCGGATTTTGTCGCCGTCTTCGAGGATTCGTTGCGTGACGCTCTCGCCGTTGACCAGGGTGCCGTTCGAGCTGTTCAGGTCTTCGATGATGTACTTGTCACCCGAGCGAATGAGGCGCGCGTGTCGTCGCGAAACACCGTCGTCGTTCAGGCGGAGGTTGGCGTTTGCGCCACGTCCGAGGACCATTTCAGCGCTCTCGATTTCGTGCATCTCGCCGACGTTGGAGCCTTGCAGCACGATGATGTACGCGCGATCGCGCTGAGAACGCGCCCGAAGCTCGTCTTGGAGCTCCTTGATATGGGCGACTCGTGTGGCTTCGCCGTCGTCTTCATGCAGCCGACTCATACTGCCAAACCCATCATAGCTGTGCGACGTACTCGTTGGGAACGCCAAAGCCATGGAATCGCGCGCATGAGGTGTTCTATGCCGCTTTTCCCAGTGGCACGACGATCTGCTCGACCTCGATTCCCGCTTTGTGGGTGTCGATGATCGTCAAGTCGGCGTGTTGTCCACCGCTGCCTGTGCCGCTCGGGGCTTCGCCAACGCTGCCAACGTTGATGATGCGCACGCCCTGCACCATGCGGTCGAATGGCACGTGCGAGCCGCCGCAAACGATGATGTCGGCGGGATCGTCAGCGAGCAGCGCTGCCATCTCCTCGTCGGTCATGTCGTGCGAGAACGGTTCGAACGGATCGGCTGGAGAACCGTGGATGAGAAGCAATTCGCTTCCATCCTCCAAATTGATTCGGTGGGTCGCCGGAAGCCTGCGCAAACGAGTGAGAATGAGGTCTCCAAGCTCTCCACGCGTCGCGGCGAGTCTTTCGAGACGTGCACGTTCGTGCGGGTTTTTCGGCACCACGTTGGCGGTATCGAGCGTCGCAAGGGCTCGATCACCGACACCTTGAACCACGACGGCGCGGATTTGCGTCAGGCGTCGCCATGTTTCGAGCGCGCCAGAACCTGGAAAACAGACGTCTCCGGCCACGAGGACTTGCGCATAACCACGCTGTTCGGCTGCGGCGAGGACGGCCGAAAGCGCATCGGCATGGCCATGAATGTCCGAAATGCAGAGCAGGCGCACACGATGAGCATAGGAGCTGGACGGAGCATCGCCAAGGCGATCGGTCGACGCGGATGTGCCATCGTCGCGATCGCTGGCTCGGGCGGAAAGCGTGGCATACGCGCCCGCCAGGTCCTCCATCGAGTGCTAGTTTGCCGGCCCCGATGGTCGGCTGCTCTCGGCTCTTGACGCTCGCGCGACGGATCGATCCGCATCGTGCCGATGTGTATGCCACTCGATTTTCAGAGCGGATCGCGCCTGGTTCCCAAGCCTTTGCGTACGCCGTGCTCCTTGCGAGCGCGTACCCGGCTCTCTCCGCAACGATCGAAGCTGCCCCGGAAATTGTCGAGACAATCTCGGCCGAGGGGCACCAAGTCGCGCGCGATCATGCAAACCTCGCGGCGCGTCTTCGATCGCGCATGGGCGACGACAGGGACTCCGATCACGTTCTGCGCGAGCTGCGACGCTTTGCGGCCGAAGAACGCGTGCGCGTCGCGTTGCGTGAACTGCTTCCACCCTCGCTCGGCGGTGCCGATGTCGACGTGACCTCGCAGGAGATCACGGCCCTCGCCGAAGTGACCATCGATTGTGCACTCCGGGAGGCAAAGGCGCAGCTTGCCGCACGTTTTGGCTTGCCCCAAAGGGACAACGGAACGTCCGCTAGGTTTGTCGTCATTGGTATGGGCAAACTCGGGGGCAACGAGCTGAACGTCGGATCCGACGTCGACCTGGTGTTCTTTTACGACACCGATGAAGGCGCGTGTTTGCAAGAGGGCGTCGTCACGTTGACCCTCCACGATTTCTGGTCACGTGTCGCTCGACGGATGACCGCGATGATCGAAGACGTGACCGAAGATGGTTGGGTTTGGCGCGTCGATCTTCGTTTACGCCCCGAGGGCCGCAGCGGACCGCTCGTCAATTCTCTCGCAGCAGCCGAGCGTTATTACGAATCGTTCGGGCGTACGTGGGAGCGCGCAGCGCTCGTGCGCGCAAGGCCCATCGCAGGAGACCTCGATTTGGGCGATGAAGTGCTCGCCGCGCTCGATCCATTCGTGTGGCGACGGCGTGTCGATCCTTCGATCGCTCTCGAGATGACCAAGCTCGTGCAGCTCGCTCGCACGGAGTTGTCGAGTGGCTCAGGGCGTGATCTGAAGCTCGGCACGGGAGGCATTCGCGAGGCAGAGTTCTTCGTGCAGACGCTCGAGCTCGTGTGGGGAGGTCGTGAAGCGCGCTTGCGAGCGCGCGGGACGCTCGACGGTTTGCGACGTTTGCGCAGCGCGGGGCTCGTGACCGATCGCGAAGCACGCGAGATCGCAGAGGCATACTTGACGTTCCGGCGAGCCGAGCACGCGGTGCAATTCGCAACGGGACAGCAGACGCATTCGTGGCCAGCCGACGAAGAAGCGGCGGGAAGGCTTGCTCGGGCACTTGGTTTTTCCGGGACCGAGGCATTCGATGCCGATCTCGAACGGCACATCGGTCGCGTTTCGGCACGTTTTCGATCGCTCGTTCCCGATGGTGCTCCGGCTCCATCTCGCTGGACGGAAGCCATCGCCGCGCTCGATGACGACAATGCGGCGGCGTTCGAGGCAGCGTGGCGACGCGTTTCGGCGCACGTCGATCACGCCTTCGCTCCCGATGCGTCGGAGCGTTGGGCTGATGTCGCGCGCGATCTTTTCGTGATGTCGCGGCGGCCCGATGCACTGCTCGGCGCTCGCAGTCGTGAAACGTATCCACTGCTCGCCGATGCTCTTCTCGATGCCGTTGCCGATGCGGCCGACCCAGAGCTCGCCGCGCGAACGCTGCGCATGCTCTTCATGCGACTGCGTCATCCGAGCGTGTATTTGCGGTTTGTCGGGGATGAACCGCGAGCCGTGCGCCGGCTCGTCGAAGCCATCGGGGGAAGCGCATTTCTCGGCGAAGCGCTCGTACGCAATCCGGACTTGGGTGATCGCATCTGGTTCTCGCGTGGCGTGCCAACCATTCGGTCGGTTCACGTCGAGCTCGAGGAAGCCGAGCGAGAACCATCGACCGACGAAGACCCCGACGAGCAGCTCGTGGGGGCGCTGAGGCGAACGAAAGCTCGTGTCGTCGTCGACGTGGGTCTGGCCGATCTCGCCAGTGAAATTGGTCCGCGCGAAGTGGGCGATGTCCTCTCGGAGCTTGCAGACGTGTCGCTTCAATCAGCTACGCGTCATGCGCTCGGAACGCCCAAGGGTGAGCCTGTGCGCGGGCTGTGCGTGCTCGCGGTGGGCACGCTGGGTGGCCGAGAAATTGGCTACGGCTCGGATCTCGACGTGCTCTTTCTTTTCGATCCAGCCAAAGCCCCATCGGGCGTCGATCCACACACGTTTTTCGCGCGCTCGGCTCGACGAGTCATCAAGCTGATCTCGGTGCTTCATCCCGCAGGGCCGGGTTACGAGCTGGATACGCGGCTGCGCCCTTCTGGGAACCAAGGGTTGCTCGTGACATCGATCGACGCGTTTGCGCGTTATCACGGAAAGGCTCATCGAACCGATGGTCGAAGTGGATCGGCATCCGATACGGAGGCGCCGCGTATAGAAGCGGCGGTATGGGAGCGCTTGGCGCTGCTTCGAGCTCGCGTGGCCGCGGGTGACGTGGACCTTGGTGTTCGTGCGATGGAGATCGCGCATGCGGCTGCGTACACGATGGTTGGTGATCCAACGAATGTTGCAGATGAGCTACGGCGCATCAGGCGCCGGATGAAGCTCGAGTTGTCGCAAGAGCGGCACGGCCGTTTCGACTTGAAGTTCGGTCATGGAGGGCTCGTCGAGATCGACTTTTGCGTCCAATTCCTTCAGATGCTGCATGGTAGCGATCTGCGCGTGCGAACGACGGAGACCGCGGTGGCGATCGACGCACTTGAAAGTGCGGGGCATCTCGCGCCCGAACGCGCGGCCGCGCTGCGTGAAGGTCATGCGTTTTTACGCAAGCTCCAAGGTCGAATTCGCATCGTGCATGCGGATGCCTCTTCGCTCGTGGAAGAGACCGCCCCGGGGCTTCTGCCGCTTGCTCGACGCATGGGCATACGCGATCGACCTGGAGCGGAGGCAACCGTCGAGCTGCTTGCTCGTTACCGTGAAGTAACGACACGCGTGAGGCAGGTGTACGAATCGACGTTGAAGGGTTCGTGATCGTCGCGGTAGGGGTATCCTAAGCGTCGATGGGTCTCGTTTATCTGTTCGCGTTCGTCGTGGGGCTTGGAATCCTGGGTCTTCAAGCCGCCATGGGTGGCAAGGGAGGCGGCGATGATGTTGGGGGCCAGGGCGACGCGGCCGGCAAGCCTCTGGCAGTCGACGACGCCATTGGCAAAGGGGTCGGTGGATCGTTTGACTTCGTAGCGTTTTTTCTGTCGCTGCGATTTTGGATCTTCGCGTCGCTCGGCTTTGGAATGTCGGGTTCGTTGCTTCACTTCTTGGCGCTCGCGACGCCGCTCGTCGTCTTCGCGCTGGCCGTGGCATCGGGCCTCGGGGCGGGGCTCTTTGCGAGTCTTGCGTTCAGGTATGTGATGCGTTCATCGGTTTCCACGACGGCGGACGTGACGCAGGCGACGGGCACGGTCGGTCGAGTGCTCGTTCCAGTGGGCAAGCAAAAGACAGGTCAGATCCGCGTTGTCCTTCAAGGTCAAAGCGTGGACTTGATTGCGAAAACCGACGGCGAAGACATTGCGCGAGGCGAGCAGGTCATCGTGGAAGAGATCGATGGCAACACGGCTCGGGTGTCGAAGTCTCCGACCGAGCTTCTGTAACGAGTTGGCGTCGCTTGGGGACGAGGTGCAACTGCATCGCGTCGCGCACGAAACTTTCCCAGGACTGATCCGCTGGTTGCCCCATTGCCTGGTAGTCTCGGCGCATGTCGTACACACTTCTCGGCAGCGTCCTCTTTGCGTCGATCGACGCGCAGCGGCGCCCACGATCGTCGGCAGCATTGCCGATCGAAGGGGCGCCCGACATGGATCAGGCCATCCTCGTGCTCTTTGCCGCAGGCGGCGTCATTGTCCTCTTCGGCATCATCGTCCTGATCTTGCGGCAATTTCTCTTCATTTGTCGCCCCAACGAGATCCTCGTTTTTAGCGGTCGCAAGCATGTTTTGCCGGATGGAACCGTGAGTGGATACAAGATCCTTCACGGTGGTCGAGGCGTACGCTTGCCGTTCCTCGGAGACCGTCAGTCGCATGGACATGCGGCTGTTCCCGGTCGAGGTGCAGGTGCACAACGCGTACTCGAAGGGTGGAATCCCGCTCAGCGTGCATGCGATTGCGAACGTGAAAGTCGCCAGCAGCGACACCGGTGTGCGTAACGCCGTCGAACGATTTCTTGGGATTTCCAACGAGCAGATCGCGATTGCTGCGCAGCAGACGCTCGAAGGCGTATTGCGCGAGGTCATCTCGCAGCTCACGCCGGAAGAGGTGAACGAGGATCGCTTGAAGTTTGCCGAGACGCTCGTGGACAATGCGCGAGACGACTTCGACAAACTCGGCCTCGAGCTCGACGTGCTGAAGGTGCAGCACGTGGCAGACGATCAGCATTACTTGGCAAATCTCGGTCGTGGGCGGATCGCGACGATGTTGCGTGACGCGGCGAATGCCGAGAACGCGGCGAATCAGGCTGTCGCGGAAGCGCAAGCGGCGGCGCGACAAACCGCTGAGACCGCGACGAAACAGGCAGAGACGGTCATTGCGCAGGTACGCAACAACTACCGCGGAGAAATCGCCAAGCTCGAAGCCGAGGCCAAGCAGCTCGAAAACGAGGCCGAGATCGCAGCGGAAACAGAGCGCGCGATGGCCGAACAGGAGTTGCAGTCGTTACGCGGCGACCTCGAGAAGTTGCGTTTGCATTGCGACGTCATTCTTCCTGCCGAAGCAAACCGCAAAGCGCAAGAGCTCAAGGCGCGCGGCGAAGCTGCTCCTACGGTCGAAAACGGCAAAGCGACGGCGGAAGCACTGCGCCTCGTTGCGCAGGAGTGGGCTGGGGCCGGGCCTTTGGCAAAAGACGCGTACGTATTGCAGCAGCTAAGGCAGCTCATCACGGCGGCTGCGTCGCGCGTTGCGCAAACGCAGATCGGTCAAGTCAACGTCGTCGCCGGGTCCGACGTCGAAGCGTACAACGCGCTCATTGCCAGTTATCCCGCCGCCGTAGCTCGCGTGCTCGATGAAACGACGCGCGCCATGGGCATCGACATTCAAAACATTCTCAGCGGGGAAGGGAGGTCCGCATGATCGGCATCGTCATGGTGCTTGCGCTGACGGCGACCGTCGTAGTCGGTTTCGTCGTCTACACGCTCAAGAACCTTCTCCTCGTCAGCTCACCCAACGAAGTGCTCGTCTTGTCAGGCGGTACGCATCCGACGGCGAATCGCGATGTTGGTTATCGATCGGTGCGCGGTGGCCGTGCGGTTCGCATTCCGCTGCTCGAACGCGTCGATCGGATGGATCTCAGCAACATTCCTGTCGAGATCGCGGTCAAAGGCGCCTACTCGAAGGGCGGCATTCCGCTCAACGTTCAAGGGGTTGCGCACGTAAAGCTTCCTGGCGAAGAGCCTCGGCTTTCGAATGCCGTCGAGCGTTTTCTCGGCAAGTCACGTGCTGAAATCGCAGACATTGCGCGCGAAACGCTCGAAGGAAACGTGCGTGGCGTTCTCGCCCAGCTCACGCCCGAGCAAGTCAATCAGGACAAAACTGCGTTCGCGGACAAACTTCTCGAAGAAGCCGAGCACGACATGCAACGCATGGGTTTGGTGCTCGATACGTTGAAGATTCAGAACGTCACCGACGATGCCAACTACTTGAACTCCATTGGTCGCATTCGAGGTGCCAAGGTCCGCATGGAAGCGAGCATCGTGGAGGCGCGGACGCAGGCCGAGGCGGCGAAGCAGAAGGCGGAAAACTGGGCGAAGAGCGAGGTGGCGAAGATCGATGCTGATCTTGCGATTGCTCGCCAGGAAACCGAACGTCGCAAGCAGGATGCTCTGTCGCGTCGCGAAGCCATGATCCAGGAATCGCGCGGTCAGGTGCTCGCGCAAATCGCGCAGGTCAAAGCCGAGATCAACCGACAGAAAGCACGTGCATTGCAGGTCGAGCGTCAGCTTCAGGCCGACGTCATCCAGCCTCATGATGCCGAGCGTCGTAACCTCGAAGAACAGGCGCGAGGTGAAGCGGCGAAGATCGTCGAGCTTGGCAAGGCGGAAGCCGAAGCATTGCATCGCCTCGTCGAAGAGATTCGCAAGGCAGGTCCGGGTGCGCTCGATCTGTTGGCGCTTCAGCAAATGATGCCGCTGCTTCCGCACATTGCCGGGGCGCGTGTTCCGATGAAGATCGGTACGTTCTCGGTGTTGCCCTCGGGAGACGGATCGTTTGCACAGAAAGCGATTGCGTTGAACGAGCAGCTTCGCGCGGCGACGGGTGTCGACCTCACCGAGATCGTGGGCCGTTTTGGCACGACACCTGCGGTGACCGCGCTTCCTGCAACGTCGGGCGCCCCTCCTGCGCCGCCAATCGTTGCTGTTCCAACGAAGCCAAAGTCTGCTCCGCGTCGATCTTCCTGAAACCTAGCCACAGCTTGGACGCTCGCTTCACGCGCGTCTTACGCGCGCGAAGCGGACGTCCAAGCCATGGACCGGTATCAAACCGTTACGGGCAATTCCCCGAGCAGTTCTGGCCAGCGCAGAGCAAGAGGCTCGTGGCGGCGTTCGTCAATGCGCACTGACCGAAGCACAGAGGTAGGCTGCCGCCGCCGGCGACGCAGTTGAGGAAGCAGTCGACCTTTTGCATGCAGTTTGCTTGCGCTTGGCACGCTGCGAATTGCTGGCAGCAGCTCTGCTGCAGGCAGTTTTGGCAGGACGAACCGTCGGACGGGCAGTTTGCCGTGCCGCAGATGCCCGTCGTGCACGCGCCGGTGCAGCATTCGGACGCCGTCATGCACGGCTGACCGTTCGGCTTGCACGCCGTGCCGCAGATGCCGTTGTTGCATACGCCCGTGCAGCAGTCGGCGAATCCAACGCACGTCGCACCATTCGGTTTGCAGCCGCAAATGCCATCGACGCACTTGTTCGAGCAGCAATCACTTGCGGCCATGCATGCATTGCCGTCCGGTTGGCACATCGGCGGGCCGCAGATCCCACCGTTGCACTGAGCCGTGCAGCATTCGCTTGCCGTGTTGCATGTTTGCCCGTCGGGCTTGCACACCGGCGGGCCGCAGATGCCGCCGTTGCACTGAGCCGTGCAGCATTCGCTCGCCGTGTTGCACGTTTGCCCGTCGGGCTTGCACATCACGGGTCCGCACTTGCCAGCGTTGCACTGCGCCGAACAGCATTCGCCCGCGAGCATGCATGCCTGCCCGTCGGGCTTGCACATGGGCGGTCCGCACACGTTGCCGTTGCACTGGCCCGAGCAGCAATCGCTCGCGACCTTGCACGCGTTGCCATCGGGCAAACAAACAGGACCGTCGCAGATGTTGCCGTTGCACTGACCCGAGCAGCAATCGGCGCCCGTGCTGCACATCGATCCGCTCGGCAAGCACTGCGCGCCACACGTGCCTCCCGCGTTGCAGACCTGCGAGCAGCATTGGTCGTCGCCTGAGCACATGGCTCCATCAGGCGAGCACATGCCGCAGGTTTGTCCGCAGATCGTGCTCACTTCGTTGACACACAAACCATCCCACGACGTGTTGCAGCAGAACGGATCCGTCATGCAGATCGACGCAGCACATGGGCCGCAGCTCGGTGACAGCGGTCCACCGATGTCGCAAACATCGTGCGAGCACGGATCGATGCACGCTCCGTTCGAGCACTTTTGCGAACAACATTGCGTATTGTCCGAGCAAGACGAACCAGTTGGGTTGCACGAGCCCGGGCCGCAGATGTTGTTGGTGCACAAACCACTGCAACATTGGAATGGCGCCATGCAGGGCTGTCCGTCGAGCTGACACATGCCGCCGCCGCAGATGCCGTTGTTGCAACTGCCGCTGCAACAGTCGACCGGCGAGCCGCACATGGCCCCATCCGGGAAGCACATGCCGCCGCCGCAGATGTTGTTGTTGCAGATCCCGCTGCAACACTCGAACGGCGCGCCGCACTTGAAGCCGTCCGGGAAACACATCCCGAAGCCGCAAACGCCGTTGTTGCAAGCGCCGCTGCAACACTGGAAGGGTTGACTGCACTCGAATCCATCCGGCAGACACGGCCCAATTCCGCACGTGAAGTCGTTACAGATGCCGCTACAGCATTCGATGGAATCCATGCACGGAAGGCCATCGGGCTGGCACATTCCGAATCCGCAGATGCCATTCACACAAGACGCGCTGCAACACTGCGACGCGTCCGTGCAGCCGAAGCCATCGGGCTGGCACTGACCGACGCCGCAAACTCCGTCGTTGCATACGGCGCTGCAACATTGCCCGTTCGACACGCATGTCGTGCCGTCGGGCTGACACTCGCCGGTTTCGCAGACGCCATCGATGCACGAATTGCTGCAGCAGTCCGAGTTTGCGGTGCAGAAATCTCCGCCCGGATTGCACGCGCCGGGCCGGCACACACCGTCTTCGCAAGCCGTTCCCGCGCAGCACTGCGCGTCGGTTACGCATGCTGTTCCAGCAGGCAAACACGAAGGACCGCCACCTTGGCCCCCAGCGCCCCCGCTCCCCAGGCTGTCATCGAACCCAAGCAGTTCGGCACGTCCGCCACATGCGGCGAGCGCCATGCCCAGGACAAACCATAGAAAAGAAGCCCGATAAGCGGGTTGTTGCATGACCCGAACGTAACACGGAAGTCGTCCCGATCGTCCAATTCCGGGAGATCCGCCATCCGCCTGCGACACTCGAGGCCGCCCCGCCCGATCTGCGCCCGATTTTTCAGCGTCGCGCATTTGTCGTGCCGGCCATCATGTCCGATTGCTCTGCCGTTTGCTGCCGGCCAAGTCCGTGCGCAGTGCAAGAACTCGTTATTGACCTATGCAGCGGGCGCAAGGGACGAATCTGCTACACTTCACGCGTGTCGCTGAAGATCGACCAAGACCACGGCCGCTTTCGCCAAATCGTGCGCGGCAGGATTCGTCAGAATCTCCGCAAGTACATTTCGCAAGGCGAGCTCATCGGGCGCAAGGGCAAAGACCTCGTTTCGATTCCCATCCCCCAAATCGACATTCCTCGCTTCCGCTTCGGGGACAAACAGCGAGGCGGCGTAGGGCAGGGGGATGGCAATCCGGGCGATCCGCTGCAGCCCGACGAATCGCAGGCCGGTGAAGGACGCGCGGGCAGCGACGCCGGTGAACACATTCTCGAAGTCGACGTCACGCTCGACGAGCTTGCTGCCATCTTGGGTGAAGAACTCGAGCTTCCCGACATTCAGGACAAGGGCAAAAGCAAAATTTCGAATGCCCATGATCGATATTCCGGAATTCGTCGCGTCGGTCCGGAGTCGCTCAGGCATTTCCGCCGCACCTATCGCGAAGCGCTGAAGCGCATGATCGCCAGCGGGACGTTCGAGCACGACAAACCGGTCGTCGTTCCCGTTCCGGACGACAAGCGATATCGGTCGTGGAAAACCGTCACCGAACCCGTCGCCAATGCCGTCATCATTTACATGATGGACGTTTCGGGCTCGATGGGGGACGAGCAAAAGGAAATCGTCCGTATCGAATCATTTTGGATCGATGCGTGGCTCACCAAGCAATACAAAGGGCTCGAATCGCGCTTCATCATTCACGATGCCGTCGCGCGCGAGGTCGATCGCGAGACGTTTTTCCATACGCGCGAATCCGGCGGCACGATGATTTCGAGTGCTTACAAGCTTTGTGCTCAAATCATCGATGCCGACTATCCCTTCGAAGAATGGAATATCTATCCATTCCACTTCTCCGACGGCGACAATTGGTCCATGGACGACACGCTTTCCTGTGTCGACATTTTGCGCAATCGCCTTTTGCCGCGGTCGAACATGTTCGCCTACGGCCAAGTCGAAAGTCCTTATGGCTCGGGGCAATTCATCAAGGACTTGCGTGAGCATTTTCCCAAGGACGAACGCGTCGTGACCAGCGAAATTCGCGACAAAGATGCCATCGTGGGCAGCATCAAAGACTTCCTCGGAAAGGGCAAGTGACGGGCATATGAGCAAATTCGCCCTCAATACCGCATTGCCACGTTACCTCCGAGAAACGCAGGAGCGCGTCGAAGCGGCTGCACGCGAGTACGGCCTCGATTTTTTTCCCGTCGTGTTCGAAATCCTGAATTACGACCAAATGAACGAAGTCGCTGCGTATGGCGGTTTCCCGAGCCGGTATCCCCATTGGCGGTTCGGTATGGAATACGAGCAACTCTCGAAGAGTTACGAATATGGCCTCTCGAAAATTTACGAGATGGTCATCAACAACAATCCCTCCTACGCGTACCTGCTCGAAGGTAATTCGCTCACCGACCAAAAATTGGTCATGGCCCACGTGTATGGGCACGTGGACTTTTTCAAAAACAATTTCTGTTTTCGCTCCACCGACCTCGACCAGCGTGGCAACATCATCGATCCGGTCCGTCGCGTCGGTTCTTACGATCCCGACAGGAAATGGATCGACAAGATGGCCAATCATGGAGCTCGCATTGCCAGACACATCGAACGGCACGGCATCAATCGCGTCGAAGAATTCATCGACAAATGCCTGTCGCTCGAAAACCTCGTCGATCCCTGGCAGCCCTTCAGCGGCAAAACCTCGGCGCGGAAGGTTGGCGAAGACGACGCCGAAACACCCGTCGAAGTTCCGCGGCTGCGCGCCAAAGAGTACATGGAGTCGTTCATCAATCCCGAGGAATACATCGAGGCGAAAAAGAAGCAGCTCGCGAAAGACCGGCCCGAACGACGTGTTCCGGAACAGCCCAAGCGCGACGTGCTCGAATTCCTCTTGGATCATGCGCCGCTCGATAGGTGGGAGCGTGATGTTCTCGAGGTTCTCCGGGACGAAGCATATTACTTTGTTCCGCAAAGACAAACCAAGATCATGAACGAGGGTTGGGCTGCCTATTGGCATTCCAAAATCCTCACCGAAAAGATCCTCGATGCGTCGGAAATCATCGATTACGCCGACAACAACGCCGGCGTCATGGCCACCGCTCCGGGCAGGCTGAATCCGTACAAGCTCGGTGTGGAGCTTTTCCGATACATCGAAGAACGTTGGGACAAGGGGCGCTTCGGGCGCGAATGGGAAGAATGCAGCGACCTCGATGCGAAACGCGATTGGGACATGCGCCTCGGGCTTGGCCGCAAGAAAATCTTTCAAGTTCGTGCGCTCTACAATGACGTCACGTTCATCGACGAATTTCTCACGCCCGAATTCGTTCGAGATCAAAAGCTTTATACGTTCGGATATTCCGGCCGAAATGATCGCCTCGAAATCGAGAGCCGCGCCTTCAAGGAAGTCAAGGAAAAGCTTCTGTTTTCATTGACGAACTTCGGCGACCCCTACATTCGCGTCGTCGATGCCAACTACGGCAATCGCGGTGAGCTGCTGCTCGAGCACCAGCACAGCGGAATGGATTTGCGCGCCGATTACGCACGTGAAACGCTTGCAGCCATCGTTCGCTGCTGGAAACGCCCCGCGCTCGTCGCGACGAAGATGGACGGCAAACACGTCGTGCTTCGTTACGACGGCAAGGAACATTCCGTGTCCCCTCATAAACCCTGATGCTCCCGTCACATCTATCCCCCCCGCTGCTCGTGAGCCTCCTTGCGCTCGCCAGCGCATGCTCGGGTACATCAGGACAAACCGCTCCGTTTCCGCCACCAAACGCCTCCGTTTCAGCCGCGCCAAACCCTCTGGTCACAGCGCCGCTTCCACTCCCAGCTTCGGATCCGCCACCGTCCGTTGGGTCGGGCGTGCCTCTCGATGCGCCAGTGACCGACGTCAAAGCATCGGATCCCGCGCCTTTTCAGGCGCTCGCGCGAGGTTCCGGGCAAGCGGCCGATCGTGCGCTCGTCGAAGGAGACGATGCCTATCGCCGCGCGGATTTCGTTGCTGCTCAAAAGGCTTATCAAAAAGCCGCGACGTTGGCCCCGAAGGATGCAGCGCCGATCGTCGGGCTCGTTCGAGCTCGTTTGTCCGCCGAACGCGCTCCGGTCGACATCGCTGCAGCGCCGGGTCATCCGGGGCTCGAACAAGCCGTGAAGGACCTCGAGCGCGCCGTGCGTCTCGATGGAAAGTTTGCCCCCGCGCGTGTCGAGCTCGGGCGAACGCTGCTCGTTTTGGGGCGTGTGGACGAGGCTTCGGCCGTGCTTCGCAAGGCTATCGAACTAGCTCCGAGCGATACCGAGGCGCATTCGGCGTTTGGCGTAGCGCTGCTCGGGACGGGCAACATCGAGCCGGCGGCGCGTGAATTCGAAGTCGCGGCGGGGCTCGAATCCACCTCGGCCGTGCGCTTCAAAAACCTCGGAACCGCGCTTCTCACGGCGGGCAAGAGTGCCGAGGCTGCGCGGGCATTCGAGCGGGCGGCCGAGCTTGCTCCGGGGGATGCACGCATTCAAAACGACCTTGGAACGGCGCTCTTGACGCTTGGTGAAACGGATCGAGCCGTCGTGTGTTTGCTCGATGCGGTGAGGCGTGATCCGCGGCGAGCGACGTATCGATCGAACTTGGGGTACGCTTTTGCGCAGAAGGGGGAGCTCGATCGGGCGATGGTGATCTACCGCGAAGCGTTGGCGCTCGACGAGCGTCTCGTGAGCGCGTGGATCAACCTGGGAAATGTGTTTGCGAAGCAGCGCAAGTTTGCTTCTGCGCGCGAAGCGTACGACAAGGCGCTCGCGATTGATCCTGCCGATCCGCGCGTGAAGGCGGTGATCGACGAGCTTTTGGCGATCGAGCAATCGGAAGGGGCGGGTCGGAAGGACAAACCGTGAAGGTTGCAATGAGTTCTCCTTGACCTTTTGCTCGAACGGCGCTTGATTGCGGTGACTTTGCTGGGGCTGAATCCATGACCATCGACATCGACGACATCGTTGGTGTAGGCGGCGAGCTCGATCCGCATGTGCTCGTCGAAGCCTACCGGCGTGGTGTTTTTCCTTGGCCGATAGATGGATTGTCCGTTCTTCCCTGGTTTTGCCCGCGGGAGCGCGCGATTCTCGATTTCAAGCTCATTCATGTACCGCGCAGTTTGCGCCGAGCGCTCCGACAAACCTCGTTCGTATGTACCGTCGATACCCAATTCGATCGCATCATCGATCTTTGCGGCGAAGTGCCTCGGCCGGGGCAAGACGGGACGTGGATCACGCCGGAGCTGCTCATGGCGTACAAGGAATTGCATCGAATGGGTTACGCGCATTCGGTGGAAGTGTGGAATGTCGAAAAGCGATTGGTGGGCGGCATTTACGGCGTGTGTGTCGATGGGGTGTTTTCTGCGGAGAGCATGTTTCACCTCGAACCGAATGCATCGAAGGTTGCGCTATTTCATTTGGTTTCGCTGCTCGAAAAGGCGGGTTGTGAATGGATGGACATTCAAGTCATGACGCCGCACATGGAAGCGCTCGGAGCCATTACGCTGTCTCGGAAGCGTTTTCTCGACAAGCTCGCGAAGGCTCGAGCGCGTGGGCTGAAGCCTTTTCCAACGTAATCAGGTGCTGCTCTTGGGCCCCATTCGTCGACTCGAAACCGGAGGCGGCACGATGGTCATGACGAGCGAGTCGTCGATTCCCATGCCGCGAAGATGCCGGCGCAGCGTGCCAAGTTCGAGGAGTCCGATGCGAGCCACCGACGCTTCGAATGCATCGAGCGCGCTTTTTTTGAATTGGTGCTTCGATAATAGATAGATGCGCTCCTGATAATCCTCGACGATGGTTTGAAATTCCAAATTCGCACTCGTCGCGTACGCGCGATCGATTTTGGGATGAACGTGATTGGACAAAAGATCGGCGATCAGTGATAGTCGTTCGATTTTCGCTCGCGCTTCGGCCTCGACGGTCGCAGCGGACGGGAAGAGAATATTGTAAATGGGGTCGTAATCGGGACAGCCCAAAAGGCGCCAGATTTCTTCACCATGGCTTTGCACGAGTGCTTCCGCTTGGCGATCGAGGTTTTCGAGCGCCTTTTCTTCGCGCGCCAAGGCCCTTTCGACGTCCTTTTTGTCTCGGGCGATTCGCTGAAGGATCGCTTCGATCGGCGCAAGGTGCTCTTCGGCTTTGCATTTGCACGGATCTCCTTCGAAGCGCGCATTGGCGAGCGCCATCGTGATGGCTTCTATCATTTCGGCCGTCGTAATGCGTTCGCTTGTAGGATCATCCATCGCGCGACCTCGAGCGTCAGGACGTCAATATGGGTTCGAATGCTTCGATGAGCCCTGCAAGCTCCACCGGATCTTCGATGATTGCAGCGATACGACCGGTTCCCGGAAGCCCCCCACCTGATTCCCAGATTTCTGGCTCGGTGGGATCCGTACCCGGTTCGAGTACTGCGAGGCTGTCTTTCGGCGCTGGACGTTGATCGTACAGCCACCGCAAAAGCATGCGATGACGCCAATCGAGCACCGACAAACCCACGAACAAGCCGGGGTGAATACGCGGCCTGGCGAGCAGTTCTTCCATCCAAGTGGGCAATTGCGGTCCGGTCGATCCGAGCAGCCCGTGAATGTGATCGTCTTCGGTGAGCATCGGTTGCGAAAAAATGGGCCGAGGTTCTGCGGAATATCCGCCATATAGCCGCATGATCACGATGTCGTTTTCCGTATCGAATCGTTTTGGAACGATGGGCTCCATTTTCCACGTGGTCGTTCCCGCAGTACGTTTCACGATTCGAGGTTTTGCATTCGATCCGCCGAGGGATGGTTGAATGGCCCAAATCGTGCGATTCGGTTGTTTTTCCGCAACGGCTCGCTCGAGGTGCGGGCGCCATAGGAGCGTCACGTGCACGCCTGGGGGAAGAATTTTCGCCATGGCATCGACGAGTGGCGGTACGGGCACCGTTTGCGTCGTCGCCAGTGTTTGCTGAAAAAGAGAGTGTAAAACTTCTTGTCCGAAGCGCAAAAGGCATCGCTGCGTGAGGGCGCTCAAAGACAAACCGTCTTCGGGTTTGTCGCCGTTCTCCATCATGAATTGCGATAACTCGCGCTGAAGCGTGTCGCGCGCTTCGTCGTGATCGCCCAGCACCATGCAATAAGGCCGTTCGAGAATGCCCGCGAGCGCCGGCGCAAGCCCTCGTCCACGACGTTTGCCGCTTGGTTTTGTCGTGCGACGTCCCTCGAAATCGAAGATGGCTGAATCCGTGCCACGCAAAAATAAAATGGGTGAAAACGCCTCGGCGCTCGTCGCCAAGAGCGTGCGCCTGGCGGCCGCAACGCTTCGCCCAATGTCACCCAAAGCTTGCGCGGAGCCCGTGAGCGATCGGTAGAGCTCGATCGAACACGTTTGAGCCGCCGATGCTCGGACGGGCCACAAATGCGCCACGACTGCGTCGGCTCCGGCTTTTGCGAAGAGCTCTGCGGCACTTCCGAAAGCTCCGGCCTTGGCGCCTTCACATGCTTCGAGGATCACGAGGCGGAGGTCCTCGGTAAAACTCACTTCGAGCTCTCGGGCAAACGCTTCTGCCGAAAGCCACACTTCTTCGCCTTCGTCGTCATCGGCGAGGCGCAAGACGGGGCGCCCTGCGACATCCACGCTGCCATGGCCGAGAAAATGGATCACGTGCGGGGTTTTACCGCGTCTGAGTTTGTCGAACAAAACGCGCGCGTTGATGGTGGGGCCCGAGATGGGGTCGAGCCATTCGATTTCGCCGGCGTCGATGGATGGAGCGAGCGCTTCGCGGAGCACGTTCATGGCGGTCGTTTCGGCACCGGGCGCAATGGCGAGCACGCGGACCGCGCCACGAACTTCGCGAGGTTGCCACGGTTCCGAAGAGCTCACGCCGCGAGCAACGACTAGCTTGGGGTCTGTCCCGAGAAACCCTTCCATCGTGCCGGGTTTGCAGAGTGCTTCCCAAGGCGTGGCGGCGAGCGTGCGGTCTTGTAGGAAGAGTCGAACGAGCAAGCGATCGTCCTTCGCGGCTTCGACCGAGCGTGCTAGGAGGTCGCGCAGCTCGCCCTGAAAAACGTCGCCGTAAAGGGCCTGCGCGACTTCGAGGGCGGGGGCGTCGAGGGGCTTGCCGGCTCGTATTGCGCGCCACACTTTGTTGCCGAGCGATTGGAGGGCGTCGAAGCCGCGTTCGGCGGCGAGCGTGTGAGCCGGGGGGCGCTCGCCGCGTCCGCCGCGTCCTCGGATGCGTACGTCCTCTCCGGATGTTTCGACGTCGATCTCGATCCACACAGGCTGGCCTCTGGTTCGAGCAGTTCACGCGTGTGGGCGGGCGAAGGCAAGCGTTTCTCGTCCAAAAGTGGTTGGCACCTTTTGAAGGGGCGGGGCGGTCGCAAAGGTGGTTGGCACCTTTTGGAGGGGGAGGGGCGGGGCGTTCCAAAAGTGGTTGGCACCTTTTGGAGGGGGAGGGGCGGGGCGTTCCAAAAGTGGCTGGCACCTTAGTTGTGTGAGATAGTTCACTTCATCAAAAGTGGTTGGCACCTTTTGAAGGGGCGCCCGTCCCAAAAGTGGTTGGCACCTTTTGAAGGGGCGCCCTCCCAAAAGTGGCTGGCACCTTGGTTGTGTGCGATGGCTCGCAACCTCAGTGGTTGGCACCTTCTGAACGCAGGCCCGGCGTCAACCTTGGCCCTTGACACCGCTCGCGTTTTCCGCAAATGCTTCGCACACGAAACATCCGTGGGCGCTCTATCTCCAGACACCAAGACCGAGGTCGATGCGATCGTCGAGACGATCATCTACCTCTACACCGAGTCCCGTCGGCTTACGAAGGGCATGGCGGCCCAGTTCGGCCTCACCGGCCCTCAGCTCACCGTCATCAAACTCCTCGAAGAGCTCGGTGATCTCTCACTTTCGTCGCTCTCCGAACGCATTCGAGCGCAAAACAGCACCGTCACCGGCATCATCGACCGCATGGAGCGCGAAGGGCTCGTCCGGCGCGAACGAAGCACCACCGACCGCCGCATGGTGTTCATTCGCCTCACGGACAAAGGCCGCGAGCTTGCACGCGGGATCGAAGTCGAGCCGCTCGAGATTTTCCGCAATGCGCTCACCAGTTTGCCCGAGCGCGACGTGGGCGAACTGCTGCGTATCCTCATGAAATTACAAAAGAATGTCCTCACCCGCGTCGAAGGGGCAACGGGCTTGGGGGCCGAGGTCGAGCGAGACAAAGTGCCCGACGTCGAGCGCGAAAAGGTCGAGAAGGTGGAGGAGTCATGAAAGAAAAACTATCGCATACGTTTACGGGTGAACCAAAATCGGCCGAGGGGCGTGATCCGGACGTTTGTGTCGTCACGTGTGCGGTGACCGGCGTTCTCGCCAATCGCCGTCAAAACCCAGGCATTCCGTACACGCCGGCTGAAATCGGCGAAGAATGCAAGCGCGCGTATGACGCGGGCGCGTCGGTCGTCCACATTCACGCGCGTAACGACGATGGCTCGCCCACGTTTTCCCCCGCAGTGTTTGCAAAAATCAAAGAAGAAGTCCGATCGCGCTGCCCGATTATTCTCAATTTCTCCACGGGCACGATCCTCGAAGACGTCACCGAGCAGTGCACGTACATTCGCGAGAGCAAGCCTGAAATCGCGGCGCTCAACATGGGCACCATGAATTATTCGAAGTATTCGCGCGCGCGGAAAAACTTCGATTTCGACATGATTTTTCCCAATACGTACGAAAAAATCATCAAGCTCCTCAAAGCGATGAACGACGCCGGCGTGAAGCCGGAGCTCGAATGTTTCGATACGGGGCACACGCACGGCATCTGGCCGCTGCTCGATATGGGCGTATTGAAAAAGCCCCTACAGTTTTCCTTCATCGTCAATGTGCTTGGAGGCATCCCGGCGCACGTCGAATCGCTCCAGCTTCAAACGAAAATCATGCCCGCCGGATCGGAATGGGAGGTCATTGGCATTAGCCACGGCGCATGGCGCATGCTCGCGACGGCGCTCGTGCTCGGCGGAAACATTCGCTGCGGCCTCGAGGACCATTTGTATTTGCCGAATGGCGAGATGGCCAAATCGAACGGCGAGCTCGTCGACCAGGCCGTACGTCTCGTGCGTGGCGTTGGTCGTCGTCCGGCGACCGTGGAAGAGGCGCGGCAAATTCTGTCGCTAGGGGCAGCGCAATGACCGAGCGGCAATACGGATTCATCGAGGTCTCCGGGAAAAACCATGGGGCCTTGTGGATCACGCTGAAAAACCCGGTCAAGAAAAACGCAATTGGTCCCGCGATGGTCAACGAGCTGCTTTGGGCACTCGAAGATGCATCCAAGGACGATTCCGTTCGTTCGATCGTCTTCACGGGAGCTGGGGACGCATTTTGCGCCGGAGGGGACTTCACGCAAATGGCATCGTCCGGCCCCGGATCGGAATTGCCTCCCAAGGGCGATTATGCCGATCTCTTGCTCGCAATTGCGAATTATCCCAAACCGCTCGTGGCTCGCGTCAATGGCCATGCCATGGGCGGAGGCCTGGGGCTCGTGGCGGCATGTCATTTTGCCGTTGCGTCGCGAAATGCAAAATTGGGCACGCCGGAAATCAATGTCGGGCTCTTTCCGATGATGATCATGGCGGTGCTCGCGAGGGTCGTGCCGCAACGGCGCCTCATTGAAATGATGCTTTTCGGCGAACGAATGGACGCCGATGCTGCAGCCGCCATTGGGATCGTTGGCAAAGCCGTCGATGCCGACGCGCTCGATGCCGAAATCGAGCGCATTACGCAAAACATCGCGTCGAAGAGCCCCATCACCGTGCGCCTTGGCCTCGAAGCGTTTGCAGCGCAAGCCGATCTTGCGCTTGCCGATGCATTGCCGCTCCTTCGCGGACGTCTTGGCGCCGTGCTCGGCACGGACGATGCGCGCGAGGGCCTCATGGCATTCTTGGAAAAACGTCCACCGAAGTGGACTGGAAAATGACGCGATAGAAACGAGAGGTGTGACGTGGACATGCGTGCGCTTTTGAAGGACCTCGAAGCCCGCCGCGCGGAAGTGCGCAAAATGGGCGGCGACGACAAAGTTGCCAAACAGCATTCGCGCGGAAAATTGTCCGCTCGCGAGCGACTAACGGCATTTTTCGACGACGGCGTGTTTTTCGAGGTCGGCATGCATGGCACCCAAATGGGGCTCTCTGCAGGTTCCGACGGCAAAGACAGACCAGCCGCCGATGCCGTCGTTTGCGCCTTTGGCAAAGTCGACGGAAGAATGGTTTGCTCGGCAGCGTACGACTTCACGGTCAAGGGCGGAAGCATTGGTCACACCGGAGAAGAAAAAGTCACGCGTCTGCGCCAAATGGCGCTTCGCGGGCGCTGGCCCATGGTGTGGTTCATCGATTCCGCGGGCGCTCGAATCGACCCAGGTTCGACCCACCCCGATATGATTTCCTTGTTTGCCGGAAGCGGACACCTTTTTCGCGAACAAGTCATCATGAGCGGCGTCGTTCCTCAAGTTGCCGCAATGGTGGGTCCTGGCGCCGCCGGAACGGCCTATATCCCGGGCCTCGCCGATTTCGTTCCCATGGTCAAAGACATTGGATCCATGGCGCTCGGCGGGCCACCGCTCGTCAAAGCAATGACCGGCGAGGACATTTCCGAGCAGGAGCTCGGCGGATCAAAGGTGCATTGTACGAAAAGTGGAGTAGGCGATGGAGAATACAAAACCGACGCGGATTGTATTCTTGCAATCAAGAAATACTTGTCGTATTTCCCATCGCATTGCGAAGAACAGCCGCCGCATTTGCCGGTGACGGATCCGGTGGATCGTCGCGAGGAATCGCTCCTCGATCTGCTGCCCGAGAATCCGCGTCGCGCGTACGACATGTACAAGCTCGTCACGGCGATCGTGGATCACGGAGAAATCCTCGACATCAAGCCGCGTTTTGCTCGACAGATCATCACGTGTCTTGCGCGTATCGGTGGGCAAAGCGTGGGGATCGTGGCGAATCAGCCGAACCACATGGGCGGCGTGCTCGATGTCGATTCATCCGACAAAGCCGCGCGATTCATGCAAATCTGCAACGCCTTTGGCATCCCGCTCGTGTTCCTGCAAGACGTGCCCGGATTCATGATTGGGTCCAAAGTCGAGCATGAAGGCATCATCCGGCATGGTGCGAAGATGCTGCATGTCATGAGCGCCGCGACCGTTCCGAAGGTGACGGTCGTCGTGCGCAAAGCGTATGGCGCGGGGTACTACGTGATGTGCGGACGTGCGTACGAGCCGGATCTCATCGTCGGATGGCCGACCGCGGAAATCAGCGTGATGGGACCGGAAGGAATGCTTGGCATCGCCGCACGAAAACTTTTTGGTGACGCTGCTCCGCCTCCAGAAGTCAAGCAGCAAATCATCGACATGATCCAGCGCAATATCGACGTCACCAAGGTCGCGGGCTGGGGTCTCATCGATGACATCATCGACCCGCGCGACACGCGTCGTGCGATCGCGTGGGGGCTCGAGCTTGCCAGGCACAAGCGCATCGAACGGCCTTACAAGAAACACGGTATCATTCCCGTCTGAGTGTTCGTCGTCGGGCGGTAAACTGCTTGGAGTCTTGCGGCAGGTCAAAAGAATGTCGTGTGGGCGCGGCTCCATGCTACGCTGGCTGGGGTGCGCGTAATGGGGCGCCATTCGATCGGAAGATTGACTTTGTGTGAACGCTCCATTGTTCTGCGGCTCTGACACGGGCTGACCACGAGGAAAAAATGAACAACGACCAAAAGTTGCTGGTTCAAAAGACATTCGAGATGGTGGCTCCCATCGCGGAAGTCGCAGCCGGGTTGTTTTACGGCCGGCTCTTCGAGGTCGATCCGTCCCTGAAGCCCCTGTTTCGCGGGGATCTGAAAGACCAGGGCAAGAAACTCATGTCGACGCTCAAAGTCGCCGTGCAATCGCTCGATCGCCTCGAAGCGCTCGTGCCCGTCGTGCAGGCGCTTGGACGGCGACATCTCGCATACGGCGTTCGAGACGAACACTACGACACCGTTGGAGCGGCTCTTATGTGGACGCTCCAAAAAGGCCTCGGCGACGCGTTTACCCCTGAAGCGAAAGAGGCGTGGGAGACCGTCTTCGGCATCCTCGCCAAGGTCATGAAAGACGCGGCGAACGAAGTTGCACCTCTGTCGCTTCGCACGCCCATGTCGCGTCGCCCGTCGGCGCATGTATCAGCCACCAAGCGTCCGAACTTCCGTCCTCCCATAGCGCGTCCCTCGGGACCTCCAGGATCGCGCATGCCAAGCTCGATGCATTCGTCGATGTATCCCGGCTCCGCCGCGCCTTCATCGAAGGGCGGTAGCGGATCGGTTCCTCCTCAGCGCGTTCCCATCATCAGCTAACGAACGGTTACATCCACGCGTTCGACGAGCACGTTTTTGTCATTCGTTGCTACTCCAACGTTTCGTGGTGCGTTCGAGACAAACCTATTGCTGCCTCGAGCACATGGTTCACGTCTCGCGCAGGACATCCGAGAAGCCCTGCGATTTTGCCACGATGGATGGGCGCGTTCTCGTCCAGGATCGATGAGAACACACGCTCGGCAACATCCGCTCGCACCGCCCGAGGTCCGAACACCGGATACCCCATGGCTGCATGAAAACGCTCGTTCACGCCGCGTTTTACCGGGAAGGAAACGCTCGATGCACGCGGTATGGCCGGCGCATCCTTGGCATCCGCGAAGGCTCGCACCAGCGCCGCTCGCTGCACCAGCGCATGACCTCGCACGAGCGCCGGTACGAAAATGACCGTTCGGCCCAAGACGACCCCGACCGATGAAAGTTTGTCTCGGTCATCCGCCGTCAGTTGTGCCAGTTGCTCCTGAGCGTCTCTCGCAAGAGTCGTCCCGAGCCCCTCTTCGAGTCGATACAGAATTCCGCGAGCCGCGCCACTCAATTCGTCCGACTTGCATAGGCGTAAAGGCATGAGCAAATAAACGACCAAATCTCGGGCGAATGCCAATAAACGCCTCGAAATCCGCGACCGCGTCCCTGCGCCAAGCTCGTTCATGCCCACGAGGCGCACGTCTGGCAAAAGCAAGCTCGTTCCTCGCGCCAGCGCGCCAAGCACGCGCCCGTCCTCGAAAACGATCCGACCCTCGGGATCCAGCGATAGTTGCGTGTGATTGGCCTCGACGACCGCCTCGACCCATGACGTATCGGCGCTTGTTGGGGCATTTTTAACAGCAATCGAAGCTTTCCAATTTTCGAGCTTTTCGTACGGCTTGGAAATACGTTCTTTTGACCCTGCCTTGTTGGCCGGTTCAATGCGTATCGAATGATGCCGTCCTTTCCGCCCTTTCTCGACGAATCGTTGCACGAGCCGCTCGTGCAATGCGTCGCTCAGACGATCCTCGATGGCCGCAGTTCGAGCTTGCCAATCGGCCGCATGTTTTATCCACGTGTCCCGATGCGATACGTAGGTCCACGTGCGAATCGATTGAATGCGCGAAATCAACGTGTCGATGTCACCCGACGGATCATCGATGGCCGCGACGCGTTCCGACATCCATTGTTCGTCGATCGTCCCGCGTGCGCTTGCAAGATGCTGGTACAATTCGGCGAGCAGCGCGACGTGGGATTCGAGCAGCAGTTTGCGATAGTCGGGGATGCAGCACACGTCCCATAAAAGCTTTACTGCTTCTTTTCCGACGGCGCGTGATCGAATCCATGGATCACGCGCAAGTCGTTCGAGCGCCAGCGAATCATCCGCATGCGACTGCAGCAGCAGCGCACGGTGCGTGGGCGTTTGCCTCAGCGACGCGGACAAACCATCGATGGAACCGAGGTCGAGATCGCTGCTTCGCCACATGAGTTTTCCCACGGCGGGAAAACGATGCGCTTCCACGGCGGCCGCAAGTCCCGGTGGAATCGATAGCGGAGCGAGCGTTCCGAACGAGCCATCGGTCGTGTAACGCCCCGCGCGTCCGGCAATCTGTCCAATTTCGGAAGGATCGAGCTCTCGCGCTTCGCGCCCATCGAATTTTCGCATCGATGCGAATGCCACGTGCTTGACATCCAGATTGAGCCCCATGCCAATCGCATCCGTGGCCACGATGTAATCGACGTCGCCCGCTTGAAACATGGCGACTTGCGCATTGCGCGTGCGTGGCGACAAGGCTCCGAGCACCACGGCGGCGCCTCCGCGCTGTGCTCGCAGTCGTTCGGCCACTTCGTACACATCCTGCATGGAAAACGCGACGATGGCGCTACGTACGGGCAAATGCGTGAGTTTGTCCGAACCGGTGAAGGCCAACTTGCTGAGGCGTGGATGCTCGGCGATTTTTGCAGCCGGCAGCAGGCCCGAGACCATCGGCTTCATCGACGCAGCCCCGAGAAACCACGTTTCCCGCTTTCCTCGCATCTCGAGCAGCCGTTCGGTGAACACGTGACCACGTTGCGAATGCGCGGCGAGCTGAATTTCGTCGACGGCGACGAAGTCCACTTCTCGTTCTTTGGGCATCGCTTCGGTCGTGCAAATCCAGTAATCCGGGCGCCGGGGAATGCGTTTTTCCTCGCCCGTCACCAGCGCTACGCGAGCTTCACCGATGCGTGCCGTGACTTTGTCGTAGACTTCCCGTGCGAGCAGCCGAAGCGGCAAGCCGATCATCCCCGACTCGTGTTCGAGCATTCGCTCGATAGCGCGGTGCGTCTTGCCAGTGTTCGTTGGACCGAGCACCGCGGTGACCAATGCGCCGACCATTTTCCGCCGCAAGACTAGCGCGGCCTCGGCAGGATGCACGAGTGAAGGCTCGAGGCTGTTTTTTTCGTGATCTCGCCCGTTCGCGCCGACGGGCTGCCATGGTAGAAAGAGCGGGCATCATTTCTTGGCGCCGATGATGAGCCAGAACCCGTTTCCAGGACCGCAGCCTTTTCGAGCGACCGATCGGGCCCATTTCCACGGGCGCGAAGATCTTTCCCGGCGTCTCGAAGGGGCGATTTTGGTCCATCGCGCCGTCGTGGTTCACGGTCCATCGGGGTCTGGAAAATCGTCGCTCATCCAAGCTTCGGTGCTGCCCAACCTGCGCGATGCCGAAGACGTGCGCGTCGTGCAGCTCGATGGGTGGCCCCCTGGCGAGGATCCCACGCATTGGCTTTCGATTGCGATGCATGGCGAGCTCAAGCAAGGCTCTCCATCGGCCGATTCGTCGCCGCCCGAAGCCGTGCTCAATTCGCTGAAGCGTGCGGTTCGAGGTTCGTCCCGTATACTCGTCATTTGTATCGATCAGCTCGAACAGCTTTTTTATCCGGGCCGCGACACGAAACAAACCGAACGATTTTTCGATTGCGTGAACGACATTCTCGATTTGCCATTGCGCACGCTACGCGTCGTCATGTCGCTGCGCGAGGATTACCTCGGGGTTTTTCGCGACAGACTTCGAGATCATCGCCGCGTGCTCGGGCAAGGTTTTCGCGTGGGCCCGCTGTCGGTGGCCGAATTGACCGATTCGGTGTGCCAAACGGCGACAACTGGAGTGCCGCCGCAAGCGTGGTCGCCGGGTGACATGCGCGCGCTCATGATGCAGGTGCGCGTGCCGGGGCAACCCGAATCCGACGATGCCGAGGCGCAATCGGCGTACGGGCAAATCGTTTGTCGCGCATTGTTTCAAGAACGTGCTGCAGGTCAGACGAGTACCAATGAGGTTGCCCAAGCTGAACCCATTTTACAAAGGTATCTCGAAACCACACTTGCGGATCTCGGCGCGTTGCGCGAGCGAGCCGATCGATTGCTCGAAGATCATCTCGTCAGCGGCGATGGTGGTCGCACGTTACGTACGGAAAAGGAGCTTCAGCGCTACTTTTCGTCAGCGGATCTTCAAACGATTCTCACGGCGCTCGAAGGGGCGGCGATTTTGCACGCTGCGTCTCATCAAGGAACGCGATATTTCGAGATTGGGCACGATTGGCTGGCGCGCAAGGTATTTGAAAAACGTCAAATTCGCGAACGAGAAGAGGAACGTCTTCGTCGCGAAGAAGAGCAAGCGAGGGCGCTCGAAAAAGTGCGCAGAGAGCGTCGGGTGCTTTTCTTCATCACGATCGCTTCGCTCGTAGGTGTAGCTGGCGCTACGGCAGGCGCCCTATGGGCAGCGGCTGAAAAAAAGAAGGCCGAGCGGGCGGAGGAAGCGGCAAATCGCGCGGCGCTGGTGGCCAAAAGAAGCGAAATCGATGCCCGTGACGCTAGCATTTTGTCAGGCGTGCGTGAGCTATCGTCACGCGGAAAACTCACGTGGGCGATGAAGCTATTGCCGGAAGTCGCGTTGCCGGCAAAACGCCGAGGTTGGGTGGCTCTTGCCAGTGATCTTTTGGCAGGGAATGCTCTGCGTTCCACGCTCGAAGGACACACCGCATCCCTGACGACAGCCTCCTTTTCGCCCGATGGCAAGCGTATTCTCACGGCGGCCATCGACGGCACCGCGCGCATTTGGGATTACGAAGGTGAAACCGCACCGATTGTTTTATCAGAACATGCCGATAGCATTACGATTGCAAGATGGAGCCACGACGGCAAATACTTTCTCACAGCATCCAGGGACGGCACGGCACGTATTTACGAAGCGAGCGGCAAAGGCACTCCGGTCGTCTTGGAAGGGGCCAAAGGGCCGCTCACATATGCCGATTTCAGCCCTGACGATACGCGTGTCGTGACCGCATCTCGTGATGGGTTCGTCCGTATATATCCAGCACGTGGTAATATGCCTCCCGTTGAAATCGAGGCCAGCAAAGCGGCGGTTTATTGTGCCATTTTTCATCCGGATGGAAAACGCGTTTTTTTCTCCTCGCATGATGGTTTCGTTCAGTCCTGGGACGACAAGCCCCGCACGAAACCCGTCAAAATCGGCAAACACGAAGCCGCTGTCACGTTTCTCGCATTGAGCCCCGACAAGGTCCATCTCGCTTCCGCTTCCATCGACGGCACGGCCCACATTTGGAACATCGACCTCGCCAAACCCCGCATCGTTGCGACCATTGTTCACGACGGTCCCGTGAATCATTTGGCATTCAGCCCGGACGCGCATTACGTCGCAACGGCTTCAGCAGATCATCGAGCCAAGGTGCTTCGTATCGGTAGTGGCGATCCCCCCATCGTTCTTTCTGGCCATAAACAGTCGATTACGCAAGTCGCATTTCATCCGAATGGTAAATTCATTGCAACAGCCTCGCTGGACATGACCGCGCGCATCTTCCGTATTCGGGGCGGAGCATCCTTTACATTGCGTGGGCACGAATCCGCCGTTCGCACGATTGCGTGGAGTCCCGATGCTTCCGCCATCGTCACCGCTGCTGGTGATGGTACGGCTCGATCGGCGGATGAAACAGCAAAGATCTGGAGTACTCGAGCCATAGAGCAAATTGCGTATGGTGTTCACGGTCCTTTCACGTTTCACCAAGCGGATATCGCTGTGGATGAAATGGCGATCGTCACGGCACACGACGATGATACCGCGCGCGTTTTTCGTCGCGAGGACGGAGATGATTTCATTCCTTTGACCGGTCACAGCGGTTGGGTGCACCATGCGTCGTTCGCTCCTGACAGCAAATCTGTGACGACCGCATCGTTCGACAAGTCCGTTCGTGTGTTTCGTTTGGACAAACCATCGAATCCCATTACGCTTGGTCAGCACGAAGCCGAGGCACGATTTGCTCTGTTCAGCCCCGATGCAACGCGAGTGCTTTCTGGTGGCGACGATTCCAAGGCCATGATCTTTGCGGTCGATGGCAAGAGTGCACCCATCACGCTCGCGGGTCACCGAGATTGGCTTGTCGCAGGCGCTTGGAGCCCGGATGGTAAACGAGTCGTTACGGCGTCATTCGACAATACGGCGCGCATTTGGAATGCCGATGGAACGGGTATCGCCGAAGAGCTCGTGGGGCACAAGGCAGAAGTGGTGGCAGTGGCATTTTTCCCCGACGGAAAGCGGGTCGTTACGGCATCAGCTGATCATACGGCCCGTATTTGGCAATCCGGTCAGACGTCACGACAGCTCCTTCATGGAGGGCCCGTGTCGCTCATTGCCGTGAGCTTCGACGGAAAGTTCGTCGCGACATACTCCGGAGATCTCCTCATTCGCATCTGGCGGGCGGATTCCGATGAACAACCAATCGAGTTTGAAGCAAACGCTCCGCTCCGAGTGCTCAAGTTCGACAAAGATGGCCGAATCATCACGCTCGACGTAGACAACGCCATGCATACATGGATGATCGATGTCGACAAGCTCCGCGAGCGCATCGTGCGAGCCAACGCAGATTGTTTGCCGGCTGCAATCAGAATGCTCTACTTGCACGAAATCGCGACCGTTGCGGACGAGCGATATGCTTCATGCAAGAAAAACCCATATCAGATGCCTTGGTATCTGCCGGTCGACCAGGCGGTGCTGGCGGTGGATGCCAACGACGTCGCCTATTCCCTGCACGCGCCCACGCTCGAGGATTACGCCGCGACGGAATTGGGTCGAGACTTGGTTCGCGTCAAAGTCGTGGTAATCCCCAGCGACGCCGCGGTTGAAGTCGACGGCGTTTCCGTGCCTCGCAAACACGGCGTCGTCGTATTCGTCGCAAAAATCGGCCAAGTGCGAAAGCTACACGTGCAACGAGGCGCCAAGCATCGGTTGTTCGACATCAAGATATTTGCTGACCGTGCTGAACCGGCGCGTATCGATCTGAATGACAAACCTGCGGCGACCGTGACTCCAAGCTCGACGAACCAAACGCGAAAAGAGCCCGCAAATTCTTTGCTACCGGAAGAAATGCAATGAACCGACGAAGTCGGTTACAGCACGTCGAACGGATCCCGATCTTCAGCGCTCAGTGCGATTTCGACTCCCGGAAGCAGCGAAGCCAATCTATCTAGAATTCGCCCAAGTGCCGCTCGTTCGCTGTTCGAATGCAGCGCACACACGACCGTCAATCCTGCTTTGGCTGCGCGTAATGCATCGTGATGACGCATTTCGCCTGTCAAATACAGGTCCGCGCCTTGCGCGAGCGCGTCGTCGATCATATTTCCCGCGGCGCCAGCGCTTGCTGCGACCGTTCGAGCATCGCCATCGTGCGGCCCAGCGACGAGCAGCGCGGAAATGCCGAGACCTTGCTTGATGCGAGCAAAAAGCTCGGTGCGCGGCGTGGGTTTGTCCAGCATTCCAATGCGTCCGAGCCCCAGCATTTCGCCTTCGGGAGCGGGACCGAATTTGGCGCCCGGTGCGCGCATGGGCCTGCGCGCGGATAGGCCCAGCACATCCGCCAAGAAATCATTCGTTCCACCTTCGGCAACGTCGAGCGCCGTGTGGTGCGAAAAAATCGCAATCCCATCTCGAGCAGCCTCGAAGATTCCACCACCCGCGACGACACGCTTCATCGGATCGAAAATCGCAGGGTGATAGGCGACCACGAGGTTTGCTCGTTTGGCACGCGCTTCCGCAGCCACGGCTGGGGTATAGTCGATGCACAGAAGCATTCGATCGACGTTCGCGGAAGGATCGCCCACGAGGAGGCCAACGTTGTCCCATCCTTCTGCAAGCCGCAGCGGAGCAATGGAATCGAGCACGACGAGGATGTCAGCCAGACGCATGCGCGCATCTGTATCACGTTTCGCTTCGCATGTACCGCCAAAGTCGCGTTGGAATCGAGGGCGAAGCTCGAATTTCGCGGCGTTCGCGAGGGGTCCCACCGTTTGATCCCGCGGAGCGGGCGAGTTTGGGAACGCGAGCGTCGCGAAATTCGGGCTTCGGCCGGGCTCACATCTTGGCAACCGATTGACGCATAACGCGCCGTCGGATATACGATGAGCGTTTCGAACGATTCGTCGAGGTTTTACGTGGTTCTTCCCGTCTTGGATGATGCTCTGCTCCGAACCATCGACGACATTCGCGCTGGGCGGCAAGCCTCCGACCGCATTTTCGACGGGCTATTTCCCGAACCGGTTCGCCGCGTGTCGTCGCGATTTTGGACGCCCATCAACGTTGCGAGGAAGGCGGCCCATCTATTGGCGGAAGGTGACGGCCCGGTGCTCGATGTGGGCGCCGGTGTCGGCAAATTCTGCATCATTGGCGCTCTCACGACGAACGCTGAATTTCACGGCCTCGAGCATCGAAAGGAGCTCGTATCGATCGCCAACGCCGTCATTGATGTGTTGGGTTTGTCCGAGCGTGCCCATGTTTTTCACGGGACCCTCGACGACGTCGACTGGTCACGTTATTCGTCGTTTTATTTCTGTAATCCTTTCGAGGAAAACATTTTTCCGGACGCGCGGCGTTTCGATGAAAAGGTCCCATTAAGTAAAACCCGATTTCATCAAGATACCGCGCGCGTCGAACGGGAGCTCGATGCGGCGCCTGTTGGCACGCGGGTCGTCACGTTTCACGGTCTCGGCGGACGAGTGCCTGCGACGTATCGGCTCATGCCCGAGAAAACCCGCGGAAACCCGCTCATGCGAATGTGGATCAAGGTTGAAGAAGGAAGTGCGGAAGGTCGGGGCACCTTCGATGGTTGGATCGATGAGCGCTAACATGGAGATGCAGAAAAATAGGCCCCTCGTCGCCGAGGGACTCGTGAAGCATTTTGGCGACAAGGTTGCCGTGGCGGGGCTCGACCTCGACATAGGCGCCGGGGAAGTCGTTGGTTTGCTCGGGCCGAATGGTGCGGGAAAAACCACGGCCCTCCGCATGCTCGCGGGCATTCTTCGCCCGACGAAGGGCAAGGTGGTCGTCGGCGGCGTGGATCTTGCCGAAAAACCGCTCGAAGGCAAAACCATGATTGGATTTCTCTCGGGTGATACGCAGCTATATCAGCGCCTTTCGCCACGTGAAACGCTTCTTTATTTTGGGAGGTTGCACGGTTTGTCCGAATCGCACCTCGCCGCGCGTATCGATTCGCTCGTGCACGATCTCGAAATGCAGAGTTTTGCCGATCGCCCATGCGGAACCTTGTCCACGGGTCAGAAGCAGCGAGCGAACATTGCCCGCGCGTTTTTGCACGAGCCTTCGGTGCTCATTTTGGACGAACCCACCAATGCACTCGACATTCTCTCCGGCAGATTCATCGTAGAATCCATTCGCAAGGAACGCGCAGCCGGTCGCGCCATTCTATTTTCCACGCACATCATGAGCGAAGCGGAATACTTGTGCGATCGCATTGCCTTCATTCACGAAGGCCGCGTCGTCGACGTGGGTGACGTGCCCGCGCTTTGCGCACGCGCCGGAAGCGCAAACAATCTCACCGACGCGTTTTTGCATCATGTGCAGCAAGGCCAATCCGCCCAATCGGAGCAAGGGGGTGCGCTGTGAGGCTATCGATTGCGCTGGTCGTTTTCCGCAAGGAAATGCTCGAAACGTTGCGCGACAAAAGAACGCTCGTGAGCCTCGTTTTTCTCCCGATGCTTCTTTATCCGCTTTTTGCGCTGCTCATGAGCCGTTTGGCCGACTCCGACATGCAGGAGCTCGAATCGCGCCGTTCGCGCGTGGCGGTATGGGGAACGCTTTCGCCCGAGGTCGAAGCAGCCCTCACCGAAGACAAAAAGATCGAATTGATTCCTTGGCACAATGTGCCCGACGAACTTCGCGAATCCCTCGAAAAAGGAAGCATCAAGCCGCCCGAGCCTCCTCCAATTGGCGAGCCCGAACCATCGGCCAAAAGGAAAGGCGTAACGGCAGCGCCCAAGGAAGATCGTCCGGACGAACGCGTCATTTTGGCTGCTCGTGAAGTCATAGGAAAGCGTGGTATCGACGCGGTCCTCGTGCCATATCAGGGTTTTTCCGACGCAGTGGGGCAAGGGGGGCTCGGCCGCGTCGCCATCTATTACGATTCGGTCTGGCTCGATTCGGATTTTGCCGATACGCGTCTCACGAATGCGCTCACGCGGGCGCGCGAGCGTTTGCTCGTAGCGCGCGAAGGAGCGCGGGGGCTGCCTTCGGGTTTTACCACGGGCATTTCCGCGACGTCGAGGAACATTGCGCCCGATGAGCGCCGTGTGGGCAAATTCTTGGGCACGATCATGCCGATGATGCTCATTCTCATGTCGCTCATGGGTGGCTTTTTGCGTGCGGCCGACATGACGGCGGGGGAAAAAGAGCGTGGTACGATGCAAACGCTCTTGTGCGCGCCGATTTTGCCCATTGAAATGATCACGGGAAAGTTTCTCACGGTATTCGTCGTTTCGCTTCTCACGGCGCTCATCAACGTGGTGAGCTTGGCGCTTACCCTGCGCCGGCTCTTACCCGGCGAAATAGATGTCCCAATGTCGGTACACGTGCTGACATTTGCATTGCTCGTTCCGGTGACGTTCCTCTTTTCTGCATTGTTCCTCGCGGTCGCCGCCTTTGCGCGTGACTTCAAGGACGCGCAGAACCTGCTCACGCCTCTGTATTTGCCCGTCATGCTTCTTTCCATGCTGACTTCGCTTCCGGGCATGGAATTGACGGCGGCGACGTCGCTCGTTCCGCTGCTCAATGTCGCCTTGCTCATCAAAGCGATTTACCTTGGCGATGTATCGTCGGATCTCGTGCTTTTCACGCTCGGCTCGTCGACCCTTTATGCGGCATTGGCCCTCATTTTTGCGGCGCGTGTTTTCGAGCGTGAAGACGTTTTGCTTGGAAGCGGTCGAGGGTCTCTGCGCGAGTTTTTTGCCTGGAAGCGACAAAAAGGTGGCGTTCCGTCGCTCGATTTGACGGTTTTTGGATTTGCCGCCATTCTCGTCGTGACGTTCTACGCGAGTATTCTTGCGGAAAAGACGACGAATCAGACGGCTCAGCTTCTTGGCACGCAATTCGGCTTCATGCTCCTGCCGCCGATCGTCATTCTTCTCGTGTCGGGAGCATCCATTCGCGAAACATTTGCACTGAAAGCTCCACGCGCACGTGCGCTCGTGGGCGCGGTGCTCGTGGGTTTGTCCGGAGGAGCTGCGGTCAGTGCGCTTGCAATGAGGCTCGTTCCGGTTCCAGAGGCTTTCGCGCAAAAACTCGAGCAAGCGTTGATGCTCGACGGGCAACCGTTGTGGGTGCTGCTTTTCGCCGTGGCGCTCACGCCTGCAATCTGCGAGGAAGTATTATTTCGAGGTTTTCTGTTCTCGGGGCTTCTTCGAGCCGGTCCCGTGGTTGCGCTCATCGCATCGTCGTTGCTGTTCAGTTTGGCGCACGGATCCATTTATCGCCTCGTGCCGACGGCGACACTTGGATTCATCATCGGTTTCGCGCGATGGAAAACCGGATCCATCGTTCCTGGCGTCATCATTCATTTCATCAACAACGCGATTGGCGTCACGATTCTTTATGCGAAGCCGGCGTGGGTCGATAGGTTGGTCGTGGGAAACCAAATACCCCTGTGGCTCGGAGCTCCGGCGGCCGTCGTTCTCGCGGCTGGTTTGCTATTGATGCGTCAGCCTAGGCCCGAGGATCGAGCTGGCAAGTGACGTCGGCGCGCCGACGTCACCCTCGAGCTGCTGCTCGAGGCGGCTCTTCGGGGAGTGCTTCTTTGTCGTTGCTGCGTGCAACGATGCTGCCGAATGCACCTGCGGTGAAGAACATGATCAAGCTGTAAATCGCGGGCGGAATTGCCATCGTGCCGTTGTTCAGGAGTAGCGGGCTCGATGCAATCGCAATGGCGAGCGTGCCGTTGTGAATGCCGATTTCCATGCCAATGGCCGTCGCTTGTCGCTTGGGCAAACGCACGAGAAGGGGGACGCAATATCCCACGGCCATACTCGTGAGATTGAATGCGAGCGCAGCGAGCCCCACTTGGCGGAACGATTCGACGAGGGTCGCGCGTTCCTTCAATACGGCCGCGATGATGATGAGCGCGAGAAAGATGGCCGACACAATTTTCACCGGCTTCTCGAGCTTCTTCGATAGATCAGGTTTCTTCGCATTGATGAGCATGCCAATTCCTACGGGGATCAGCACGATGGCAAAGACCTGAATGACCTTGTCGAATTGCAAGGGAATGCTTTTCCCCGCTCCGTAAAACGCTTCGAGTGAAAAGTTCACGATGAGCGGCAGCGTGAACAGACTCAAAATGCTGTTCGTCGCGGTGAGCGTAATGTTGAGCGCAACGTCACCCTTGGCGAGATGGCTATATAAATTTGCCGTTGCGCCGCCGGGAGATGCCGAAAGCAGCATGAGGCCCACGGCCAACGCTGGGGGTAACGCGAATGCGCGTGCGATGCCATAACAGGCCACCGGGAGCAGCACCGTTTGGCAGAACAGCCCCACGAATACGGCCTTGGGGTACACGACGACGCGCTTGAAATCCGCGGTCGTCAAACTCAGCCCGAGCCCCAGCATGATGATGCCGAGGGCGATGGGCATGAACACCGCCGTCAATACATTCTGTTGCATGGCGGCCGAGCATCGCACGGGTCGCGCGACGAACGCAAGATGCTCGTCCTAAAAGTGCTCCGCGGCTTGACGCGCATCGAAATCCCGAAGGATAGTCATGGCATGAAAAGCACGCATGCCTTCCGAACGCAATCGGTTGTCGTTGCCTCGCTCCTCCTGTTCTCGGCGGCAGGTTTCGGCTGCTCGGCCCAGAAGCCCGAGCCTGAGGTCGCTTCGTCGGCCGCGCAGCCGGGTTATGCCCAGGACTATCCCGGGGCGGTCGAGCAGGTCATGAAGGATTTCGGCCGCGAAGACGACGACGCCAAAACACTTTCGTCGGGTTTTTCTGGCTATGACAAGGAGCTCAAGGCGCCCGATTGGAAGCTCGTGGGTGATATCCACCGCAAAGCGAATGACGCGGGCCGGAGCCGAGCGTATGTCGATCGCAATGAAGAGATCGAAGGAGCGAGGGCGTTTTTCACGGCGGAGCAGGATGAGATCGTAAAAAAGGTCGGCGGCTCGGCCACCTATGCGTGTAAGCAAAAGGGTGCAGATACGGATCTATCGGGTACGGTGTCACGCTCGCTCTCCGAAGTCGTCGAAAAACAGCTCGAAAAACGTCTGCGCGAGCGCAATGCGGCGCACGAGATCATCGATCGGCATCGCAATGAATTGAGCAAAGAAGATGCAGCGAAGCTCGAAGTGCAAGCGGATCAGATCGCCCGCGCGAGCTATCTCGTGCACATCGCAATGGTCGAGGAGAAAGTCCGGCTGCGGGCGCTGCTCGAGGAAGCCGAGCAAGTAAAGAAGACGCTCGACGATTACATTGCCGAGGAGCGCGTTCATGGAACGAAATCGGACAAAGAGGCCGACAAGAAGGCGAGCGACGCACGGATCGAACGCGCCACGCAGGCAAAGGCGCAAGTCGATGGAGCGCTCGCACAGGGGCGCGAAATGGAGCAGAAAATGGAGGAGCGTATTACCGCCGCGCAAAAGCGGCACAAGGAAGCGCTCGACGCGCTGCTTGCCGTGGAAGACAAGAAGGCAAAGGATTCGGGGCAGATGAAATGAGCTAGCGAGCTGCTAAAGTCCGCTTTCGGCCTTGACCACTTTCAGCTTCGAATTGTCGTAATACTGAACGTGGGCCCAATCCTTGAATGATTTCCAGTCCCCACCCCAATACAGGCCCTGCTTCTTGCCCTCTTCGCCAAGCGCTTTCCAAAAGCCCGAGCTTTCCGCTGACGGATTCCATGCATAACGCACGTCGATGATGTCGGCGGCATAGGCATTCGGCGTCCCGTCCTTTTTCTGCGCATTGTGAAAACTGAACTTCACGGTCGTATTGCCTTTTCGGTATAGCTCGAGCTGCACTGCAACCGACCGCCACGCAAAGAATACCTTCGGCTGAAAACCGCGCTGTCGAAGCCCTTCGAGCACTGCTTCGACTTTCGGACGCATGGCCGGAAACATGCTCGCAATCTTTTTCTCGTGCGCCCACTTCGAACTATCGCCGCTCCATTCGGTGAGCGCGGGTGCATTCGTCGTTTGTGATGCAGCACCGGTGCCGGATAAGCGTCTCCAGGACCCGCCATCGGGTTCGATGAGCCCATCGGGGCGCGACATGAAGGTCGATTGGAATTTTCGAATGGCGCCGACGGTGCCATTCCCACAAAGCCCGTCTACGATGCCGGGATCGTACCCTTTGGCTTTCAGCAGCGTCTGCACCGTTTCGACGTCGTTTCGCAGATTCCGCCCGTTTTTTCCAACCGATCGCAATAGCGTGCTCATGCCTGACACCTTGCGCGCAAACGTTTCGTGACGCCGCCATCGGACCCCAATACGTGCGCGTTGTCAATCGTCACGAAGTTTCGAGCTGCTCTTCGAATCAGCACGCTTGACGCAGACAAGGCATCCGGATAAGGCTTTCATGCGCCCATTTACGTGCTGCCGAAGGCGCCGCGCCGAGGAGCGGGTTTCATGCCGATTTTGGAGCTTTCGTTTGCGTGTGGAGAGTCGTCGTTGTCCGTGCGCCACTTCTCGGTGCACGAAGCGATCTCGAGCTTGTTCATGGTCAACGTCGTGGCTCGATCCGAAAGCCCATCGATCGATCTCGAGCCCATCATTGGTCAAACCGCAAGCCTGAAAGTCGTGAGCGGATGGGCTCACGCGCGGCTCGGAGGTGTCAGATCGTGGTCGGGTGTCGTGAGCACGATCGAACAAGTGCAGGCCGTTCAATTGGGACAGCAAGGCAAGGAGCTTTCGACGTACTCGCTGCGCATCGTGCCGAAACTTTGGCTTTGCACGCAGCGGCGCAATTACAAAATCTTTCAACACCAAACGATCCCGGACATCGTCGATCAAGTGCTCGACGAGTGGGACGTCGAGCGCACGTGGGAAATCGATCGCGGGCGTTACCCGAAGCTCGAGTACAAGGTTCAATACGGCGAGACGGATTATGCATTCATCAGCCGGCTCCTCGAAGAAGCCGGGATTTGTTACGTCTTTCCGGACACCGACGGAAGGGAATCGAAGCTGGTTTTGAGTGACAAACTCGAGGCGAACGCGCCGCGTCCCGGCGGCGCTCTGCCCTACGTCGACAACCCGAACCGTGAATCCGAAAAGGAATTCGTCACGCGCGTGCGCCTCGCACATTCGGTCAAACCCGGCGCGCACGTGATCCGCGACTACGACTTCCGAAACCCCATGTTCGCGCTCTTCGGAGATGCTCCAAAAGCCGCAGGGCCAGAGGCGAAATACGAACAGTATCATTACGAGCCCGGCGCATCGCTCGTCGAAGGTGGCAAGGGTGGCGGCACTCCAGCGGCGGACGACAAAGGCGTTGCGCGCTACGAACAATCTTTTGCAAAAGGGCGCGCCGAACGGATGCTCGGGGGAGTTCGGTCGGACAAACGCGTCGTCTCTTTCGATACGAACACCATCGACCTTTGTCCGGGCCAGATCGTCAGCATCGATCGACATCCGCATGCCGAGGTTGGGGATGACAAACGGTTGCTCGTGACCGAGTTTACGGCTGAAGGAACGCCGGGCGAAGAGTGGTCCATGTCGGCATCTGCTGCGTTTGCCGACGCGCCGTATAGGCCGCCGCAAAAGACAGAAAAGCCGCGCGTCAATGGTGTGCAGAGCGCGGTCGTCGTAGGTCCGAGTGGCCAGGAAATTCACACCGACGAGTTCGGACGAGTACGCGTTCAGTTCCCGTGGGATCGCGACGGAAAAAACGATGAAAACAGCTCGTGCTGGATCCGTGTGAGCCAAGGTTGGGCTGGCACGGGTTACGGCATGATCATGATTCCGCGCATCGGGCACGAAGTGCTCGTGGGATTTCTCGAGGGTGACCCGGACCAACCCATCATCGTCGGGCGCGTGTACAACGCAAAGCAAGCCGTGCCGCACAAGCTGCCCGACAACAAGACTCGATCGACGTGGAAAAGCGACAGCTCGCTCGGTTCCGACGGCTTCAACGAGATCATGTTCGAAGACTTGAAGGGCCAAGAACTGGTCTACGAACAGGCGCAAAAAAACCGGCGGCGTCTCGTCAAGAACGACGAAACGATCACGGTTGGACACGACCGGCAGAAGTACGTGCAGAACGACGAGTTTGACAAGACAGACGGGTTTGTCCGAGTGTATGTCGGCAAGGATCAGGACATCGTCGTCAAGCAAGACAAACGCGAGCGCATCGAGGGAAACAGCCACCTCTACGTGATGGGCAAGCGCAATCAGCGCATCGAGGGCAATCAGTCGCTCGAAATCAAGGGAGATCGACACGAATTCATCGGCGAAAGCCACGCGCTCGCCGTGACGAAGGAAATTCACATCAAGGCGGGAACGGCGCTGGTGATCGAAGCCGAGGATCTGACGCTGAAAGGACCCGGTGGCTTCATTCGCATCGACGGCAGCGGCGTCACGATTCGAGGCACCAAGGTGTACATCAACAGCGGCGGATCCGCTGGAGAAGGCGCGGGTGCTTCGCCCGAGGCGCCGGACGAGGCAAAAGAAGCGGTCGTCGACGACGTGAGCAAAACGCTCATTGGGCAATGAGGGGAGCGTAAAGATGCCTCCTGCTGCAAGAATCACGGACAGGCACGTATGCCCGCTGCATCCGCCGAATGTCATCGTCGCGGGTGAAGCCACGGTCATCGTGGGATATCAGCCGCAAGCTCGGGTATCGGATTCCGAGGCGTGCGGCGCGGCCATTTCGGCAGGCGAAAGCACGGTCATCATTGGCGGCAAGGACGCTGCTCGAAAAGGCGATCCAACGTCTCATGGTGGAACCATCGTTTCGGGGTGTCCGACGGTGATCATTGGTTCCAATCCGGCTGCAATGCTTCAGACGGACAAACCATTTTGCGAAGATTGCGCAAAGAAAGCGGCGGAACGAGCGGCACGGCAACGCGCCGGGAGAGGTTCGTCGTGACGCCGCGGCTCATCGTGGAAGTGCGTTACGGCAAACTCGCCGGGACGAAGGCCGTCGTCGATTCATCGCGGGTTTTACGGGTTGGCAGGACAGACCTTGCGGATCTCGTCATTCCGCACGACGGAAACATGTCGGGCGTTCATTTCGAGATTGAATGGGACGGCAGCCGCTGCTTCATGCGCGACGTCGGCAGCGTATCGGGCACTCGGCTGGGGGGACAGCCTGCAGCGCACGGCGAGGTATCGCATGGAGGCTGGATCCAAGCTGGCGAAACGGATTTCATGGTGTACGTCGAAGGCAAGACGCCTCCGAAGCGACGCAAGCTTGCCGAACCCGAGCGGGATCGAGAAGAAGCGCGTATTCGGGCGGCGGAAGAAGCGCTTGGTTTATTGCGTGCCGAAGCTGCAAAAGCGCCACTTTATGCGGTCGTCGATGGAGCGCGGGATCGGCGTATTCTCGAACTTGCGAGGCAGCACGTCGAAACGCATCAATCGCTGTACGAAGGGCTTGCTGGCGAAAACTTCGAGGACATGGCGCCGCATCTCGTGGGGCCCATGCGCGCAGGCTCGGCGCTGCTCGACCGATTGGTATTCGAAGGTTGGGGCAAGCGTTGGGGGATCTATTGCACGTCGTACGACAAGTTTGTCGCGGTGCGCCGGCACTTTCGCCGATTTTTGATGGTGGAGCTCGAATCGAGACACGAAAAAGTCTATTTCCGCTTTTACGATCCCGGCGTATTTCGTGCGTTTTGGCCCACTTGCAATACGGCACAAAAACGCGAGCTCTCCGAGGGGCTCGAAGAAATCATCGTCGAAGAAGAAAACCTGTCGGCGTCCGCCCTTTTGCGTGCGGATCGCGCTGCGCGGAGGGCGTAGGATCATGCATGCGTCGAAAGGTTATGCGTTCTTTATCGGCTCGAGCTTCATCGCTCGTGCCAACGTGGAGTGAATCGCCGTGGCAACGCTCGAGCTTTCCCTTGCATCCAAACAACGCGATGTCTACGTGCGACAATTCGCGGTTCGTGAATCCATATCCAATCCCTTCACGATCAACCTGCTCGTCCGCTCGCCCGATCACAGCCTCGATTTCGACGCCATCGTCGGTCGTCCGGCGTCCTTTCGTATGCATGCCGGATATGCCTACGTATCGGGCGGCGGCGCACGGGCCTGGAGCGGCATCGTTTCGCATGCGGAGCAGCTCGAGGCATTGCAAGATTCTGCCGGAACCGAGGGGCTTTCCACGTACACGATTGAAATCGTGTCATCGCTTTGGCTTCTGACGCATCGCCGTGGTAATCGCACTTATCAACATCTGTCCATTCCGGACATCGTGACGAAGCTCCTGGGCGAATGGCAAATCCAGCCGCAATGGCGAATCGATCGCGGACGATACCCGAAGCTCGAATACAAAATTCAATACGCCGAGAGCGATTACAATTTCATGTGCCGGCTGCTCGAAGAGGCGGGCATTGCCTTCACGTTTGCCGAAGAATCGGGCGTTCCCATATTCGGTGACGCTTTGCAATCCAATGAGCCGCGACCGGGGGCGGCCATTCCTTATGTCGATACGCCGAACGAATCCTCGCAAAAAGAATACGTGACCGAGGTTCATTTTGGGCGCGAGGTTCGTCCAGGGGCGGCGACATTCCGTGATTACGACCCGCGCAAGCCCGACGTGGCGCTTTTCGCAAAAGCTCCTTCGTCCAAAGGCGTCGAAGGTAAGCTGGAGCAATACCATTACGATGCGGGCGCTTTTTTTGCAGAGACGGGCAAAGCTGCTGGCACGCCCGCCGCGGATGATCAAGGATTCGCACGCCACGATCCAGCCTATGGCACCGCGCTCGCAACGCGCAGCCTGGAAGGCGAACGGGCGGGTGAGCATACCATTTCATTGGTTGCAAATACCTTCGATTTGGCACCGGGCACCGTTTTTTCGATAGCTCGGCATCCGCATGCAAAAATTCCTTCGAGCAAGCGACTTCTTTCCGTAGCATCGAAGCTCACGGGCAGCGACACGGGGGATTTTCGTCTTTCGGTCGAGGCGCATTTCGCCGACGCGCCTTATCGACCTGCGCGCCGCACGCCGAAACCCGTCATTCATGGGTTGCAAAGCGCTACCGTGGTGGGTCCTTCGGGTCAGGAGATTCATACGGACGAGTTTGGCCGGGTACGTGTGCAATTCCCTTGGGATCGCGAGGGCAAAAACGACGAGCGTAGCTCGTGCTGGGTTCGTGTGAATCAAGGCTGGGGCGGATTGGGATATGGCATGGTGACGCTTCCGCGCATTGGCCAAGAAGTGCTCGTCGCTTTTCTCGAGGGCGATCCGGATTTTCCCATCGTCGCGGGTCGAGTGTACAATGCCGCGCAATCGGTGCCCTACAAGCTGCCGCAACACAAGACGCGAAGCACCTGGAAAAGCGATTCGTCGCTCGGATCCGACGGATTCAACGAAATCATGCACGAGGACCTCGCGGGCAACGAGCTCGTGTGGGAGCAAGCGCAAAAAGATCGCACACGAATCGTCAAGAACGATGAATTCGCGACCATCGTCCGCGATCGGCAAAAGCTCGTGAAAAACGACGAAGACGAGCAGACGTTGGGCAATCGTCAAGTGCTGGTCGGCAAAGACTTGGATGTCGTCACGAAGAAAAACAAAAACGAGACGTATCAAGCGGACGTTCACCAGGTCGTCAAAGGAAGTCGGCGGGAGCGAATCGATGGCAAGCAATCGCTCATGGTGCAAAAAAGCCGGCACGAAAAAATCGAGGGACGCAGCGGGCTCGTGGCTGGCGACGAAATTCATCACGTCGCGGGAGAAGATTGGGTCGGCGAGGCGGGGGCGAATGCGACGATCAAAGCTCCGGGTGGGTTCATTTCATTGCACGGCGGGGGCATCACGATCGTCGGAACGATGGTGTGGATCAACGAGCGTGGTGAACCTGGGGACGGCCAGAAGGCCAAACCCGAAGGGCCATTCGAAAAGAACTCACCCGACGATGAATCCAAGGGCAAAACCAGCGAGAACGAAGGTGACCATTCTCCGCCCGCGGGAATGGGATTGGGCGAATTCGATGACGCCATGAATTCCGAAAGTGAAGACCTACTGTCATGAACGTCTCGGAAACACAAGAAAAGGCCGTTGCGGGTGGCGATAGCGGAGGAGCAGTCCAGAAATGCGCCATCATCGTCGTCATCGATCCTGGGCACGGTGATCGGCTGAAAGCGAAAAATCCCATCGATCCCGGCGCGGTATCGGGCAAAATTTACGAAAAAGACATTGCGCTCGACGTCGCGAAACTGCTTCGAACGAAGCTTCAAGCGAAAACGGACGTAATCGAGGCGGTGTATTTGACGCGCGAAGGCGACATCAGCGAAGTATTACCGCGTCTGCGCTGGCGCGTGGACATTGCGAAAGAAAAAAAGGCAAACATCTTCGTGAGTTTGCACCTCGATGCGGCATCAGCATCCGCGTCGGGACAATCCACGCTGTACCATCCTTCTTATGACAATTCGAAAAAGCTCGCGACGTCCATCGTAGCGCAAGCCAAGGTGGTCAAGAGTCGAGGGGCGAAGTCGCGCGATAACCTCTACGTCATCAATTTGAGTCGATTCGGCAAGGAGACGAAAGCGTCGGTGCTCATCGAGCTGGGGTTCATCTCGAACGATACGGATCGTGCGTCATGCCAAACCAAAGGAAGCGACATCGCGGCCGAAATCACCGAGGGCATCGTTTCGTTCGTGAATGCGAACAAGGCCATTTTCAGCAAGTAAACCCGGCGATCATCCATTCTTTGCGGCAGCCGCGTTACGGTCGATGTACGTGACCGTTCCGAGCGCCAGAATGCGGAGAGATTCGCGGCGCGCTTCGTATTGATCTTGCCACGGGTGCAATTCACCAATGAGCCGCGCGCGAAATCGGCGAAACATGGGCAATTTCTTCGCGATGTCCACGGGAGCATAACCGACGAGTGGCTGGTTTTCCGCGGACAAGCGCAAGAGCACGCGCAGGAAAGTGTCACCCAGCACGTCTCGCTTTTGATAATGACGACCTCCGAGGAGCGCTCGCTCGGCTTGCACATCCAGCGCATCTGCCGGTAGTCCCTTCTTTTCCCGAACAAACGCCTCGCGAATACGGCTGGACAAACCTTCCGGAACCACCGGCGCCCATGGAGCGCTCGACCGACTCAGAAACTTGTCCGCAGCTTCGACGGCAGCTTTGAGCGATTCGTCCGTGGGGCCAACGAGCGCTGCAGCGGCGGCCGAAAGCGCGCGCAATGTTTCGATTTCGTCGAATGGTGTTTCGACCTCGCAGCCGACGAGGATGATGGGCGTCGCGAATTTCCCATCGTCGCGAATCGCTTCGTCCATCAATTCGATCACACCGGGTTCGTCTGCTCGTTCGCCGCGCGCAAGTATCTCGAATATCTCGCGACGATCTTCGATTTCCCAAGCCTCCTTGCCCGCAAGCACGTCGTCGATCGCTTTGTCCGGACCTCGTTGTTCGAGCTCTGAAAGAAGCTTTTTCCACGCAGGGACGCGGCGGATTCGCGGCACGAAGGAAGGCTCGAACCACACGAGGTGCAAAAGCTCGCGGCTGACCGTGGGTTTGTCCGCGACGTCGTCCGTTGCAATCACCGAACGCAGCTCGCGGCGCGGTGCGCTCCATGGACGAACGCCCGCTGCATCATTCGAGGCTGCGAGCGCTCCGCCATCCGATGCAGCTTCTTTCGGTACGGGCGCGGCTGCGATTGTCGCTGCCTGCGTTCCAAGCGTTTCACGGGGCGCTGCGACGGCGCCCGGCGTACCGCTCGCCCATGGGCTCGCGCTCGTCGCGGCGTTTTCCGGGTTCCGATCCGACAAACCTCGCGCCTGGGACAAGACGACAGGCGGCGCGACCGGAGGCGGTTGCGGCGGCGCGCTCGAGGAAAGCGGCGGCGCGGGCGCAGAAGACACCGGCACGGGCGGAGCGAAGGGCGGCGCGGCGAGAGCAACGGGCGGCGCGCCCGGCGCAGGAGCAACGGGCTTTCCGGGCAGCGCAGAACGCGGAGCCGTCGGCACGGGGGGCGGCTTGATGCCGGGTGGTCGTGCGGTGGTTTGTCCGGGACTACTCGGCCACGGAGGCCTGGATGGCGGTGGAGGTGGCGCTTGTGGAATGGGTCCACTGAGCGGTTGGAAGGGAAGATCAAGCACGGGTGACGAACGCATCGGCTCGCGCACCGGCGGTGGATCCGGTTCGAGGTTTGCGGCAAACGGTAGACCGCGGCTCACCTTCAACTCGTTCAACGATATCGTGCTGGTGATGGTCTCCATGCCATTGTCGTCCTCGTTTTCGAGGTCTTCACCGACCATGGCTTGCGCTATCGCGGCAAACGTCATTTCTTGGCCGGGGCTTTCCATGCCCACGAGCACGCGGCCGGGTTCGTCTCGACGCACCAGCGGGACGACGGCGCGCCACGTGAGCGTCGCTATGCCGCGATCGGTATCGATCCACATCGTATCCGCATGAGCAGGCACGCGCTGCGCAGGTCCAAGGCCGCGATCGACGAACACGGCAGGGCGAATGCCTGGCAAGTTCGTCACGAGACGCGCATACTCGGGATGCAGGTTTTCGAGCACGATACGCTCGCTTTCGCGAAGCACGCTCACGAGCTGGTCCGATGGTGCTGCATTGTAGTAAATGGCGCTTGGACCATCGAGTCCCTCGCCGACGGCCTGCGGTGCGCGGGCGACGATGTCGGCTCGTGATGGCCAATTTGCAGCAATGGGCCCGTATCCAACGGGCGGAATGAAGTCGTCGACATTCGACACGTGCATGCCGAGCGGTTGCAGATTCGGCACGATTCGGCGGCCATAAGCATCGCGAGCATCGGCCCGTATGCCCACGGGGTTGTTCGTATGTGGTCCGCCACCAGCTCGTTCCCACGAGAGGCGCATGCGCGAAAACCGCTGTCCTTCTTGGAGCGATCCGTCGGGCAAAAATGTTCGATCACAAAAGACTTCGATGCTCTTGTCAACGTCGCCGACGATGAGTCGCGTGACGAGCGATCGCACGAGTTGTTTGTTCGGCGCGTAGGCGTAACCAACGAGCGTCACTTCGGGGCGCACTTTTGCCGGCACGAGATCGCATGGCGCGCGCACGCTTCGGTTCGGATCGTCGTCCCAATGATCATCCGCTTCGTTGATCGCTTCTTGCTCCGGGGCGATCACGGATTCGCCAGGCTTCAGCCGATACGTCGTTTTGCAGACGACGACGAGGACGAAGCTTCCGCGTTGTTGCCACACGGAAGACCCCGTGCGTACGGGGCCGACCGAAAGGATTTGCATCGGGCGAAGTTTACATCAAGCCCGGAGCCTGTCGGTCAAGAATCAGCTTGCGCGTCAACGCATGGCTACGTGCGCATACGCGTTGCCAAATCCAAGAGGCTTTGCGCCGATCCGCCATGACCGAGCGCCTGATTGATGCCGCGGCACGCGGTCCAACAACGCTGGCATTGCGAAACAATATCTTGTTTTTTGCGGAGTCGCTCATGCAGCTCCGACAGTGACGCCTCGCGAACGTTGCCCACGCTTTCGTCGATGCGCTCGATGCAAGGCGATACGTTGCCTACGTGATCAATGTTGAATCCCGTCGTACCCGCGCTGCACGTGGGCATGGGACCTTCGTTCAAAAAATCATCGATGCGCGCAAAGTAATCGCGAAAATAGCGCAAATGTGGATACTTCTTCCATAAATGCAGGACGTGATCGGTGACGCCCATGGGTGGCATCTTGTCGGGACCGTCCTTGGCCCGACGATATCCCGAAATGGAGAGCAGCGTGAGTTGATGCCCCACGCCATGCGCTTTGCTTTGCAGTAGCAGCGCTTCGAGGTCTCGCCAATTGTTTTCCATGAGCACGGTCATCACGTGCACCTGTTTGCCCCCGCGCGGAGCGGTTTGTCGAAAAATATCGACGGCTTTCCATGCGCGATCGGTTGCTCCAGACAAACGACGTTTGCCGTCATGGCGAGACGCATCCGGATAATCGATTGAAACATTGCCATGCACGAGGCCCGCGTCCCACAATGCTTTGGCCTTTTCTTCCGTGACGAACCAACCATTGGTAAATAGGGCCGTGATGTGCCTTTTCGACAAAATTCGGACGATCTCGACGATATCGGGCCTCGCGAGCGGCTCGCCTCCTTCGACGGAAATCACGAAACAACCAAGCTCGGCGAGCTCGTCGGCGATGCGCTGGAATTCGTCGAGCGATAGTTCCTGTTTTGGCGGTGCAGGATGAGGCCAAAAGTCGCAAAAGCTGCACTCCATGTTGCAGCGATTGGTCACTTGAATCAAACAAGAAAATGGCTTTCGTTGGAAAATGGTCGCCGCAAAAATCGCGTCCTTTTTCAATTGCGCAAGGCTCATCCGAACCTCCATCCACCCATGGCCTGTTTTCCAAGCCGCTCGGTTGCGTCACGCACGATGGGACCCACTTCGCGATATTCATCCAAAATCGCGCCAATGCGATTCACGACCGTATCGATTTCCGCATCCGTGACCGTGAGCGGCGGCTCGAGCTTCAACACGTTCCATTGTTGACTCGCCGGCTGCGCGATAATTCCGTCTTCGAGTAACCGAACGGCAAGCCATTGTCCAAAAATGCGCTTTGATACTGCCTCGACGATTTGTGGCAAGGCTCGGTGCAAAAAGCCGCCTTTCTCCGTCGGACCAAGCTCGATTCCGACGAACAATCCGCGTCCGCGCAATTCACGCACGAGAGGATGGCCGGACAAACGCGCGTTCAATTTTTGCATGAGGGCCGCGCCCTTCGTTTTGCTTGCATCCACGAGCTTTTCGTCATCCATGATGGAAAGGACCGCCGATGCCGTACGACACGAAAACGAATTGCCCGCGTACGTCGAACCATGCAAATCGAATCGTTCCATCGTTCCGAATGCACGTTTTTGCAATTCGGGCGTCGTGAGCGTCGCCGATATGGCCGTCATGCCTCCGCCGAGCGCTTTGCCGAGCACCAGGACATCCGGGAAAAACCCCTCGGCCTCGCACGCAAAAAGCGTCCCCGTGCGACCAATTCCCGTTTGCACTTCGTCGAGCACCAGCAGGGCTCCATATTTACGGCAAAGGTCCTGCGCCGACCGAAGGTACCCGTTCGGCGGCATCACCATGCCACCTTCGGCTTGAATGGGTTCGACGAGAAATGCGGCCGCATTGCGCTTGGAGAGCACGCGTTCGAGCGCTGCCAAGTCGCCGAAGGGCACCTGTTCGCATGCAGGTAAAAGCGGCTCGAATAGCTCGCGCATGCGAGCGACTCCGTCGACGGACAAGGTTCCAAGGTTCAAACCGTGATATCCGTTTTGGCAATACACGAGCGTTTTTTTGCCCGTGGCGGCTCGGGCGAGTTTGAGCGCGGCTTCGACCGCATCGGAACCGGTGCATGAAAATAGACACGACGTGAGTGGTCCCGTGCGACGCGTCAGTTCTTCGGCAAGCTCCGCCGCGTGTACGGGAGGGCCGACATGGACGAGGTTCGGGACGTCTTCGAGCAAAAAGTCCCGCATCCTTTCGCGGAGCACCGGATGATTGTGGCCCATGTTGTGGGCGCCGAATCCTGCGAGAAAATCGAGATACTCGCGGCCTTCGTGGTCCCACATGCGCGAGCCCGACGCTCGCACGAACACGCGCCCGTACCCGAATGCGCCAAGAAGCTTGACGAACGCGGGATTGATGTGCTTGGCGTATTTGTCGACGGCGGGGTGCGAGGAAACGGGGGAGGGCATTGGCTTAGTAGGTTTACGCGAGATGGTGGGCGGTATCAAGACGTGATCACTTCAAAATCCCGCTTTTCGGTTTGCGCAGGGGGGGCAGGTTCGTTTCGCCCAGGCGCTGCCGCAAATTCACCTCGATCATCGTCGACAACGAAGACAATGGCAGATCGTTCGGATCCGTGCCAAAGGGATTCTCGATTTCGTCACCAATCGCATCGAGACCATAAAACGCATACGCAACGATCCCGACGACCACCGGCGTGAATGCTCCGACGGTCTTCACGATGCCGAAGGGCAAAGCAATGCAATAGATCGCGACGATTTGGTGAATCAGCGACGTGTACGACAGCGGAATCGGCGTGCTCTTGATCCGCTCGCAGCCGCCCTGAATGTCCGTGAGCGAAACGAGGCTTTTTTCGAGAATGGGCAAATGCATGGGATGGACCCAGCCCTGCCGATAAGCGTCCCGGAATCGGTCGCCAAGTCGCTGCAAAATGGCGATCGGACGATTGACTTCGCGACGTAGTGCCTCGATTTCTTCCTTCGCAATGAACGGCGCGAGGTCTTCGACCCGATCTTGATCGCGCAAGTGGTGTTTCAACGCGTGCACATAAGCAATCACCCGATGCACCATTTCTCGCTGATACGCACTTATTTCCTCGGCATCAGCACCGGGCTTGGCAGGCTCGGTCGGCGACGACGCTCCCACGATCGTCAAAATCTGCCGAGTGACGCTGCGGGTCGTATTGACGAGACTTCCCCACAACTTGCGGCCTTCCCAAAATCGGTCGTAACTCGTATTGTTCCGAAAACCAAGGAAGATACCAAGCGCCAAACCCATCAGTGTAAATGGAATCGTCGTCAGGTCAGGATGAAAATAGTGCACGTTCAAATCGATGACCGTGATGACGACAGCCAAAAGCGTCGTGAAGATCAGCCGGCCTCGCATGCGTTCGAGGGCCGTGCCGCGGTATCTGAACAGCAACTTCAACCAAGAATACCGTTTTTCCTGAACCATCATGATGAGGCACCCATGTTTCGACGCAGTACCATGGACCGATCGTGCACCAAAGAAAATTACGCCATGCCGTAGGGCTTCTGCAATACCGTGTTCGTCACCGCCGTCAAACGTGCTTCGGACGCTTCCAGGCGCCCGCGTAGTTGCTCGAGCCGCTCGGGCAGATCTGCCAATAGGCTTGGAAGTCGATCCGCAGGTCCCAAGGCCGAAAGCTGCGCAAATGCTTCATCGAGCCTCGAGCGAGCGGAGCTTTGTGCATCACGCGCAGCCTGCAAAAAGGACATGCGCCAAGTCGATTCGGCGGCTCGCTCCGCCCGCGACATCCATGCATCGGCAGTCGAAAGCCGCTCTGCCGTATCGCGGATTGCCGAAAAAAGTGTATCGAGATATTGAATGCCCGCCAAGGACTCCTCAATTTACGCAGCGTTTTCCGTACGCGCCGAAAGTCCTTCCCGCAATGCTCGACCTACGTCTCGTGAGATGTGCTGCGCCGCTTCGCGCGCCGCCGCGCACAATCCACCCATAGCAGCAAAACCGTGCGTCAGCGAGCCAAAACAATGCTGGCGCACGGTAATTCCCGATTTCTCGAGCCGTTCGGCATACGCCATGCCTTCGTCACGAAGCGGATCGAATCCAGCGGTGTACACGAGCGCCGGGGGCAAACCTCCAAAATCGTCTGCAAATAGAGGTGATACGTCGACTTGACGCCGCGCCGCCGGATCATCTCCAACGTAATGGTGGTAAAACCATTCCATGCTTTCTGTCGTCAAGAGCCAGCCTTGACCGAAGGTTTTATGGGACTTCATTGCGCACGAGCCGTCGACCGCGGGATAGACGAGCACTTGTAGCGCTGGCCTTTGCGTATCGTTTCGCGTTTTCCGCGCCACGACGGCCGCGAGATTGCCTCCCGCGCTGTCACCCATCACGGCGAGCCGAGTTGGATCCATGTCGAAGTCGTTTGCTCGACGCGCAACGCAGCGAAACGCAAGCGTGGCGTCATCGACGGCTGCAGGGAAGGGGTTTTCTGGCGCGAGCCTGTAATCGACGGCGATCACACGCGCGGATGCATCGCGCGCAAGGTGTTGACAGTGGCGGTCGTGCGTATCGAGGTCGCCCAAGACAAACCCGCCACCATGATAGTACACGATGCCTGGCGAAGGTTTGGACAAACCTCGAGGTACGTACTTCCGAGCGGGCACGCGTGCTCCGCCCTGCTCGAGCACCAAGTCTTGCACATGCACGTCGGGGCAGGCGTCGTCTTCGATCATCAACTGCGATTCCGCCATCGTCAAGCGTCCCTGTTCCGGAGAGCCGCCTGCAATGTCCGTTGCTCCGATGAGGTCACCTATGCCCATGAGCACGGCGAGGGATTCGTCGCACACGTTGCCTTCGATGGGGCGCGCGCGCCATCCGATGAGACGTGAGCGAAGCAAAGGGGAACGCACCAAACGCGGGCCGAGAGCGCGCATGATGCGTGCGCGTGCGCGAGCGAGACGAGACAGTCGCATGCGTGCAGCGTATCGGACATCGAGCCGAGTGGCTACGTGAAGTGAAGATGGACGCGTACGTCGAGCCGCGGTAGGCTCGATCGTCGAGGCACACGTGATGCAAACGGTGACAAGGCTGCTGTGGCGATGCTCCATGATGAGTGCCGTGGCGCTCGTGCCCGCATGCAAGCGCGATGCACCGCCGGCTCCTGCGGCGCAATCCATGCCGAGTCAGTCTGCGCCCGCTGCGCCGGCGTCGGCTGCGGCGGTCGCGGGGCATCACGCTTCGCCGCCGTGGTTCGACGGTAGCGTCGATCAGGCGTTTGCCCGTGCACGAACCGACGGATCGCTCGTATTTCTTTATTGGGGTGCGGCTTGGTGCCCGCCATGTAATGAACTGAAGGCGCAGGTTTTCAACAAGCCCATTTTTGCAGAAATGGTGCGCGGGTTCGTCCCGGTATACCTCGATGGGGACACCGTCGATGCGCAGCGCTTGGCCGAAACATTTGCCATTTCGGCTTATCCCACCATCGTGATCCTCGATCCGGACAAACAAGAGCTATTGCGCCTCGGCGGGAGTCTCGATGCAGGTGAAGTCGAACGGGCACTTGGTTCCGTGCGCAGCAAGGGCCAAAGTTTTCGGGCTGCGATGGGGCGTTTGGAATCGAAAACCCCCACGGCCGATGATTGTAACGTGCTTGCGCATACGGCTTGGGAGCTTTTCCCCGAAGATCAATGGCCTCTGTCAAAGGTCATGACGTCATTGCGTTCAGCCGTGGATGCTTGTCCGGCCAAACTCATGCGCGAGCGGGCGCTTTTGGCTTCTACGCTCGTTGGATTGGCGTCCATCCACCGAAACGACGCAAACGTATCTGTCATCGTGAAGCAAGTCGCGGCGAACGTGCAAACGCGCCTGGACCTCATTCTTGCGAGCGAAGAGACGGCGTGGGCGGCCCGCGCGTTCGTGAACAATCGCGCGAGCGACGTTGCAGAATGGATCGAAGGGAAAAACCCGTCATCATCGACGGCGGGGTGGAAAGCAAGGTGGCTCGAAGCGGCAGCGTGGATTCGTGCAAGAAAGGAAGCTTCGGTGGACAATCGTCTTTCCACATTTCTTCCCATGCTCGATTTCGAGCTGCAAGCCAATCCGGACAAACCCATATCGGAAGCGACACGCACCACCATCGTTGCTGCGGTCGAACGAGCCGACGCGGAGGCAAAAACGCAGGCCGAACGACATGCCGTCGTTTCCACTGCGGCCTACATGCTTCGTCGGGTGGGTCATGCCGATCGAGCGAAAACCATGCTCTTGGCCGAGGCGGAGCGTTCCAACACGCCATTCTATTATTACAGCAGCCTTGCGGCGCAAGAACAAGCGCTCGGGCACATGGACGAAGCGCGCACGTGGACGCGCAAAGCACGAGAAAGTGCGACCGGGAGGGCGACAAGGCTACAATGGATAACGCACGACGTTCAATTGAACGCAAAACCGAACAATCCAGAGGAACGTCGTTACGTGTTGGCCCTGGCGGACGAGTTTTACGCGCTTGCCACGTCGATCGACGATGGGTTTGTGGGAAGAAACCGTCTGCGCGCTACGCAAATCAGAAAAACCCTCGATTCTTTGCAAGGGGACGATGTCAAGGAATTGCTTGCTCGGCACAAGGCCGCATGCGAGAAACTCGGGCCATCTGCCAAGGCCGCGTGCCAAAAGCATTTCGAATGAGGCGAGCATTCAAACATTGACGAGAGCAGCCACATGGGAAGCGATCCGAATCGAAGACACGATGACGCCGATGGCGACGTAGCGATCAAACGCGAGCGCAAGGTTGCCAAAGCAAAGCGGTACCAAGTCGTATTCCACAACGATCACTACACGACGAAGTGGTTTGTTGTGGATGTGCTCGAACGTTTTTTCCACATGGGCGAAACGTCGGCCTTGTCCTTCATGATGGCGGTACACAACACCGGCCGAGGTGTCGCGGGCGTGTACACGAAAGACATCGCCGAATCGAAGGTCGATGCCGTGCACGATTATGCCAGACAGCACGGAATGCCGCTACGGCTGACCGCTGAACCGGAAGAGTGACGCCTGATCAGATGTGTGACCGCGGGAGCCGGGTGATTTTTTCGGCACTCGCGGTTCCCCCAAACTCGCCCGCTTCGCGGGCTCAAACAGTGGGACCCACCACGAGCGCCGAAAAAATTCACCGGCCTCCCTTCTACAAGTTATCTATTCTTGCCCGTCAGCCCGGCTCCACCCAAAATCGCCTCGACCGCTCCGCCGACCGCGCCCACCATTTCCCCAACTTTGCCAAGCACCGCGCCTGCCGTGCCAGCTACCTTGTCCACAGCGCCCGCCGCCGTATCCAGCGTTTTGTCCATTGCATCGAGGCCCTTGTCCAGAACCTCGTCCACCTTTGCAATCACCTTGTCCGACGTTTCCAATAGTGCCGCGCCAAACTCGTTGACCGCTTGCACGGCGCCCGTTTTTTCGAGCAACGCTCCCAGCGCAACACCACCGAGCGCTCCGGCAACGTCAGCCATCGATACAGGAGCCGGAGGCGCCCCTGGGCCGCCAATCACGACCGTTTTCACGCCATCACACACGAAAGCGCCGCATGTCGTCTTGTCGCCAACGCGCACGAGCTGCATGCCGTGAACGCTCACCGTCGGACTGCCCATTGCAATGGGTTGCGCCAAATGCGGCGCGCACGGTTGAGGGAGCGACGGCGCAAATACCGCGAATTGTCCCGGTCCGAGCATCACGTCGAATGCTCCCGTGGCAATGGCGCCCGTCGTGATGATGGGAATCATATCCATGAGCGAAATCATGGATATGCCAGGAGCCGCTCCAAAGCCGGCTCCCACGGCCGCAGCACCGGCCCCGCCAAGACCCGCCGGGCCTACGACATGCGCGCCCAGAGCCGACGCAACCATTGCAGCGCTCGGCATGACCATGGGAAGCGCGGCATGCGCCAATCGAGACCCAACTTTTGCCGCCAGCGCGCTAGAACCCATAAAAGCTCCTCAAGTGGATTCCCCGGGACGAGGGAAACGAATGGTGGACATGATACGATCGAAAAGCGGATTCATTTGATCCGCATCGGCTTTGGCCATCGTGGCATTGAAACAAAATACCGTGCGCCTCCGCCCGGCGGCCATCGCCAAACGCTGTTCGAGTTTGCCCGCGGAGCCTTGCCAGGAAAAACGTAATTCGACTCCAGGCTGTCCGCCGAACGTCGTTTCCTTTCGTTCGTCGAGCTCGAACCCTTCGAGCCGCTTGGACAATTCGGCAAGCTGTTTGTCCGCGTACGATTGAATGGTTTCTTCCGGTCCCAGCGTATCCCGCGTCATCACCACGTTCGGCGCCGTGCCTTGTCCCGGTTTGGCCGGAGCAGCAAATGCAACGAGCGTCCGGTCGTCCCAATGACGCGGCACATCGAAGGTAACGTCGCGGCTTTCGTAACGTGCCATTTTTCTCGCTCGACTTTCAAATCACGGCAGACCGCTTCACGAATGCCTCACCGAGCTCTCCCCACGGACGCTCGTACACGGCATAACCTTTTTGCGACAGCGTGTGGACGAATGCATCGCCCGAGGAAAACCCATTCATTTGGGCTTCGACGAGGTGCGCATTCAGTTCGCCTGCGGAGAGCGGCGATGCATTCTGGGTTTTCAGGATGAACATCTGCCCTTCGCTCGGGCTTTGGAAGATCGTCGCGCCGCCTGAGCTTTGATTGAGCGCTTGCGCCACGTCGTCCCCGGTAAAACCTCCCGCGCGCGATAACATTTGCCCCATGGAACCCGAATCCGGTGCGCCCGGAATGCCCACATTCGGCCCCGATATGGCCTGCGCCCCGTTTGGCACGCCATTTTGACCAAAAATGTTTTGAAGCGCCTGTTTTGCAGCCTCCGCGCCGCTTTCGGCTTCGTTCGCGGATGCTTGCGCGGCATCGTTCGAGCCGCCTTTGCCGATGTCTTTGAGGTCGCCCCAAAAATCTTCCGCCTCGTCCTTGATGTCGTTCCAGGCTTCTTTGGCGTCGCCCTTGATGTCTTTGGCAGCGCTCTTCGCATCCTCCGCCGCCTTTTTCGCTTCGCCCTTCAAGTCTTCGATCGTCTGCTTGGCGTCCGCTTTTGCCTCATTGAATGCAGCTTTCGCTTCGTCCTTCGTTTGATCCCACGTCGCTTTGGCCTCGTCCTTGGCCTGCTTCCACGTGTCCTTGGCTTCTTGCCACGTTTGCTTCGCTTCTTGCTTCGTCTGATTCCAAGCGTCCTTCGCTTCGGTCTTGGCTTCGTTCCAAGCTGCTTTCGCCTCGTTTGCGAATTCCTTCGGAAGGGCTTTGACGTCTGCGACGACTTCCTTTGCATCCGCAATCGTTTGCTTGACCGTCTCTTTGGCGCTTTCAATCGTGCCCTTGACTTCGTCGACCACGGCTTTGGCCTGCGCCTTCACCTCTTCGACTTGGGCTTTCGCGGCCGCCTTCCATTCCTCGACTTTGCCCTTCCACTCGGCAACCTTCTGCTTGACTTGCTCTTTGGCGCCTTCGATCTGCCCCTTCAGCTCTTCCACGCGCGCTTTCGCCGCTTCCACCTGGGACTTGGCCATTTCGATGATATCGGTGGCCTGCTTCTTCATTTCCTGGAACTTCTCGACGGCCTGGTCCTTCATGGCCAAAACGCGTTCTTTGATCTCTTGAACCTTGGCTTTGGCCTGTTCCTTGAGCTCGCTAATGCGCCCTTTGATTTCGTCGATCTTCGCTTTGGCCTGTTCCTTGACCGCTTCGATGCGTCCCTTGATTTCGTCAATCTTGGCTTGCACGCGGGCTTTGGCTTCTTCGAAGCGCTCTTTGACTTCGTTCACCTTGCCCATGACGGCAGCTTTGGCAGCTTCGAGTTTGCCCTTGAATTCTTCGACGAGCGCTTCTGCGCGCGCTTTGGCTTCTTCGAGCTTCCCGCGCAATTCTTGAATCTTGGCTTGCACTTGCGCTTTGGCCGCTTCGAGACGCGCCTTGACTTCCTCGAACTTCGCAATGGCCATTTGTTTCGCAGCTTCGGCCCGAGCGCGAAGATCTTCCACGGCGCCGCGGATTTTTTCTTGCACGTCGCCCACGATTTCTCCGGCGCGAGCACGCAATTGCTCGATACGATCCGCGAGCTTTTGTTGTTCGAGCGCCACGCGATCGAGGATGTTCGACACGAGCATCGTGGGCGTTTCGAGGATCTTGTCGATTTGCGATTGAATCTGTTCGTTGATCGATTCGGGCATGAGCAAATAGCCCGGCGCATCGGCAATCGATTTCGGCGGAATTTCGAGCAGCTTCTTGAGCGCTCCTTCGATGGCCTCTTCGTCGAAGCCGCCGGGGATTTCATCGAAAATGGGCGCTTTCAGCGATTTCGCCACCGACTTGATCGCGTCGGGAATTTGAAGGTCGGCCAAAGCAACCTCCAGCGTTCCGAGCGTCATCGGAAGCGGGGCTCCGCCGCCCGCCGTATTGAGCAGGACGTTGGGAGCTCCATCGATATGCACTTCCTTGCCGGCCAAGGATGCGAGTCCTCCCGAGCTGACTTTGATGCTGCCGCTCGCGTCGAGGAAAATATCGCCGTCAGCGAGCGTGAGGGATGCTTTTCCGGTCGACAAGACGACGCGACCATTCGAGAGGGACGCACCGGTTTCGCCGAGCTGAATGTGGCAATCGCCGCCGACGACGAGAATGTCGTTCTTTTCGACGCGTGTCGTGCGTGAACCGACGATGTGCCACGTTTGATCGGCACCGATTTTGTGTTTTTCATTGGCCCCGACTTGGACGTCGAGGTCTTTGCCGATTTGCGTCGATTGGTTTTCTCGAATGACTTCGTCGCGGTCTTTTTGCGCGTGAACGATGACCTTTTCGCGTCCTTTGGCGTCTTCGAACGTGATTTCGTTGAAGCCGCCCGAACCTGGCGAAGAATCGCTCTTCCAGGACGTTTTTGTCTTGTGGTCGGGCAATTTGTACGGATGCGGGGACGTGCCGTTGAAGAGGCGTCCGACGATGATGGGTTGGTCCGGGTCACCTTCGAGGAAGTCCACGAGCACTTCTTGGCCGATGCGCGGAAGAGACGCCATGCCGAAGCCTCGGCCGGCCCAAGCTTGGCTCACGCGCATCCAGCACGAGCTTTCGTCGGTGTACTTGCCTTCGCGATCCCAATGGAATTGCACGCGGACGCGGCCGTGTTCGTCGACGTGAATTTCTTCGCCCGCAGGACCGACGACCACGGCGCTTTGCAGGCCGCCCATGCGAGGTTTCGGGGTCACGAGCGACGGACGGTACGGATCGTCGGCAAAGACGGCCATACCCGTGCTCACCCATTCTCCTTCGCTCGTGCCTTCCAGCGTGCGCTGGATCATGAGCAAGCGTTTGTCCGGGCCGAGGTCGGCGCGAGGATGCGCGTCGATGCCGAAAATTTCACCCGGCGCAAGTGACAATGCGGTCGTTTGAAAGAGGACTTTGCGACGGCCTTGACGTGCGGCGTCGAGTCTTCGGGTGGCGAGTGTTTTTCCTTCACGTTCGTCGTGGCGGCCCGGATCGATCACGAATGCGCCGGGAGCGTACGCGTAGCTTTCGTAGCGAGATTCGGAATCGAGCGAGCATTTGGCGTCTGCGATGAGCTGAAAATCGGGGCGGCGGCGGAAGTCGTGGTCGCGCAGCGTGACGCGGCCCGGACGAACTTGATGCGAGATCTTGACGCCCGTGATCGCATCGACGCCTTTGGCGTGTTCGAGGTTGTTGATGTAGAGCAGCGATCCTCGTGAATCGCGCACGCCAGGATCGGCGACGAGGACGAGTTGGCTGGGTGCTTCGCTGCCTGCTTCGGGCGCGCGGAAGTGGTAGTTGATGCCGGCTTCTTCGAGCAGACGCGACAGAAATGCAAAGTCGGTCTCGCCGTACTGCACTCGGTAGTCGAGTTTTGGGAAGGCGGCTGCATCGAGCTCGAGGACGGGTTCGATTTCCCAATCGGCGAGCAATTTCTTGGCGATGTCGGGGACCGACAGATGCTGGAAAATGCGGTTGTTTTTGCGGAGCGACGTACGCGTCAGCGCGGGGACGATGCGCACGAAGTACGTGGACAAACCGTCGGGTTCGACGTCGACTTGTTCGGCGAACTGAACGATACCGCTCCAGGCGAGGGAGCTTGCGACTTTGAAGCCTGCGCCATGACCGACGATTGCGTCGAGATCGATGTCTTCGTCTGCCGAGCGAGCGACGATGGAGATGTCGAACGGAGTCGACATTTCCTCGACGACGGAGAAGCTGCGGACCGACAGGTTGATATCGGGGGCGGCGAAGCGAAGTTCGAGGTTATCCATGGCGGGGATGTCACGATACTCGAAGGTGATTCTTTCGGGAAGGGGGAACCGATTGGTGCCGATGCCGTGACGAGCAGTCGCGCGGAGCTACGAATACCCGTGGCGACGACGAGTTCGGGCTCCATGGACACCAACTGGGAGGAAGAACGGATCATGGCGACCAACGGCAATGGCTCATCGGAGATACGTAAGCTGAGGCAGCTCGTGCGGAGCATCCGCGTAGCCATGATGACGACCTGCGCTGAAGACGGCTCGCTTCACAGCCGTCCGATGGCGACGTGCGAGATATCCAGAGATGGATCGTTGTGGTTTTTCACCTATGCCAACACGGGCAAAGTGCAGGAGATTGGGCAAAACCATAAAATCAACGTGAATTACGCCGACCCCGAAAATGACCGGTATGTCGCGGTTGCGGGCACCGCTGAGGTGATCCGCGAGCGCGAAAAGATGGAAGAGATATGGTCGCCCAGGCTGTACGAATGGTTTCCACAGGGGATCGACACGCACGACATCGTGCTCTTGCGCGTCGAGGTGGAGCGGCTGGAGTATTGGGATCTGAATGCGGGGAGGTTCTCGAATTTGTTCGAGCGTCTTCGGGGAGCGGTGCTTCACACGCCGGTTTTTCCTACCAAACACGGCTACATCGAGATTGGTCACGCGCAATCTGCCCCGCGCCCGCCAGCATGATGCCGATGACGAGCGAAGACGGTGTACGAGAAGGACGAACCCGTGCGCGTGAACGCATCGGAGCTGCTAGGCAAGACTCGCACTGGGTGACCGACGATCGAACGTGATGATGTTGGCGATGCGGGAAGTGCGTGTCGCAGGGTACGGCGCATGTCGAAGGTAAGCAGGTTCGGCCGTGCCGCACATTGCAGTGTGCAGCAAGGTGGTTCAGCGAACGCAACAGTTTTTCCAAGGAGCGCTTGACAAACCTTCGCGGGCGTTTCACGATGCCGCTCGTGCTTGCCCAAGCATCGCCGAGGAGGGCCGGTAGTAAGGGCACGGTGCCGGCGCGCGGCCGGGGCGCTCTCCCTCGTGCCGCGCGCTGGCACCTTGTTCTTTTTTGATGATGGGATCGGATTGAGGCCGGGCCAGTGCTTGAACGCTCGCTCCGCGCGCGTGGGACGCGCGCTGCGCGAGGCCAGTCACGATGGGGGGCTCGCAGGCGGCCCTATAAGTGTTTTGGCCAAAGGCCAAAACACGGGCCGACTGCTCTGCCCCCCATACCCCCCGGGATCGGGTTGAAGCCTCGATCAAACCAATTGACACGGCCCGCGTAGCCTGGTGGTAGCATGCACCTCGATGGAGGTTCTTTCGCTTGGACCGCTCTATGCGGCCGGTCTTCCGTGGCAGCGGCAAAACCGCGAGTGGATGCTCACGGTCGTTTGTAAAGCAACGTTTGATCTCGTTCCGGGTGAGCTGCGGCTTTCGGCGGGACAGGAACCCATCAACGAGAGCGACAACCATTGGGACGACGACGTGCGTCGTAGCGTGTACGCGCCAAGCGACATGCAGCCTTTCAAAAAAGGCGCCGATGTCACGCTCGTCGGCAGCGCCTACGCGCCTCACCGTCAACCTTGTCGATCCGTGCTCGCGCGAATGGTCATCGGCACGATCGACAAAGCCATCGAGGTTCATGCGGACAGGGCGTGGTCGGGGGAAGCGCAAATCACCGATGGCCCGCCCTTTACGCAAATGCCCCTGCGATACGAACGTGCCCAAGGGGGACCCGGAACGCCAAACCCCGTGGGGCTCGTGATTCAACCAGGGCCCCTGCCGAACCTGCACCCAGCGCGTCGAGTTGGCACGCTCCAAGATGATGGATCGCCCGTTGGGTTTGCCCCCATCGCTGCAGGGTGGCCTCAGCGAGAAAGTCGGCTTCGTCGTCACCGTGGCAGTTTCTCCCATACCGATTGGTTCACACGCCCGCTGCCCGACGACATCGAAGTCGAATATTTCAACGTGTCGCCTGCGGATCAACGCCTCGTGGAAATCGCTCCCGAGCACGAGTTCGTCTTGGAAAACATGCATCCCGAGCATGTGCGGCTCGCGGGGCGCTTGCCCGGCGTCAAACCGCATGCATTCGTCGAGCGTCCTCGCGGGCCGCAAGAGTTGACGCTCGTTGGAGATGGTCTTTGGTTCGACACGGACCGAGCCATCTGCACGGTGACGTGGCGCGGGCAATTGTCGCTGGCTAGCCGGGACGAACGGGGCCGCGTGCTCATCGTCATGCCGCCGCCGCGACAGAAACTCGGATGGGAAGACGTGCAGCGATTGGCTCACGCGTACGCAGCGTCGAAGTCCGCGTCGAAGTCGGCGTCGTCGAAGTCCCCCGTGGCGCAGGCGCCGACTGCAACCCCGCGCGCTGCATCTGCGGCGCCTTCGCGGCCCGCCGAAGTGCCTCGAGGACGGAATGTTTTCGAGGAGGATTCCGTTGAAACCGCCGTGCTCTCGTTCGATGAATTGGCGCACATCGAGAGTGCAAATGTGCCGCATTGGTTGGCTGGTCGCGTTGCGCGGCCCGCTGGCCCCGCTGCGCCTGCGCCCGTTCAACCAACGCCTGCCGCGCCTGCGGTTGCGCCTTCTCCCATTGCAGCGGCGCCCGTAGCGCCAGCGGCGAGCCCCCCTCCGCTGGTGACGCGACAAGCGCCCGTTCCACCCAAAGTAACGGCTGCTCCGGTGACGGCAGCGTCCGTTGAATTGCCACGACAAACCCCAGTCGATACGCCCCCGGCAGCACCTGCACCTCCACGCGAAACCAGTCCCTGGGCTGCAGGCGCGGCGGCAGCAGGCGCCATGGCGCCGACGCATACGCCCGTAGCGGCGCCCATCGTGGCGTCTCCCGCTCCCGTCGAAGAGCCACGCGCGCATGCTCCCGTGCGTGCGCCACGAAGGGCGAGCGTGGACGTCGTGGATTTGTTGTGGTTCGATCCTGCAAGCGTCCCACGAATTCGAGCGGCATTTCCTGCCATCGTGGACGAGCTCGAATTCGAGCCGGTCGATCCGAAACACGATTTACCAGTGGACGATCCGAACGCATCGCGGGATCGTCATGATGTTTTCGGTGTGCTCACGCGTGCGCAATCGACGGATGGCCGGGGTTTGGCGCGGTCGATGCTCGATGCGGTCAGTGAGACGGGTCGTTTTACTCCGCCCGTCGTGGCCATTGCGGGTGAAATTCGTTTTCCGTTCGACGAAGCCGAACATCTGGCTGCGATGATTGCTGCCATTTCACCGCTCGTGACGCCCGAAAACAAGAAACTCGAAGAAGCATTGGGCACGGCGCGCGAGGTGATGAAGACCCCCATCCTTCAGGCGCCGTCGAATATCGAAGCCGTCGTGAGCGAGCTTCGAGAGGCGCTCCGACAAACCAAACGGGCCGCGACGATCACGCAGCTCGATGCGCATATCGAACGGGTGCTTCTCGAGCAACGAAAATATCAAAAACGTTCCGTTTTTGGAGACGAACAGATCCGGGCATTGTGCGTGCCTGCCGGCGAAAATACCGCGATTCCGACGTATCTGCCCGCATCGCTTGCGAAGATGTTGCCCCTCGTCTTACGGATGAAAGTTCGGCTCTTGGCAGAAGCTCATGCGCAGCAGGATCAATACGAATCACACCCCCACGCATTGCGTTTGCTCGCGCTCGGGCGCGTCGTTGCCATCGAAGGATGGCGGTGAAGCGAATCGATTCGGACGACGGGCCTCCGTAGAGACCCATCGTCCGAATCGATGATCTACCGCGGGTGGACGATCAATCCCACCGATCATTCCAATTGTTCCAATGACCGTAACCGCCGCGGTGTCCGCGGTAATGGTGGCCGTATCTGCGGCCGTGGCCCCAGCCATGACGGTACCTGTCGTGGTGTCCGTAGCCGCGATAACCGTGGTGCCCGCGATACCCATGGTACCCACCATAGTACCCACCGTAGTAGTTACGGTGGCCGTAGTAGCGCCCGTGATGGCCACCGCGGCGCCCACCACGACCCCAGGTCTCCAACGCATAGCCCTCGGCGTCCGTGAATTCATCGGTTTCCGAATTGGCGGCGATTGCGGCGAAGGACTCTTCGGCAACGGCGCTTTCGTCGGCGCTCGCGACGTCGTTTTCCTCGGTCGGATCTTCGACTTCGGCATAACAACCCGTAGCGGAGAGCGACGCCGCGACGGAGATGGCCAGAAGCGCTGTGAATTTCGAGAAGTGAGTCATATTGGGCCTCCATTCCTTTCGGACCGGACCATCCAAATTCTGCAATACGGCGTTTCGTCCGCTGCAAAGCTTGTCTGACCGTACGAAAACTCTTTGGCCCGGACGGCCGTTCGTAAAGCGACCCCGACGGTCGATTTTGTCCAAGATGGCAAATGCGAGAATCCGCGGCGTCTTGGACGGAAATGGCTCGATTGCGGCCGAATTGTTGCCGTTCATTTCCCGTAATAAATAATTTTATTGATTTCCCGCATGCGCTTGCTCGCATTGGAGCGGGTCGTTGTCACCCATTGAGCACAAAATGAGTCGAACGATGGATCTCCGTAGAGATCCATCGTTCGAATCGATGGGCGATTATCTATCGCTGATGGATGATCACCAGCCCCAGAGGCCACCGTAGCCACCGTAGCCACCGTAGCCACCGTAGCCACAATAGCCGCCGTAGCCGCCGTAGCCGCCCCAACCGCGGTACCCGCACCCGCCGTAGAATCGGCGGCCATAATAGGGGTAGTACCCGCCGTAGAAGCGCGGATAGTGGCCGCGATAGAACCCACCGTAGGGATATCCACGGTAGAGGTGGCGCCGATAGCCACCGTAATAGCCACGGCGACCCCACGACGACAACGCAGATTCGTCTTCGCCAGTGGCTTCGTCACCCAAATTGGCCTCGGCGTCGGTCACGGCGAGGGCTTCGTCGGCAGCGCCTTCATCAACGCTAGCGACGTCGTTTTCCTCGGTCGGATCCTCGGCTTGGGCATAACAACCCGTGGCGGAAACCGAAGCCGCAACGGAAATGGCGAACAACGCGGTGAGTTTCGAGAAATGGGTCATTTTGGCCTCCTCATTTCCTTTCGGACCGGACCATTCAAATTCTGCATCGCGGCGGTTCCGCCGCTGCAGAGCTTGTCTGGCCACGCGCGAACTCTTCGGCCCGGGCGGCCCTTCGTAAAGCGACCTCGACGTTCGATTTTGTTCTGCCCGGCAAATGCAAGAATCTGCGGTGTCGTGGACGGAAGCGCTCGGTTGCACCCCCATCGCTGAATGCCCGTTTGGGTGTGTCGAGAATTTCGCTGGTATCCCGTTTCCAATTGCGGTAGTTCGTCCCGGATGACGACCGAGCAGCTACGACAGAGCGTTGCGACAGCGGATACTCACGGCGTAACGTCGGCGAGCGCAGCGCGAGTGGATTCCGTGGATGCCCTGCGGGGCCTCGTCATGATCCTCATGGCCGTCGACCACGTGCGCGATTTCATTGGGCAGTCGGTGCCATTTCGCGGGATCGATGTCGTCAAGACGGGGGCGCCGCTCTTTTTGACTCGATGGATGACTCACTTCTGCGCTCCCGTTTTCGTATTGCTCGCCGGGACCGCCGCGTTTTTTCAATCTGCGAAAGGAAAATCCCCGAAAGAACTATCGCGATTTTTGCTCACGCGAGGCCTATGGCTCGTATTCCTCGAGATCACCGTGGTTCGATTCGGCTGGCAATTCAACATTTCGTATGCCTTCACCGCTCTCCAAGTGATCTGGGCCATTGGCGTGAGCATGATCGCGCTCGCGGCGCTCGTGCACCTGCCCGTGCGCGTCGTCGGTGGAATCGGTCTCGCCATGATCGCCACCCATAACCTGCTCGATGGTATTTCCCCGGATCAATTGGGATCGTGGGGCGCATTGTTTACCCTTTTGCACGTCTCGAAACCCCTGCAAATCGTCCCAGGCCATTCCGTCTTCGTGGTGTACCCGCTCGTGCCGTGGATTGGCGTGATGGCTGCCGGGTATGCGCTCGGCGCTCTCGCCCACGTCGATTCCGAATTGCGACGGCGCCGCTTTCTGCAGCTCGGCGCCGCATGCACGCTAGGGTTTTTCTTGGTACGCGCACTCGACGTCTACGGTGATCCTGCGCCCTGGGTTCGTTACGATAACCCCATCCACAGCGCCCTGTCGCTCCTCAATTGCACGAAATATCCGCCGTCCCTTGCGTTCTTGCTCATGACGCTCGGCCCCGCGCTGCTCACGCTGGGCCTCATGGAAGGACGCAACCATGTCGGCAAGCGTGTTTTTCTCGTCTTCGGACGTGCGCCGCTTTTTTATTACATCTTGCACTTGTACTTCATTCACGTGCTCGCAGGTGCATTGTTCATCGGCACGTACGGCATCGAAAAAGTCATGAAGAGCCGCGGCACGTTCGGCATGCCCGCTGAAATGACCTTTGGTTTGCCCGTCGTCTTCGCAAGCACTGCCGTGGTCGTGCTCTTGCTCTATCCCCTCTGCCGTTGGTTCGCCGATCTCAAACGACGCCGTCGCGATCTGTGGTGGCTGAGTTACTTTTGACGTCGCAACGCCGCGGACACACGAACGGACGTGCACAAGAGCCTTGGCATCGAGGCGCTTTTTGGTGCACATTGCGCCGCGACCATGAAGCCTCTCCTCGTCACCAGCGCTCTGCCCTACGCCAACGGCCATCTCCACCTCGGTCACGTGCTCGAGTACACGATGACGGACATCTTCGTTCGTTACCAGCGGATGACGGGGCGCCGCGTGATCTACATCTGCGCCGACGACACACACGGCACGTCGATCATGATTCGCGCGCGCAAGGAAGGCCGCAGCGAAATCGACGTCATCCGCGACATGAGCATCGCGCATCAGCGTGACTTCGACGCATTCAACATCCAGTTCGACCACTATGGCAGCACCAACTCGGATGCCACGCGCGACGTGTGTCACGAAATTTGGAAGGCGCTTCGAGCCGCCGGGCGCATCGTCGAACGAGACGTCACGCAACTCTTCGACCCCGTCGCCGGCACCTTCTTGGCCGATCGGTTTGTCAAGGGAAACTGCCCCAAATGTGCTGCACCCGACCAGTACGGCGACAGTTGTGACAAGTGCGGGTCGACGTATGCGGCGACGGACCTCGTGGACCCCAAGAGCACATTGTCGGGGGCAAGGCCCGAAGTGCGCAGCGCCGCGCATCTTTTCGTTTCGATCGAGCCTGATCGACCGTTTTTGACCGAGTGGGTGCAATCGGAGGGGCGAGTGCCCAAGGAGGTGGCGAATTATCTTGCGGGCCATTTCCTTGCCGAGCCTCTTCGCGATTGGGACGTGTCTCGTCCGGCGCCTTATTTCGGTTTCGAGATTCCCGACGCGCCCGGGCATTACTGGTACGTTTGGTTCGACGCTCCCATTGGATACATTGGCACGACGCGCGAATGGTGCGCGGTGCATGGCGAGAGTTTCGACAAGTGGTGGCGCAGTGACGAGACGGAGATCGTGCACGTCATTGGCAAGGACATCATTTACTTCCATACGCTCTTTTGGCCCGCCATGCTCAAAAGCGCGGGGTATTCGCTGCCCACGAGGGTGCAAGTGCACGGGTTTCTCACGGTCAATGGCGAAAAAATGTCCAAGAGCAAAGGGACGTTCATCCTCGCACGTACGTACCTCGACCACCTGGATGCGTCGTACTTGCGGTATTATTATGCGAGCAAGCTCGGGTCGCGCGTGGAAGATTTCGACCTGAACCTCGAGGAATTCGTCCAAAAGGTCAATTCCGAGCTCGTCAATAAAATCGTGAATTTGGCGAGCCGTTCGTCGCGATTCGTTGCGAAAACGGGTTTGTCCGCGGAATATCCCGACGATGGAGGACTATTCGCGGCAGCGGCGAAGGCTGGAAACGAAATTGCCGAGGCGTACGCGTCGTTCGATTTTTCGCGGGCCATTCGGTTGATCGTTGGGCTCGCCGACCGCGCCAATGAATACGTCGATCGTGCGGCTCCTTGGGCGCTCGCGAAGCAGCCTGGCAAAGAAGCCGAAGTCCAAGCGGCGTGCACGGTGGCGCTCAATCTGTATCGACAAATCGTGCTTTACCTGCAGCCCGTCTTGCCGAACCTCGCGGCTGCATCCGGGGTCCTCTTGAATTGTCCCATGGACCGATGGGAGCTTGCGAAAGCGCCACTCGTGGGGACTCCGGTTGGGCGTTACGAACACTTGATGAAGCGGATGGAGATGGAAGCGGTGGAAAAGATGATTGAAGCTGGGCGGGCAGGGGCAGCGTCGGAATCGGAAGCGGCAACGACGGCGACGACTGACGGCGCTGCGCCGGCCGAAGATTCCGGGGATGCGCTCGCGAAGGAACCCATTGCGCCCGAGTGCACCATTGAAGATTTTACGAAAATCGACATGCGTGTGGCGCGTATCATTGCGGCGGAGGAAGTCCCCGGAGCAAAGAAGCTCTTGGGGCTGACGGTATCGCTGGGTGGGGGCGTGACGCGCAAAGTTTTTGCGGGGATCAAGGCGCATTACGATCCGAAGGCGCTGATTGGAAGGCTCGTCATCGTGTGCGCCAATCTGAAACCGCGACAAATGAAGTTCGGCACGAGCGAAGGGATGATCTTGGCGGCAGGCGACGGGGATTCGTCGTTCGTGCTGTCGCCCGACAGCGGCGCGAAACCGGGCATGCGCGTGCATTGACGGCATCCTCGCGCATCGTGCGTGGGCAGAACGGCGAATGCGCTCATTTTTTGAGCTTCTGATCCTTGCTCCCCCACCGCACTTCGATCTCCTCGCACTTCGCTTTCACGATGGCCTTCACCAGCGCAGCAGGCAACGGTTTGTCAGGCATGAACTGGATGGCGCCCTTGCTGACGGTGTAGTCCTTCAGCGCATCTTTGAAGTCAATGGGGACCGAGCCATAAAGGGCGCAATGGTTTTTTGCGGCACCGATGTAGAGCATGGGATGGCCCAGGAACTTGAAGGCCGGCATGCCGTAGCTGAAGTGCTCCTCGATCCCTGGCACAGCACGCACGATCTGCGTGCTCAGCTTCTGCAGCGCCTCGCGCTGGTCCTTTGGAAGGGCTGCCAGGTAGTCCGAAATGGCGGCGTTCCCCTTCCCGGCTGACGTCTTCGGGACCTTGCGCTCAGACTCCTTGAACGACAGCCCCTTGGTCTTCAATGCGGCGAGCAGCTTGGGCAAGCTGGACGGCCCCATGCCGTGCAAAGCCATCACTTCCTGCTGCGTGCGCTGCGCCAGTTGCTGCAACGTGGTAATGCCTGCATTCTCCAAGGCGCGCCGTGCAGGTGCGGCGAGCACGGTCGACCAACTGCTTTTCTGGGCCTCGTCTGCGTCGCATTGCGGACAGGTGGGGCAATTGCTCGTCTTGGTGAAAGCGTGACCGTTGGGGCAGGTGCGGGTACTCATCTCTTCCGTTGCTGATGGTTACACGAAGTTCGACGCCTGGGGCAAACAAAACGCCATGCGGGGCCATTGCGGCGACTCCGCGCGTTCGAACGTCGCGAGTTCGGTACTCCTGCTTGACTTTCCGTCGGACGGGAGTCGTGGTATCATTGACGTACATGCGCCCCCCGCCTGCCACGTTGGTTGCATCGATGCGGTCCCTGCATTTGCGCCTCCAAAGCGACACGCAAGAGCAAATTGCGCAAGCGGCATCCGAGCTTCAGGGCCAGGAGCATCCTGCGGTTGCGCTTGGGCTCGCGCCGCTGACGATTTCTTCGCATCCGTCCGTTGCCCGCTGGGCCGCGAAGAAAATCAACTCCGTGCTTGATCGATTGGACGAAGGCGGCATTTTGTGGCTTGCGAGTCAAGGCCGTCATTTCGATGTGCCGGACAGCCCTTGGCAGCAGAAATGGCGCGACTTGCAACCTCGTGACGTCCGTGCGCTGGAGGCGTTCGCGGACACATCGGTTGGCGTTTTGGGTTTGGCGAGCATGCATTCGAGCGGCTACGTTCGACAAAAGTCTATCGAGCGGCTTGCTTTTTACCGTGGAAAGTTGGCCTTTGCATTTTTGCTCGTGCGCATCAACGATTGGGTAAAACCCGTACGAGCGGCCGCGCGGCTGGCCATTTTGGGACGATTGCTCGAAGCGCGGGAAGGCGATCTCGGTCGGTGTCAAGAATTGCTGGAAAACATTCTTCTCACGGATCGTATCGAGCACTGGGGCCGGGACGATCATCGATCCATTCGCGAGGCTATCGACAAGACACTCATGAGCGCTGCATTCGGAGCGGTCATGGAGCAAGGTTTGTCATTCAATCGTAGTGTTCTGCGAGGGCGGATGTATCGGTTCGCCTTGGAGCGTGATGCCAATAGTCCCGCTCCGATTCTCATGCGGGCGATGACTTCGCGCATGAACACACATCGTCTTTGGGCGGCTCGAGAAGCAACGAAAAGGCTTTCGGGTGACGAATTACGGCGCATCGTGGAGCTCATGCGGCGGGATTCGCAGGCGATCATCCGATACGAAGCCGTGTTTGCCTTGGCGGTCAAATTGCCGCCCGTGGATCCAGCAATTCTCATCGAATCTTTGGTCGATCCCAGTCACGATGTGCGTTTTTTGGCGTGCCATTATTTGGCGAAGCACGGTTTCGATGCGCGAGCGCATTATCTTCGAGCATTGAGCTCATCTGGCGAGCTGGAACTTGCGGCCATCGTGGCCGGTATTGGTGAAAAAGGAAAAAGTGGGGATGAAGCGGGCGTATTGCCGCTCCTTTCGCATCATGATCCGAACGTGCGAGCTGCGGCGGTGTACACCGTGGGCAAGCTCGGGCGACGCGACGACATGAATTGGCTCGTCGCGGCGCTCCGTGATCCTCATAAATTCGTCGTGCGCGCTGCGGCGAAGCAATTGGAAGAGCGTATGCACATCGTCGATGCATCTTTTATGAACGGCTGGTATTGGGCCGAGCCGCGCTTGTCGCTGAAGAGGCGAGCCATTCGTTTGGGGGCGCGAATGGAGCGATGGGAAGCGCTCGAATTCTTGCTTGGAGCCGTGCACCATCCAGAGCGCATCCTTTGTCGCGACGTCGAGTTCGAACTCGTGCGATGGTCGCAAAGGTTCATCGATTGGTATGCTGCGCCAAAAGAAGCTCGCATTGATCGATTGCAAAACGCGGTCGCCGCCGCGCGAGGTCTCGTGGGGGACGAAGTTCTCGACTGGGTTGCTCGTAAGATTGTGGCAAATCGAAAGCGTTGAACGTGGAGAGACGATGGACACGCCGCTTTGGTCCAATGGATCGGCGGTTTACCTAGGCCACGCCGCTCGTAGTGCGTCGCCCATCGAGCGAGCTTCACCTTCGTCGTAAACGTACACGCCAAACTCCCACGAGAGCACGCGCGCAGGACGCGCATCTTCGCCATCCGAATCCACAGGAATCACGTGCACGTGATGGTGCGGAAACGAATTGATGCGCTTCTTTGGCGCTCCGAGCGCTGCGACGAAAATACGCCGAGGTTGGCAAACCTTTTCCAACGCTCGAGCTGCTTCCCACGAGAGACGCTGAACACCGGCGTATTCTTCCCATGACAACGAAGAAATCGATTCGACATGCCGGCGCAAAATCACGAGCAGATGCCCAGGTCGCGTGGCATATCGATCGAGAACTGCAATGGCCACAGGCGATTCGGCCAATCGCTCGACATCATGAGGCATTCCGTCAACCATTGCGCACATCGCGCAGCCATCGTATCGGGCGGTCCACGATGCCGCTTCAGCCTCGACTTTGGCCAGCGCGGATGGTTTGTCGATGTACGGCATGATGATTCAAAACGTCCCATTCCACTTCGGCTTGACGACGCGTGGAGGCGGCGAAGGAACGAGCGTTGCAGGGCGCGGAAATGTCGCCGTCGGAACGTGCGTGAAAGGTTTGTCGTACATGCGTCTTTCCCGTAAATCGTCGACGAGCGCGTCGAGCGTCGTCGTCAACGGCAAGTACGGGGAATCCGCAAACGCCAAAGCCGCTTCGTACACTTGGGAAGTAAATCGCAGATTGGGCGGTTTGGTCCAGACGTTTGTCGCAAGGCGCACCATCCATTTTTGCCAGTGCTCATCGCGAATCGGATACATTTCGAGATGTTTCGAATATTGTTCCAGGGCGTTCGCTTCGGCTTCGAGCTCCGCAGCGATCTCTTTCGTTCCCACGGAATAGGAAGCGACCATCGATTCATTACATATCACGTATTCGCGATATGCCAATCGTTCATTGGGCCCAGCCATCGACAGCCGGTATCCCGTCGCTGGTTTGTCTTGGACAAAGTACACGGCCGCAATGCGTTCGGGGTGAGCGAGAGCATTTGCCATGGCCACGGGTTGATTGTTCGCGTCGACCACGAGCATGTCATTCGAGCTGATTCGTAGGATCACGAACCAGGCATCGGGCTTGAGGACCACTTGAATGAGCTCATCACCGTACGATTCGCCGCCTATGCCAAGGCGCGTCGCGAAAGGCGCGGGCCAAGCGAATCTTGCGCGCGCAAAGGCCTGTGTGCGGAGCACCTTGGCCAGCGGATCGTTTGTCTTGGCACGTTGATCGAGCACTTGGTCGTAAAACGACGCCCCGTGCTCGGGTGATTCGGACCGTGTGAGCAGCACGCGATCCTTTTCGAGCGCCTCGATTTGTGCACGTGTCGTCCACGTGTAAAGCGTTCGTCGCGCGATGTTCGGCAAGGTCACCACGTACGGCTCGAGCGCTTTTGCAACGGAGGCCTCGTCTGGATCGGGTGCCGCGGATGCGGCCGGACTGGCCGAGGTTTGTCCCGGCGATACGGCGGGCTGCGTGATCGATACGTCCGTGGATGCAAAAGGTGCGGGAGCGGATGAACGGTTGCATCCGACGCTGCCGAGCGCGATGAGGGCGCTCGTGCCGATCGTCGTGGTCGTCGTTCGAACGCGAAGTGATCGGCGCCGTGAGCTCATGACGTGAGGATACCAGACGACGGTGAAGAGCAGCATGCCATATGAGCACCTCGTCGAGCCGTTCACGTGGGCCTGTGAGCATGCTCATGCGAGCGGTGGCGCTTGCAACGGGTTGCCCGTCGAAGTCGCGAATGCGGAAAAGATTGACGATCCAACGTACATGGGGCACCATCCGAAAAACTCGATTGGCGAGGGAAGCGGTCGCGAAATAGGGACATCGAAGTCGGGGTATGCTGGAGGCTGGGACGAAGATTGGCGCATATCGAATCGACCGCCGTCTTGGGGAAGGCGGGATGGGCGAGGTGTATGCTGCGTTCGACGAGACGACGGAAACGCCGGTCGCGCTGAAGGTGCTCTCGTCGGACGCCGAAAAGGATAGGGAAGCCGTCGGCAGATTCAAGCGCGAAGCAAGTGCGCTGCAAGCATTCAAAAACCATCCCGGCGTGGTCGAGGTGCTTGATTTCGACAGAACGGCGGACGGAGTCGTTTACCTGGTCATGGAATTGCTCGACGGCCAAACGCTCGCGGAGTGGATCCGAAATCAGCGTGAATCGATTGCATTGGAGGACGCGCTGACGATAGCAAGGCAAATCGCGGAGACGATGGCCGACGTGCATGATGCCGACGTCATTCATCGCGATTTGAAGCCCGGCAACGTAATGCTCGTGTCGGACGAAAAGGAGCGCCTTGGAATCCGACCGAAAATATTCGATTTTGGCATTGCCAAGGTCCACGTGCTGACCGGCGACGACGAACAGGCGACGACGCTGCCGAAAACGCGCGGGTTCATTGGAACGCCTCGGTATGCCGCGCCCGAGCAATCGATGCCGGGGAAAGCGAATACGGACAAGATCGACGTGTACGCGCTCGGGCTCATCTTGTATGAAATGCTCGCGGGCAAACGGCTTTTCGAATCGGAGGACGGATTCGAGGAAATCTACAAGCGGCACAACATCGAGCCGGGGGTGCTGAGCGAGCTATTGCCGGAGGTGCCTCGGGGATTGGTCGAGCTGATGGGGGAAATGCTGGCGAAAAAGCCCGAAGACCGTCCGACGATGCGCGCGTGTGCGGCTAGGATGGCGCGGGGGTGGGAGGCTGAGGCGAATGCACGGCGCTCGAAACGCATGAAATACGTTGCGCGTCGATGGTCGGGCACTGTCGCTGTGATGATTGCGGGGGCGGGCATCTTAGGCTTAATGTGGCGGACGCAATTTGAATCTGAAACGATCACCCAGCCCCAAAATACAATTGAGGAGTTGAAAACCGACACACAGCTGACCAGTACATGTAATGATAGCATTATCGATGCAGATTGGGAGTATGGTCGAATTGCGAATACATTGTCAATTCGCAAGGAACAGCTACTTACGTATCACCGGGAGCTGATGCAGTCGACCGCTGCCGCAGGGTCGCTCGTGTGCATGATCAAGGTGGAACACCGCCTCAGCGATCTCGAACGCTTGCATGGAACACTGGATGCGGCCGAGAATTACGTGAATGCAGCGAGGATTCGGATTGACCATGGGCTTGCAAAGGCGCCCAAAGATGCGCAATTGTCACTCGAGCGTGCGATGAATCTTTCCAAGCGAGGGAAGCTGCGCTTGGCTAAAGGCGACACTTCCGCAGCCCTTTTCGATTTCGAAAATTCGATTGCAGTGCTAGAGGATCGAGGTGTAAAAACAGACAATGAAAAGTCGATGCTTGCGACGAGCTGTCTCGAGCTTGGCGAAGCCCAATGGTTGTCCGGCAACGCCAATGCTGCGATGAGGGCGTATGAGAAGGCCATTGATTTACGCCGCTCAGTCGCTTCGACCAACGACCCCTATTGGAAAGCGATGCACGTAGAAGCATTGGTGCTACGGTCAAAATTGAGCGCCGAAGCCAACAGCACGATTGACGATTTGAAAAAGGCCGACTCTGCAATGCAAGCACTGATCGAGACGGCGGAACATGATTTGCTGTACAGATTCATTCGTGCAAAAATTCATTTGCAAATTGGAATGATTCACAAGCGTCGGCACGATTTGAAGCGCGCGACCGACTCTTTTCAAGCTGCTCGCGACATTGCCTCGGCGCTGCGGAAGGGTGCAAACGAGCACAAAGAGTATGGATTGCTCCTCATCGATACGCTTGGCGAATTATCGCTCATTGCCGGTGAAGAACACGACTTTACCTTGAAAACATCGTTGGACAATCGACGCTGCGATGTTGCGAAAAACTTCACCGCCCAAGATGCACTCGACAAACGTTTCGACCTCAAAGGGTGCAGTTGATTACGAACAAGACCTGTGACACTTAGATAACGTATCGTCGCATTCCTTGCCCGCACACCTCCCCAAAAAATCTTTCGTCCATGCGGTGGATTTGCCTCGCCACGGAATCAGTCCCTGGCGAAAGGCAAACGCGCAATGACCGAGGCTCCTCAAGCTCGATCGGTGTATCGTCACCCACAGTCCGCTCGACCCGTGATGCTTCACCACATCCGATCACGGCCGCGATTTCGCGCTTGTCAAACACCGAGGGATGCGTACTCTCGTTTGCCTTCGACCATGGCGAAACCACAAAAGCCGAAGAACATCGACGACCTGATTGCGAAAGCGAAGGCGGGCGATGATGCTGCGAAAAACGAGCTTTTCAAGTGGGCCAGGAAGTTCATTCAGGACAAGGTGACGGTTCGCACCCAGCGAACCCACGTTCGACCGTCGGACATTGTGCAAGATGCCGCGATGAACGCCGCACGGGCGCTGAAATCGTTCCGAGGAAGCACGTCGGAGGATTTCGAGAAGTGGCTCGCGACCATTGCATTCCGGTCTGGTGCTGAATCGATTCGCGACGCCGAGCGTGAAAAACGGGATGTTCGCCAGCAGCGCTATATCGAGGACATCAGCCCGGAGGGGCTCGCGGGGCATCAGAAAAGTCCCAGCCAAGCGGTCGCTCATGAAGAAACGCGGCTTCAAGTCGCCAGGGTGATCCTCGAGGATTTGCGACCCGAGCAACGGCACGCGATTACGTTGAGGCTCATCAAGAAATTGCCCGTGGCGATTGTCGCTCGGCAATTGAAGACGACCGTGCCGTCGATTGACAATTTGATTCGGCGCACGGTGAAAAAGATTCGCCAGCGGTGTCAGACGGATGCCGAGCCCAAAGCGGGAACGACGACGCCTGTTTCGCGCAATGCGCGTGCGGCTGCGTTTGTCGAGTACATGCGCAGGTGCGACGAGGGAGCCGAAATCGATATCGACACGTTCATTGCGGAAGTCGCGCCGGGAGACCAAGATTTGCGCTCACTTCTCGAAGTGACCGAACAAATACGCTCCTTCGATTTGCCGAATTCGGACGACGAGGAAGACGAATGACGTTACTCGAGCTGGGGACCAGAATCGAAAGCCATGAAATCGTCCGATTCGTGGCGGCGGGCGGCATGTGTCTCGTGTACGAGGCGCGGTCCATGGGCGGCACGAAGTCCGTTGCCATCAAGGTGCTGCACGAAATGTGGCTATCGGATCGCGAAATCACGCAGCGTTTCTTGAATGAGGCGAACGTGCTTCGCACGATGCACCATCCGAACATCGTGCGATTGTCGAGTGCTGGGATTCTGCCATCGGGCCAGCCGTACATGATTCTGGAATGGCTTCCGCTGCACTTGGCCGATCTTTTGCACGCGCGTCAAGCGGGACTGGGCCCCAAGCTTGCTGTACGTATATCGATTCAGCTTGCGCGAGCTCTTGTGCATTTGCACGCGCAAAACGTCGTTCATCGTGACATCAAGGCGGCCAACGTATTGCTCGATTCGCAAGACATTGCCACCGCGACGGTTCGCCTTGCCGATTTGGGATTGGCCAAGGTTGCGCCCGAACGTCGGAGCTTGGCGGGGATGAACGTTTCGACGGGTCATGGAAAACAATTCGGCACCTGGGATTACATGGCGCCCGAGCAATGGATCAAGTCCAAGACGGTGGATGCGAAGGCTGATGTGTATTCCCTGGGTGTTCTTCTATTTCAAATGATTTCAGGGGGCTTGCCATTTGTTGCGGACGATGACAATCAGATCATGTCGATGCATTTGTTCGAGGCGCCGCCATTGAAGCGTCTCGGTGCCGAAGTTTTTCCGGCGCTGCGGGCGCTTTTGGGGCGCATGCTCGACAAGCTTTCCAAGAAACGACCGACGATGAACGAAGTGCTCGAGCGGCTCGAAGAGATGGCGAATTAGGAAAGACGAAGGGGCAAAACGATGGCAGCGAATGATTTGCAGATATTGATTGTGGTGGATGTTCGGCCGGGTGTATCCGTGGCGGAGCTGAAAGCATTGCTCGATATCGATCGTGAAGATCGAAAGATCCTGCGGCTGAGCGATTATGGTGCACCGAAGTTGCCGCCGCCCGAGGAGCCTCATGATGTGGATTGGACCTCATTGGGAATGGCCGTCGAAGCGGTTGCGGAGGAAGTGCATCGCCTGCAAAAGCAATACGAAGCGAATACGACGGTCGTGTACATCGGTGGCAAAGCGCCGTTGTCGACGTTTTTGCATTTGGGTTACAAGTTCTCCGGTTCGGTGTCGCAGGTCTTTGTCTTGAATCAAGCGCACAAATCGGGGCCGTGGCAAAAGTTTTTGGTCGGCGCTCCGGCGACGGATCTGAGCACGCCGCGCATGTTCGACCCGCCCCGCGGAATACCACAGGAGCCGTCGTCTTCGGATGCGCGACTGGGCATTTTCATTGATACCGCGGGACGCAAAGAAGATCTCGACCCGATGAAGGCACTGATTCGCGAGCAAAAAGAAAGCGTCGGTGACTTCGCGCGACTCTCGGCGGGCGAGCCATTGCATGTTCAGCCGCTCAACATCGACGCAATCGTGCGCGATTTGTCGCAATTCATGTCGCAGGTGACGTCGTTTTGGCCGGAGCGTCGCGGTACGGCCTTATTTGCAGCGGTTCCGACGCAAGTCGCCGTTGCGATCGGCCGCGCCATGAGCGCCAATGTGACGGGTCGCGACGTATGGCTGACCGAATATCGACACCCACGGTACGAATTCGTCTATTCGTTGCCATTCGAGCCTCAGGCCGAGCCGAGCATTCCGAAGACGGCGGAGGCTGTTTTGGCTCGCCGCAAAGTGCTCGATGTCGTCAAGGAAGCGTTCGACGAGTTGGTAAAGGATTTGGACGTGCTTCACGTGCCCGTGGGATTGCTACGCGAATCCGAGCGAGCGGAGTTCGTGCAGCGCGTGAAGGCGATGCGCTTTGAAGAGCGCAGCATCGAGGAGCAGCCATTTCAGATTCGCGTGGCGCAAAATCGGGGATGTTTGGGGGCCGGAATGCTGCAAGCGATGCTTCAGATGACGCCCGAGCAGCAGCGTGATTTCACCAAACTCGTGATTTTGCACGAAATCGTCCACGATTGGCAAGAGCTGACGAGCACCAACCATACGTTCATTGGTCGAGCCGGGTTCGTGTTGGAGGAGATTGACTATTTCGCGGACGTGTTCGCCGTGCATACGCTGGTCAACTTGGAGCTCGACCTGGACAAGCGGGCACATCGTGAGGTATCGAAATGCGTGCTTCGTTGGATCGACATGGTGCATCGAGGCATCGAGGCATTCGATCGAATGGAGCAGGGGCCGCGCATGAAGCATTTGACGGAGCGGCGATTGCGTCGGTATCTGCTCTGGTATGTGCAGCATGCGCGTGCGCAGATGTTGCGAACGGTCGAGGACGTACCGGAGCTGTTCAATGCGGCGCTCACGGTGGAATTGGCGCCTTTGGCAGGGTTCATCGATGCTCGGCGGCACGAAAAGGTCGTGAAAAACGCGCTCGAAGACGACACCGAGCTTTGCATTTCGCTCGACGGGCGGCTCGTGCGTATCCTGAAGATGGCCGGATATTCGATCCCGGGCATCGTCGACGCAGTTCGCGAATACAAGCATGAGCAGGTAACGGCATTGATGTTTGCCGTGGTGGATAGGAACAAGCCGATCTTGGCACGTTGGCAAGCGAGGAAGTAGCCGCGTCGACGACAAAGAGCTTTGACATCCAATCGAAAAGCGACTACCGACAAACCTCGAGACCTTCGTGCAACCCAAAGCCATGTCCGACTTCCACCCCTTCTTCCAATCCCTCACCGGATACGCCCCTCATCCATGGCAAGCCTCCCTCGGCGCCGATCCCGTTTGTCGTGACCGACTCCTGCGCATACCCACCGGCTTCGGTAAAACTGCCGGCGCCATCCTCCCGTGGCTCCATCATCGCGTGCGCCTCGACAATCCCCAATGGCCCACGCGCCTCGTCCTGTGTTTGCCCATGCGCGTCCTCGTCGAACAATCCGCCCGCATCATCGATGCCTGGTGCCAAAACGTCGCCTCCTCCATCAACACCCACGTCCTCATGGGCGGCGCGCAGGACGTTCGCTGGGAGCTCAACCCGGAAAAACCCACCATCCTCGTCGGCACACAAGACATGCTCCTGTCCCGCGCTCTCAATCGCGGATACGCCATCGGACGCGCACGCTGGCCCCTCGATTTCGGCCTCCTCCACCAAGATACCCTCTGGATCCTCGACGAAGTGCAGCTCATGGATACAAGCCTGCCCACGAGCGCCCAATTGTCCGCATTCCGATCCCAAGATGCCAAACGAAATAACGGATCCCTCCGCCCGTGCTTTTCGTGGTGGATGAGCGCCACACTTCAACCAGATTGGCTGAAAACCATCGACCACGTCGATGCTGCCCGAAAGCTCGACGAAGAAACCATTCGCATACCCGCAAGTATGCGACACGGCGGCCTCTGGGACGTCTCCAAACGAATCGAACGACAAGACAAAACAACAAAACCCGCCGACGTCGCGACGCTCGTCCGAGACAAACACCAGCACGGTAAAACCACCCTCGTCGTGATCAATCGCGTCGAACGCGCCGTCGATGTGTTCCGCACCCTCGATGAAAGCCGCTACGAAGGCAAAGGCCAAAAACGAAAAATTCGCGCTGACGCCGCCGATATCGACATCCGCCTCGTCCATAGCCGCTTCCGCAGTCACGAACGTGCATCGTGGTCCGAGTTTCTCCAGCGAAACCCAGAAAATATCCCCGCAGGAGGCCGTATCATCGTCGCCACCCAAGTCGTCGAAGCCGGCGTGGACATCTCCGCAGCGACGCTCGTCACCGACCTCTGCCCTTGGTCGAGCCTCGTGCAACGCATCGGCCGATGCGCCCGCTACGCTGGCGAATTCGGCACCGTCATCGTCGTCGGAGATTCATCCGATGCAGCCCCGTACGAATCTGCGGACCTCGAAGCGGCAAATGACGCACTAACGCTCCTCCTTCGCGAAGAAAACCCCGACGTCTCCCCCAAATCCCTGGAAGCCTTCGAGGAACGTTTGGCAGAGCAATCTCCGGACGTCTTGCGACGCCTGTATGCAATGGCAAAGGGCCACGTCCTGCGGCGGCGCGATATCGACGATCTCTTCGATACGACGCCCGATTTGACCGGCACCGACCTCGACGTCAGCCGCTACATTCGCTCCGGCGATGAACGAGATGCCCGCGTGTTTTGGCGCGACCTGCCGCAAGGATCCAAATTCGACAAAAATACCGTGCCGCCCGTTCGGCGCGAAGAATTGTGCCCCGTTCCCATCGTCGCATTGCGCGCTTTCCTCAAGGAGCCCACCAAAACCGCATTCGTCCTCGATTACGTCACCGGTGAATGGCGCAAAGCCGATCCATTACGCATCGTTCCTTCCATGAACGTGCTCTTGCCTCGTGACGCGGGCGGATATGATTCGCTCATCGGGTGGCATCCAAAGAGCACGCAGCCCGTTCCCGTCGTGCCCGTCGATGCGCAGGAGCTCGACGCGGCGGCCAAATTGGCGCTCGCATCGGAATCCGAAGGCGACGACCGTTTGTCCGAGGCCGCGTGGAAAACCATTGCGACGCACGGACGCGAAACAGGCGAATTGGCCCGTGAAATGGGCGCGTCGCTGCATCTTCCCGAACGCTTGTTGCATGTGCTGCACCTGGCAGGACGATGGCACGACGCGGGCAAAGCGCACGAAACGTTTCAGCTCGCGATGACGAGCGACGCGCGCGCCAATGCGCCCGCCATTGCAAAACGCGGCGACTTGGCCAAAGCTCCCGCGCACGCTTGGAGACGTCCGGCATATCCAAATCGACCCGGCTTTCGTCACGAATTGGCGAGCACGCTCGGGTTGCTCGAACTTTTGCGGCAAGCTGCACCGAACCACGAAGCGCTGCTCGGTCCGCACCTCGAGCTATTCGAATTGCTCGGTACGTCCCCCGAGGTTGTTATGGCAAACCTCGACGACCGTCATCCGCTCGCGCAGGAAATCGCAGCTCTGTCGGCGACCGAATTCAATTTGCTGTTGTGGCTCGTATGCACGCATCACGGCAAAGTCCGATGCCGGTGGACCAGCACGCCGCATGATCAAGACGCAGGGCACGGCGGCATCTTCGGTATCGTCGACGGTGACGTTCTTCCAAGCTTCCCGCTGTCTACCGAAAACGGTACGGCAGAGCCGCTTCCAGAGCTTCGCTTGTCGCTCGCCGCATCGGCGATGGGCATATCGACGCAGTATGGTGCCGGCTGGGGCGAACGCGTAGCTGCGCTTTTGGATGAATTCGGGCCGTTTGTCTTGGCATATCTCGAAGCGATTCTTCGCGCGGCCGACGCACGAGCATCGCAGTTGACGACGGAGGACTCGCTCGGATGAAACTGCATCTTCATGCGCTCTTCGGTACGGCCCCCGCGCCGCTCGCGTTTTACCTGAAAGCCCTCGGCGTGTTCCGTTTGGTCGCGAAACAAGCGGATACCAATGCTCGCGCATTCTGGAAGGACGACGTCTTTCATCTCGTCACCAAGCTCGATGCGGACGAGCTCGAGGCGTTTTTCCTGAATTCCTATGCGCCCACGCCGCTCGTCAGCCCGTGGAATGGCGGCAGCGGGTTTTATCCGAAAGACTCGAAAGACGGCATCGACGCGCTGGCGAAAACCGATGCGCCCCGGTTTGCGGCCTATCGACGGGCCATTGAAGCTGCGCGTTTCGTCGTGGGTGCGCGTGCCGAACGGCCCGAAAAGGAAGAAAAGGCCGAGCTGCTTCAAGCATTGCGAGCGTCGCTCCCGGAAGAGCCGCTCGATTGGCTCGACGCCGCCGTCGTGCTCACCGGGAAAGATTCCGCTCAATATCCAGCGCTTCTGGGCTCGGGCGGTAACGATGGGCGGCTCGATTTCACGAACAACCAAATGCAGCGCATTGCGGAATTGTTCGATACGGCGACCGGGAAACCTTTGCCGGGCGCGGGCGAGTTATTGCGAGCATCCCTCTTCGGTGCGGCGTCGTCGGCACAGAAAAAAAGTGCAGTCGGCCAATTCTTGCCGGGTGGTGCAGGTGGCGCGAATGCAGCGGCGGGTTTTTCGGGGCCATCCTTGGTCAATCCGTGGGATTTTGTCCTGATGCTCGAAGGGGCCGTGATGTTCCAAGTCGCCGCCGTCCGAAGGCTCGAAGGGTTCGGCCTCCCTGAAGCGGCCGCGCCTTTTGCGGTCAAGACGCTTTCGGCAGGTTACGCGAGCGCCGCGACGGAGAATGCGCGCGGCGAACAATGGATGCCGCTGTGGAATGGCCCGGCAACGCTTTCCGAAGTGGAAGCATTGTTTCACGAAGGCCGATTGCAAAGCGGGACGCGCGCGGCGGAAACCGCGGTCGACGCGGCGCTCGCCGTGGGGCGTTTGGGTACGGCGCGCGGCGTGACGTCATTTGCGCGTTTCGGATACATCGAGCGCAATGGTTTGTCGAACTTCGCCGTCCCTCTGGGACGATTCGCCGTATCCCTCTCGCCCCACATCGAATTGGTCGATGAAATCATGCCCTGGGTGCGCGCATTGCAACACTTCGAGGCGCGCGCCAAAAATGCGCCGGCGACCTTGTCCCGTATCGTGCGCCGAATTCAAGAAGCCATCCTCTCCGCGAGCCGCAAGGATGCCCCACGAAGCGCATTCATCGACCTCCTCACCGCCATGGCGACCGCCGAAGACGTGCTCGTGCGAAGGCCCAAAGTCGCCGCGGAATCGCGCCTCCGGCCCATTCCGAAATTGTCTCGAGGCTGGGTCGATGCCGCCTATGACGGCTCGGTCGAAGCGCGCCTCGCCCTCGCCATTGCATCGCAACGAGGGCCCCAGCCTGGATTCGGATCCATTCGCGAACATTGCTTGCCGCTCACCCACGAAAAAGGGCAAATACGTTTTGCCGTCGCGCAGGACGCATTGCGAAAAGATGCGGGCGTCGTATGGTCCGGGCGCGATCTCATCGCAGACCTCGGCCAGATCGCATTGCGACGCGTCGTGGAAGCATCTCGCGCGGGGCTGCGCCTCTTTCCGCTCGAAGGCCGAGCGTTCGCGGGGCTCGACGACATTGCAGCGTTTCTCGATGGCCGCGTGGACGATCGGCGTATCGCATCGCTCGCTCGCGCTTTCATGGCATTCGGAGACGACGCGTGGAATGCCGTGCCCGTGCCTCCGACGTCCGGGGAAGCGTGGGTGCCGCACGCGATATTCCGATTGGCGTATTTGTCGCGGCCGCTCGATGACCTACAGCCCCGTAACGATCCAGCGCCGCTGCGTTTGCTCTTGGCAGGACGCCTCGAAGACGCCGCCGATGTTGCATTGCGCGGGCTCTTGGTGCGAGGTGTTCGGCCCAAGATTCGGCACATCGTCGGCCATGAGAACCTCGCAAAACGCCTCGCCGCAGCGATATCCATTCCCGTATGCAGGCGCGATGCGATGCGCCTCTCGAGCATCATTGCCAAACCCCACGACGTCGACGCGGGCGTAAAAACATCCATTTCAAGATAGTGAAGGAACGATAAGGAGATCAACGACATGACCATCGATCTGAAACTGCTCTTGCCCGAAAAAGATCCAAAACCTTCGCGCCTGCTTTTGGAGTGCGAGCTTCGTCCGGTGCAGGGTAAACGTTTTCAACCCACGGGCTTTCCGGACCTTGGAGCGGCCGTATTCGAAACCAACGAAGGAACTCGGCTGCTCGTCGAAAGCGCGCAAAGCATGGCCAATCGACTCGAAGCGGTCTGCTGGGACCAGGAAAAACAAGATTTGCTCGAACCCCTTTGCGGACTTCCCTACGTGCGCGTCGAACGGAAAGATGGAACGTATTTAACGAGCTCCCTCACCGAAGCGCATCGATTGAATTCGCCGTACATCCTCGAAAGCAAAGACACCTCGTTCATGCAGAAGCTGAAGAAAGAGAGCGACACGTTTTCGGTCGGCGCAATCGATCGCCAAAAGCTCGCCGAAATGGTCCTCAAATACGACGTGGGCGCGCTCTTGCACGGGTTATTTTTGGCCAAACAGGACCTCGCAGGCGGGAGATTGCGCATCGAACGCGTGATCTCTGCATTCATCGAGGCTGACGATGTGCGCGTCGCGGCATCGGGCGGCGTCAAGAACGACCAGGTGAATCCAAGCGGCGATACGTCGAAAGGATTCGGCAACGTGCCGTTCGCGCGCGACGAATATACCGCACGAAAAATCGTGGCGTATTTCAATGTTGACTTGGCTCAGATTCGCGGATATCGATTGGGACCGGAGGTGTCGCGCATGCTCGTGCTCGTCGCGTTGTTCAAGATCCGTGCGTTGCTCGATGGCGGATTGCGCCTGCGAACTGCATGCGATCTGGAATTGGTCGGGACGCCGAACGTGAAACGACCGGAAGGGTTCGTCCTGCCGTCCTATACCGACCTCGCGGCCGCCTTGCCCAGCGCCATTGCCGCATGCCAAAGCCGCTTTGCGGGCGAACGCGGCGTGACGCGCGTCGTATTCGAGGGCTGATATGCTTTGCGTCATGCTGCAATGTCCCGCGGGACGATATCACGCAACGCCCTGGGGACGGCACGTCAACGAAGGCGAAGTGGAATGGCCGCCGAGCCCCTGGCGGCTTTATCGAGCTTTACTGGCCGCCGGCTTCAATCGGCTCGGATGGACCGCGATTCCTCCCTTGGCCGTCGAGCTCTTCGATTCGCTCGCGCGCGTATTGCCCGAATACCACCTGCCCGCAGCCACGGTAGGCCACACGCGCCATTACATGCCCCAATTCAAAGGATCGACGAGCAAAGTGCTCGATGCCTTCGCTTACGTGGGCCGAGGTGACCACGATGCGCTCGGAATCACGTGGAACGTCGACCTTTCGCCAGAGACGCTCGGGCTCTTCGATTCGCTTCTCGGCGCCCTCACGTACCTCGGTCGCGCCGAATCGTGGGTGGATGCGCAGCGCGTGGAAACCATTGCCGAAGGATTGGACAGGTGCATTGCGAGCGATTCGGCGCCAGGGCCGGGATTCGATCGAATCGCGCTCTTGGCGCCGCTCGAACCGGCAGCATTCACAGCATGGCGTGATCAAGCCGTCGAACAAGAAAAACAAAAACGTTCGGCGAATGTCGCACCTTCGGCCGGCAAGAAAAAAGGCGGATTGTCCAAGAAGGATTCGGAGGCAATATCAAAAATGTTTCCGGCGGATATCGTGTCGGTGCTCGGCGCCGATACGGCGACATTGCAAAAGCAAGGCTGGAATCAACCTCCAGGCACGCGCTGGGCGGCATATTGGCGGCGCCAGGATGCCTTGTCGACTTTGCCGGCGGCTCACCGAGCGGTCATGGCCGAAAGGCCCGCGGTCGATACGATGCTCTTGGCCTTGTCGTCGAATACGTCGCATTCCGAAGTGCTGCCGCGATTCACGGAATCGCTATGGTGGCTCGAAAAATTGCACCGAGCGCTCGTGAAGCGTTCCGCCGAATCGGGGCGCGTTTCGGCGTGTCTTTTGGGGCGCGACGAAGACGGCGACCCGATGGAAGGGCACCGTCACGTGACGCTCGTGCCGCTGTCGCTCGACGGGAAAAACCGATTGGATCACGTGCTTTTGCATGCGCCGATGGGATTCGACGATGCGGCCATCGGTGTTCTGCGGCGCTTTCGGACGCTCTACGGAAACGAAAGGCGAAATATCCCGGACCTGTATGTGTCGCTCGTGGGAATGGGCAAACGAGCGGACCTTGCGACGAGCGCGCGGCAACTGCATTCGAGCAAGGTTTGGCAGAGCGTAACGCCGTTTTTGCCGCCCAGGTTCTTGAAGGCGCGAGGGGCCAATGCGCTGGAAGGACAAGTGCGAGCCGAGCTTGCGTGCCGCGGTTTTCCCAATCCCGTGCATATCGAAATCGAGCTGGAAGACGGGCATGCGCCCATCGCGGATGCTTGGGCGCTATGGCGCGCGGGCGCTCCCAGGGTGCAATTGGTCGAGGGGGCGCAAATGGTCAGTGCAATGGAGCCTGTCCGGAGGCTGAGCACCGCGTGGCGTCACTTTCGGCGTGAACGGTTCGACCATGCCAAACGACCTCCGGTCGACGCGGCTTTTGGTCTGCGCCTGTCGTTTGCCGAGCCGGTCGATGGTCCGATCGCGATCGGATACGCTTCGCACTTCGGTTTGGGGCAGTTCGTCCCGGCATAAAAAATTCGTCGCGAAAAACTCGACAAGCACCATACAGTTGGGGCATGCTCCTCTTCGACGAAAGGGAGGAGGACATGTCCGAATCGAATACGGTCGCGTCGCCAGCGGACGACGCGAATGAGACGCCGCCGCTGCGCGCGAAACATCTGGGATTGCGGTTGCCCGTGGTCCCGGACGTGCCGGAGGTGGTTCCGGCGCGGATGATCAACGAAGTGCTCTATTGCGAGCGGCTGTTTTACCTGGAATGGGCGCAGGGCGAGTTCGACGACAACTGGTACACGGTCGAAGGTCGCGCGGTGCATCGGCGCCCGGACAAACCTGGAGGCGAATTGCCGCCAAAACCGGGTGAACGCGCGGGGCGCAAAAGCAAAAAGGCCGATTCCGAAGACAACGACACCGAGCCGGTGGCCGAAGTGCCGGAGCCTCCGCCTTATGAAGCTCGAAGCGTGTGGCTCTCTTCGGAACGGCTTGGTATTACGGCGAAGATCGACATCGTGGAGGGCGACGGTTCGGGGCGCGTCTTGCCCATCGAATACAAACGAGGCAAAGCGCCGGATTTGCCGGAGGGAGCATATTTGCCCGAGCGCGCGCAGATATGTGCGCAGGTATTGCTCTTGCGCGAGCATGGGTACGTGTGTGACGAGGGGGCGATTTATTTTGCCGGATCGAAGAAGCGCGTGGGCATTTCCATCGACGAATCGCTGGTGCAAACGACGCTCGAGGCGGTGCGCAGGGCGCGCGCTTTGGGCAGCGCAGGGGTATTGCCTCCGCCGCTCGTGGATAGTCCAAAGTGCAATGGTTGTTCGCTGGTGGGGATCTGTTTGCCCGATGAAACCAATCTCTTGCGGCGACTGGAATCGAATGTCGACGAGGTGGATCCATTGGACGAGCCGGTGGAAGAGCCTGCGAGGCCGGGCATCGAAGACGATTTGACGGGGCCGCTGGAGCATGATCCATGGGGTTTGGCGGATCCCGTGGGGCAGGGCGTGGCCGAAATTCGGCGATTGCATCCGGCGCGTGACGACAAGGTGCCGCTTTATGTGCAATCTCAAGGGGCGCGAATTGGGCTTTCGGGCGAACGGCTCGCGGTGACGTCGAAAGAGGGGGCGACGGAGGCTCGATTGACGAGCACGTCGCAGGTATGCGTCATGGGCAATGTGCAAGTATCGACGCAGGCGCTGAAGGCGCTCTTGGATCGAGCGATACCGGTGGCGTTTTTCACGACGGGAGGATATTACATCGGGCGGGCGTGTGGGTATTCGTCGAAGAACGTCGAGCTGCGAATGGCGCAATATGCATGGGCGCGGGACAAGTTGTTCTGTTCGAAGTTCGCGCGAGGGGTGGTGGCGGCGAAAATCCGCAATGGTCGGACGATGTTGCGGCGCAATCACGGCGGCGTGGAAGCTTCGGTGCTTTTCGAGCTGGAGCAATTGGCAAAGAAGGCGGAGAAGACGGAGGATCCCGAGGGGCTTTTGGGGATCGAGGGGACGGCGGCGCGGATTTACTTCGCGGCGTTTGCGGGGATGATCAAAGGTGCGTCGGAGGTTCGGGAGACGTTCGATTGGGCGGGGCGAAATCGACGGCCGCCGAGGGATCCGCTGAATGCGTTGTTGTCGCTGGCGTATTCGCTGCTATCGAAGGAGTTTGCGTTGGCGCTGGAGGCGGTGGGGCTGGATCCGATGATGGGTTTTTATCATCGGCCGCGGTTCGGCAGGCCCGCGTTGGCGCTGGACTTGATGGAGGAAATGCGGCCGATCGTGGCGGATTCGGCGGTGATCACGGCCATTAACAATGGCGTCGTGGGGGTGGATGATTTCGTGCGCGCGGCCGGGTCGGTGGCGCTCACGCCGGAGGCGCGAAAGCGGTTCATCGTGGCGTACGAGCGGCGGATGGATCAATTGGTGACGCACCCGATATTCGGATATCGGTTGAGTTATCGTCGGCTGCTGGAGGTGCAGGCGCGGCTCTTGGGTCGCGTATTGCTTGGGGAAATCGAATCGTATCCGTCTTTTCGGACGCGTTGAGGGGGAAACATGCGGCAGACGTACATCGTATGTTATGACGTGAGTTGTCCGAAGCGGTGGCGGGGTGTATTCAAGACGATGCGTGGGTATGGGGATTCGGTGCAGTATTCGGTGTTTCGGTGCGATTTGAGCAAGCGTGAAATGGTGGAGCTGCGCGACAAATTGCGTGGTATCATCAATCACGCGGAGGATCGGGTGCTCTTCGTGGACGTGGGTCCGGCGGCGGGGCGTGGAAAAGGAGCGTTATGGTCGATGGGGCGGGTGTACGTGCCGCCCGATGACGTCGCGGTGGTGGTTTAATCGGCTGAAAAACCGCGGCGGAGGGCTTTCGAAAGGGGTCGCGGATGGTTCGAAACCACTTGGGACCCCTTTCGAAAGGGGTCTAAAATACTTCGAAACCATTTTGGATGGCTTTCGAAAGGGGTCGCGGCAGGTTCGAAACCACTTGGGACCCCTTTCGAAGGGGCTTTTTGGAGATTTGCTTACGTATTGAGTGGGTTGGAGGGGGGATTCGTTGTCGTTATTGTTCTGTGGGTTTTGCGGGTGAGCGGTTGCGCGCATTGGCTTTGGCTTCGGCGGCGCGGAGGGGTCCGAAGACGAGGGTATCGATTTGGGGATCGAGCTCGGCGGCTTCGGCGATGGCGACGAAGAGGTTGACGGCGCGGATCCATTTGTTGCGCGCGGCGACGAGGGAGGCGTCGGTGGGGGTGGATGGGCTCGATGGGGCGAGGCGTGCTTTTTCGTCTTCGAGGGAGCCGAGTTTTTTGCCGAGTGTGATCCATTCGTCGATGCATTGGGCGAGGGAGCGTTGTTGATCTTTTGGCCCGACGAGGATATTCGACAATTGGCTGTGGATTTCGGGGGTGATGCGGGCTTCGAGTTGTGCGGCTTGGCCGGCTTCGGCGCGGTAGGATTTTTGGGAGCTGGAGAGGCCGTCTGGGATGAGGAAATCGCGCAATGCGAGCAATGGGGCGCCATCGGAATCGCCGAGGAGGAAGGCGGTTGCGGTGAGCAGGCCGTGGGATCCTCGGATGAGGTCGTCGTGTCGGTCGTCGACGAAGGATTGTTCTTTGCTGATTTCGCCGAGTCGTGGGTTATCGGGGACGGGTTGTGCGTTTTGGCCGAGCTCGTTGTGAGCGGTAGTGATGCGAGGGAGGCAGGGTGCGAGGTCGTTGGAGGCGAGGATGGCTTGGTGGGCTGGGGATTCGGGTTTGAGCCATTCAGCGGAGACTTGGAGCATTTCGTCGGTGGGGATTCGTTTGGGGGCCACGGTTTGCGCGTCCTTTGCGAGGTATGTTGGTTGGAAATGGGTGATGTTGGGGGTGGATGAGAACACATGGTGGGGAAGGGGATCAAGAAAAAAGTGTGAGGTGAGGGGTGTAAAAAAGTGTGGAAGGGGGGTTGTGTGGACGTGTGCGGGTGTGGTAGAGGGGTGGTTGTGTGGAAGGGCTGTTGCGAGCGGTTACGTGGCGCGCCAGGGCCGGGGGGCGCTCGCAGGGGCACTAGGTCCTTGAAAAGAGAGGAGATTTTGGTAAGCAGCTGGGGTCGCATGTTCGGCCCAGCCAAACCCGCAAGAACTGTGCCACTGGGGCGCTCGCAAACCGTCTTGCAAGTGCTCGGGATGACTCGGTTTCTGCGGGACGACATTCCGCTCTCGAAAGGGAGCGGCTCCATTGA